>NZ_NIBE01000143.1:80095-86206 GCF_002205115.1 Pseudomonas sp. DrBHI1
GCAATGGCCGCTCGGGCTGCTGTTCGAGCGCTTCCACCACCCCTTCAAATACCTGCCGCAACTGCCCACACAAGCGCTCTGCGCCCCACTCGGCAAGGGCTTGGACCGTCAGGCGCAGGTCCTCGCCGAGGTCGTCGACGGCCAGGTTCAAGGGGTAGTTGGTGCGCTCCTCGGCCCCCACCACATCGATGCCCGGCGCCACCGCGATCACCTCGGCCGCATCGCCCGCCGCACTGTGGCGGTAGTTGAGCATGCTGTTGAACAGCGGCGTCGGCGCCACCACGCCGCTGCAGCGCTGGGCCAGGGCCAGGGGCGCCTGCTCATGGCCGAGCAACGCCGTCAGTTGTCGATGGGTGACCAACAGCGCCTCACGCACACCCTGCCCGCACAGGTCGACGCGCAGTGGCAAGGTGTTGATGAACATGCCCAGGGCCTGTTCAGCGCCCTCACCCGCCGCCATACGCCCGAGCAGCACACTGCCGAACACCACCGACTCGCGTCCGGACAGCGCCCCAAGCAGGCGCGCCAGCCCCAGGTGCATGATGCTCGCCGGGCTCACGCCGAGCAGCCGGGCCTGGGCCCGCAGGCGCTGGCTGAGGCTGGAAGCCAGGGTCAGCCTGGCTTCCTCCATGGCCTGGCCGGCCACCTCCTGGATACCGAAGGCCAGGGTCGGCTCGTCGATATCGGCGAGCATGGCGCCGAAGAAGGCCTCATGGGCCTGTTCATCCTGGGCCTGCCGACTTCTGGCCAGCAGGTCGCGGAACGGCACCGGGGCCGGCAGTCGCTCACCTTCACCCGCCAGGTAGGCCTGGATCTCGCGGCGCACGATATCCAGCCCGGTGTGATCCATGACGGTGTGATGGAACAGCAGCAAGGCCAGTACCTCGCCGTCGCGGGCCTGGGCATGCACCAGGCGCAGTAGCGGCGCCTGGCCCAGGTCCATGCGGTAGTGATGAGTGTCGAAACGCGCCCGCAACTGGCCCCGTACATCCTCGTCGCCGTTCAGCTCGACGGCCTCGCAGACCAGCGGCGCCTTGCGCCACACCACCTGCAGCGGCTGGTCGAGGTATTCCCAGGCCAGCGCCGTGCGCAGGATGTCATGGCGCTGGATCACCCAGTCGAGGGCCTCGGCGAACGCCTGCAGGCGCTCGGGGCTGGCGAAGCGCAGTTGGGCCTGCAGCACATAGGGGTCGCCATCGGCCGCCGTGAGGTGGTGGTAGAGCATGCCCTCCTGCAGCGGCGCCAGCGGGTAGATATCCTGCAGGTTGGCCGCGCCGCCGGGCACAGTGGCAACAATGCGGTCGATGGCCGCCTGGTCGAGACCAGCCAGGGGCAACATCTCGGGCGTGATGCGCAACGCCGGGCTCAACCATCCATGATCCAGGCCGGCAAGCATCTGCAAGAGCGCCGGCTTGTGGGCCGCCAACGCGTCCCACAGGGCGTCATCGAGCGTGTCTTCATCGCCTTCGACGATCAGGTCGGCCTCCTCGCGCTGGAGTCGGATCGCACGGGTGGAGAGCGCTGCCATGAGTTCGCTGAAGAGCATTGGTAAGCATCCTGCTTTAGCCAGTCGTAAATGCTCGGAACGCTAATGGATCGTGGGGAGGCGGGCTGACATGGGAAGGGGGGACAATACGGCGCCCTGGGTGTCCGGCCGGCGATGCGCGCCGCCAAGAGGATCAAGCGCCGGGCGAACATTGCAATTACCCCGCGCCTGCCCCAAGCTCTGCCGTACCGCCCCCACGGACCGCCCGATGCAACGACGCCACCTTCTCCTGATCGCCCTGCTGCTTGTGCTGATGCTGCCCATCGCGATCGGCTATCTGTGGCGTGACCAGCAGCCCGCGGTGCCCAGCCTGCCGGCGCACAGCTACAGCAAGGCGCTGCGCCAGGCCCATGACGGCCTGCCGGGCGCCGCCAGGGTGCTCTACCAGCAATTGAAACGCGACGACCTGCCACCGATCCGACGCGCCGCGCTGTATGCCGAACTGCCCAACTATCCGTCGCCACTAGCACTGAAGCTGGCCCAGCAGGACTTGGAGCACGCCGACCCGCTGGTTCGGCGTGCCGCCATCGCCAGCATCCACCGCCTGCTGCCTGCCGCCCAGCGCAGCCTGGTGCTGGGCCCGCTCCTGGAAGATGACGAGCAAAGCGTACGCTTCGCCGCGGTCGATGCCCTGCTCGGCCTCGACCCCGACGCCATCGGCTTGTACTTCGGGCCGTTGCAGGATGCCCTGGAGCAGTACGAGCAGACGCTGGAACAACAGCCCGACGACGCCGCGGCACAGGTTCACCTGGCCCGGCTGTACATGCATGAGCAAGCCTACGACGCCGCCACCAGGGCCCTGCAGCGCAGCCTGGCGGTGGCTCCCGAAGGCCTGGACGCACTGGCCACCCAGGTACGCCTGCTGGAACAGCAAGGCCGTCACGACGCCTCCCGCGAAGTGCTGGCCAAGGCCCTGGCACTGCGCCCGGACTCGGCGTTCCTGCAATATGAACTGGGGCTGTGGCTGACCCGCCACGAGCAACAGGAATACGCCCTGCTCGCCCTGGCACGCGCGGTCGAACTGGAGCCGGAAAACAACGACTATCGCTACACCCTGGCCGTCACCCTGCACCAGCTAGAGCAGGTGGACGCCGCGCAGAAGCAGCTGGAGACCGTGCTCAGTCGCCAGCCGGCCAACCGCCGGGCTCGGGTGTTGCTGATCGAGTACTGGAAGGAAACCGGCCAATTGCAGAATGTCCAGGTCCTGCTGGCCGAGCTGGAGCGGCAAAACCCGGACGACCCGTTCCTGCAGCAAGGGCTCTGACGACAGCCTCAGGCCTGCAACATACGCTGAACCTGCGTGACCAGCGTCTGCAACGAGAACGGCTTGAACATCAACGCCGTGCCCGGTTCGTCGAGCAATGCCTGCTCGACCGGGTCGCTGGTGAAGCCGGTGATGAACAGGATCTTCTGCTCCGGCTTGATCATGCGCAGTGCCTTGGCCACCTGACGCCCACTGAAGCCTCCTGGCAAACCGATATCGGTGATCACCAGGTCGAACGGAGCGCCCCGCCTGAACTCGGTCAGCGCGCCATTGGCATCGGCCACGTCGCACACCTCAAAGCCGCACTCGAGCAGGGCCTCCTTCATCAAAGCACGCAGATTGACTTCGTCATCGATCAACAGCAGCCGCATGCCCTGCGCCTGAAACGGCAACGCACCCAGGACGACGGTCTCAGGCTCCAGTCCCGTATGGCGAGGAAACATCAGCACCACTCGAGTCCCTTCTTCCAAGGTGGATTCGATCCACACCTGTCCCCCCGACTGGTGCACAAAACCGTGCACCATGGGCAGCCCAAGGCCGGCTCCCTGTCCCAGTGACTTGGTGGTGAAGAACGGCTCGAAGGCTCTGGCCAAATCATTGCGCGACATGCCGTGGCCATCGTCCTCGATCTGTAACATGACGTAGTCACCTGCCGGCAAGCTGGCCGACTCCCCACTGTTCAGCGCCAGCCGCTCGTTGGAGGTCCTGATTGTCACCTTACCCTTGCCAAGGCAGGCATCGCGAGCATTGCTGCACAGGTGCAGGAGGGCGTTGCGCAACTGGTCGGGATCGACTTGCAACAGCCACGGCGCAACGTCCATCTGCCAGTCCAGGTGCATTTCGGCTCCTAGGGTCTGGCGCAGCATCGGCTCCGCCTCCAGCAACAGGCGGTTGATATTCAACGGATTAGGCGACAATGGCTGGCTGCGGGCGAAGGCCAGCAGGTTTTGGGTCAGGCCGATGGCGCGCTGGGTAGATTCCCGAGCCATCTGCACGTACTCCTCGACACGCTCCAGCCGCCCCTGCGCCAGTCGCCGCTCGAGCAACTCAAGGCTGCTGCCGACACCGGACAACACGTTGTTCATTTCATGCGCCAACCCACCTGCCAGCTTTACCACGCTCTCCATGCGCTGGCCGTCCCGCACCGCGGCATCGGCCAAGCGCTGGACCGCGTCGCGGTCCTCGGTGATGTCTCGCCCTACCAGCGCGGGCAGCGCTGCATCGGCAGCCCCCGTCCAGCGGAACCAGCAATAGTGGCCTTCGTTGTGCCGAAGCCGTGCGTCAAACGGCGCCATGCCCTGCCCCTGCACAAGCGCCGTCAGCGCCAAGCGGGCCTCGGTACGGTCGGCGGGGTGAAACAATTCGGGCAACGGCAGCGGATGCGACGCCCCGCACCAGCCCAACAGCCGCTGCCAGGCCGGGTTGGTCGAGCGTACGCGCAGATCGGCATCGAGCATCAGCATCACATCGGGTGACAGGTGCCAGATATGCTCAGGATCGCTCAGGTACTGATCCAGGCGCGCCTCGAAGGAAAGGGCCAATTCGCGCCATTCACGACCGGTCTCCACACTGGCGGTGGTCTCGATCAGGGCGTGAAGGAAACCGGCGACCTGGCCCTGGTCGTCACGGATCGGCGAATAACAACCCGTCACCCAGACTTTCGTCATGACGCCTGCTCGATAGACAGGCAGCAGCGCGTCCTCGATCAGGCTGCCCTGTCCCTCGAGCGCCTTGAATACCGCTGCACCCATGTCCTCCCAGTTATGCGCCCAGAGCGCGTCGAAGGCGCAGCCCTGGTGACCAGTGCTACCGCCAAGCAGGATCTGGTAAGGTTCATTATGGATGACCGTCAATGTCGGGCCCCAAACCAGCGCACTGGGAAACGGCGACAGCAGCACCATATCGACGGCGACGCGCAGGGTAGGCGGCCAGGATGTCAGCGCTCCCAGCGATGTGGCGCTCCAGTCGAAGTTGCCAACGACAGCCCCCATCATCGCCATAGGGCTCGCCGGAGACGCCAGGTGAATGACCTGGATATCACCACCGGCGACATTCAAGTCAGCGGCCAATATCTTCGTCCCACAGCTCGGGTTTTTCCTCGATGAACCGGCGCATCAACGCCTTGCAAGTCTCATCGTCATGTACCTCCAGGCGCACGCCGCGGCTGCCGAGCAGTTGCTCCTCACCCATGAAGGTGGTGTTTTCACCGATGACCACATGCTTGATGCCATACAGCAGGATAGCGCCGCTGCACATGGCACAAGGCGACAAGGTGGTATAGAGGGTGGACTGCTGGTACACCCAAGCCGGCTGTCGGCCGGCATTTTCCAGGGCGTCCATCTCGCCATGCAGGATGGCGCTGCCTTTTTGCACCCGGCGATTGTGTCCGCGGCCGATAATCCTGCCGTCGTGCACCAATACCGAGCCGATCGGGATGCCGCCCTCCTCGAGCCCCTTTCGGGCCTCATCAATGGCAGCCTGCAGGAAAGCGGAAGTGTCCTGTTCCATGGTTTCTCCCCGGTAATACGTCGGCTTTGCTGGAGACTAGCACAGCGCCAGCCACCGTGGCGCATTGCGTGACGAGGGCTATGCTGATAGGGCTTTAGATCTTGCTGGCCAACCGTTTTCCCATGGATTCGACGGGCATGCGCACATGAACAAGAAGCTCCTGGTCGTGCTGACCAATACTGCCAAGTACCCCTCCATCCCGCGCGCCACAGGGCTGTGGCTGGGCGAGGCCGTGCACTTCGTCGACAAGGTGCAGCAGGCGGGCTTTGTGGTCGACTACGTAAGCCCCGCGGGTGGCTACGTGCCCATCGACCCGCACAGCCTGCGCATGGCGCCGGAGCTGGACTGGCAGTGGTACGACGACAAGACTTTCATGAACCGTTTGGGCGCCACACTGAGCCCCGGCCAGGTGAAAGCCGATCAGTACAGCGCGATTTACTACACCGGTGGGCACGGCGTGATGTGGGACTTCCCCGACAACCAGCCGCTGCAAGAACTCGCACGGCGCATCCATGAGCGCGGCGGTGCGGTCGCCGCGGTCTGCCATGGCGTGGTCGGTCTGCTCAATATCAAGCTCAGCGACAACAGTCTGCTGCTCAAAGGGCGCAGGGTGACCGGTTTCTCCAACACTGAGGAGAAACTGGCGGAACTGGACGAGGTGGTGCCGTTCCTGACCGAAAACGAGCTGGGTGCCCGTGGCGGTGAGTACAGCAAGGCGGACGATCCCTGGGCCCCCTTCGTGGTGGAGGATGGCAGCCTGATCACCGGGCAGAATCCTGCGTCCACCGCCGAC
>NZ_NIBE01000143.1:86234-93335 GCF_002205115.1 Pseudomonas sp. DrBHI1
ACGCCTTGAAGTTACCCTCACCGAAGCCGTCGTCACCCTTGCGCTGGATGAACTCGAAGAACACCGGTCCCAGCAGGGTTTCCGAGAAGATCTGCAGCAGCAGACGCTTGTCGCCTGCCTCGGAGGCGCCATCGAGCAGGATGCCGCGGGCCTGCAACTGGTCGACCGGCTCGCCGTGCCCTGGCAGACGCTCCTCGAGCATCTCGTAGTAGGTCTGCGGCGGTGGGGTCATGAAGCGCATGCCCAGGCCCTTGAGCGCATCCCAGGTCTTGAGCAGGTCGTCGGTGAGGAAAGCCACGTGCTGGATGCCTTCGCCGTTGAACTGCATCAGGAACTCTTCGATCTGCCCTGCGCCCTTGGACGACTCTTCGTTGAGCGGAATGCGGATCATGCCGTCCGGCGCGGTCATCGCCTTGGAGGTCAGGCCGGTGTACTCACCCTTGATATCGAAGTAGCGGATCTCGCGGAAGTTGAACAGCTTTTCATAGAAGTTGGCCCAGTAGGCCATGCGCCCGCGATAGACGTTGTGGGTCAGGTGGTCGATGATCTTCAGACCCGCGCCGACTGGGTTGCGGTCCACGCCTTCGATGAACTTGAAGTCGATGTCGTAGATCGAGCTGCCTTCCTCGTAGCGGTCGATCAGGTACAGCGGCGCGCCACCGATCCCCTTGATTGCCGGCAGACGCAGTTCCATTGGGCCGGTTTCGATTTCCACCGGCTGGGCGCCCAGCTCCAGGGCACGGGCGTAGGCTTCATGGGCATTGCGCACGCGGAAGGCCATGCCGCATACCGATGGGCCATGCTCGGCGGCGAAATACGAGGCGATGCTCTTGGGCTCGTTGTTCAGGATCAGGTTGATGCCGCCCTGACGATACAGGTGCACATCCTTGGAGCGGTGGCTGGCCACCTTGGTGAAACCGAGAATCTGGAATACCGGCTCCAGCACGCCGGGGGTTGGCGAAGCGAGCTCGATGAATTCGAAGCCTTCCAGGCCCATCGGGTTGTCGAAGATATCTGCCATGTGGGTGTCCTCATCTATAAGCGAAAAACGGTTGATTACAGGCTTTGGATGTGGAGATGGCGTGGTGGTGAGCAGGGGATCCCGCGCACGCTGCGGGCCAGGAAGTCACCAATGATCAGCTTGAACCCATGGTATGTCATATGGACCCATTCTCGGCGGGCTTGATTCCCCGGGAGGCGGAGAACCTTATTGTTGTATTCGTAAATCGATTCTACAGGGCGTAAATTTGTTTGTCGCGCTTTAGTTCGCAGATTGTTCCGACAAACGGCTATTCTCAACAGCATCTTGTCGCCTCACAGAAGGTTCGCCCGCACATGCCCCTGACCGCCAAACGCCCCGCCCGCTGGAGCTGGCGCGCCCTGCTGCCCTGGGGCATCGGCGTGCTGCCGCTGCTGTGCGGGCTGGTGGTGATGCGCTGGCAGACGGAACAGGAACTGCAAGCCAGCAGCCTGGCCACGGCCCGCGAAGTGGGCATCCATGTCGAGGAGATCCTCGACAGCCTGTCCACCGCCGCCCATGAGCTTCTGCCCAAGGCGGGCCTGCCCTGTGACCAGGTGCAACTGGCACTGCGCATCGAGGTAACGCGCAACGCCTTCGTGCGTTCGACCAACCTGTTCGATCATGATCGGCTGTACTGCACCTCGCTGTACGGCGACTTCGACGAGCCGGTGAATGCCAAGGACTATACCAATGGCCAGCTGTGGCTGATGAACGGCAACTCGGTCACCCCGGGACATGCCCTGCTGGTCTATCGGATCAGCCAGGAAGGCCGTGGCGACCGGGGCGCGATCACCACGGTGGATGGCCGCCATCTGCTCACCGCGCTCCACCTGATCGGCGCCGACAACCTGGTGAAGGTGCATGTCGGCAATCACTGGATGGGCAGCGATGGCCAGGTTCATGACGGCAAGCCACCGCGCGCTGCCTCCGCCGCCACGCAGTATGCGTCCACCCGTTATCCGTTCGATGTGCACGCCGGCTACGAAGAAGGCACGCAGGCCGCGCTCATGCGCTCGCGCTACCCCGCCCTGCTCAGCCTGTTGCTGGTGCTCGGCGTCGCGGCCGGCGCAGCCTGCCGCTGGCAGATCCGCCGCGCCAGCTCATCCCGTGGCGAGCTGGAGCGGGCCCTGGAGGCTGACGAATTCGTTCCGTATTTCCAGCCGGTGGTGCGCAAAGGCGACTACCGCTGGGCCGGTATCGAAGTGTTGATGCGCTGGCAGCATCCCCGCGAAGGGCTGGTGCGCCCCGATCTGTTCATCCCCTACGCCGAACACAGCGGCCAGATCGTCGCCATGACCCGTGCCCTTATGCTGCATACCGCCCAGGCCCTGGCCCCGCATGCGGCCCTGCTGGAGGACGGCTTCCACATCGGCATCAATATCACCGCCGACCATTGCCGCGACCTGCGCCTGCTTGACGACTGCCAGACCTTCCTCCAGCACTTCCCACCCGGACGCGTGGTGCTGACCCTGGAGCTGACCGAACGCAAGCTGATCGAGCCGACCCCGGTGACGCTTGAGTTGTTCGAAAAGCTGCACGTCATGGGCGTGATGATCGCCCTGGACGACTTCGGCACAGGCCAGTCCAGCCTCAACTACCTGCGCCAGTTCCAGGTCGACTACCTGAAGATCGACCAGAGCTTCGTCGCCATGATCGGCGGCGACGCCCTGTCCCAGCACATCCTCGACACCATCATCGAGCTCTCGGCCAAGCTGGGCCTGGGGATCGTCGCCGAAGGCGTGGAGACCGAGGTGCAGCGCGACTACCTGGCACGCCACGGGGTGGATTTCCAGCAGGGCTACCTGTTTGCCCGACCGATGCCCGCCGGCGAACTGCTGCTGGCCCTGGCCGCCCGGCCGGGCAGCCCGCAGTTGCCGCCGGGCAACGCCCCTGAGATCATGCGCGGCTGATCCACCCGCTCACTTCCCGTTTTCCGAGGCATTCGTGTCAAAAGGCATTCTTTCGTCGGTCATGGCGTCCTGTCTGTTCGCCGTGATGTACTTCTATACCTCCTTCCTCAAGCCCCTGGACGGCGAGGAGATCTTTGGCTGGCGGACCCTCCTGACCCTGCCCTGCCTGACGCTGTTCATGCTGGTCTCGAAGGACTGGAATCGGGTCGGTGAGTTGCTCGGTCGGGTGCGGCGCACACCGCTGCTGCTGCTCGGCATGGTTGGCACCTCGTGGCTGATGGGCGTGCAGCTGTGGTTGTTCCTCTGGGCGCCGCTGCACGGGCGCAGCCTGGAAGTGTCGATGGGGTATTTCCTGCTGCCGCTGGCCATGGTGCTGACCGGACGGCTGGTGTATGGCGAGCGCCTGTCGCGCCTGCAGAAGATCGCGGTGGGCTTTGCCACGCTGGGGGTTGGCCACGAGCTCTACCAGCACGGCAGCTTCGCCTGGGAAACCCTGCTGGTGATGATCGGCTACCCGATCTACTTCGTCCTCAGACGGCGCTGCCGCACCGACCACCTGGGCGGGCTGTGGTGCGACATGTGCCTGCTGCTGCCCTGGGCCCTGTACTTCGTGATCCAGGGCCCGCTGTCGGCGACGGACCTCGCCGAGCACCCGGGCCTGTACGGGCTGATCCCGCTGCTCGGGGCGATCAGCGCCTGCGCCCTGATCGCCTACGTGCTGGCCAGCCGCCTGTTGCCGTTCAGCCTGTTCGGCCTGCTCAGCTACGTCGAGCCGGTGCTGCTGGTGGGCGTGGCCCTGCTGCTGGGCGAGACCATCGGCCCCGACCAGTGGCTGACCTACCTGCCGATCTGGGCCGCCGTGCTGGTGCTGGTGCTCGAAGGCATCAAGCACCTGCTGCGTCAGCGTCGGCGTTCGGTGTAAGACGTACCTGGCGCACCCGACGCTCCTCCACCGCCACCACGGTCATGGTCCAGCCGTTCCAGGCCAGCTGATCGCCCACCACCGGCAGGCGGTCCAGCAGGCTCATCACCAGGCCCGCCAGGGTCTGGTAGTCCTCGGTGGCGCGGGCGGCGAAGCCGGTGCGCGACTGAACCTGGGCCAGGTTAAGAGCGCCACTGACCACGAAGCCGCCTGCCTCCTCCACCACGCCTGGCCCTTCAACTTCGCTCGCATCCGGCAGTTCACCGGCAATCGACTCGAGGATGTCGGTCATGGTCAACACCCCGGTGAAGTCACCGAATTCGTTGACCACGAAGGCGATGTGGGTGGACTGGGCGCGCATCTGCTCCAGGGCATTGAGAATGCTGAAGCTCTCCAGCAGGTTCAACGGTGCTCGCGCCAGGTGCTCCAGCGCCGGCTGGTTGCCGGCCAGCAGTTCCTTGAGCAGCTCCTTCTTGTGCACGTAGCCCAGCGGTTCCTCGATGCGCCCGTCGCGAATCAGCGGCAGGCGCGAGTAGGACGAGTTGACCAGCATCTGGGTGATCGCCTCGGCCGGCTGCGACAGGTCGATGGCATCGACCTTGGCCCGCACCGTCATCACCGTGCGGATCGGCCGCTCGGCCAGGTTGAGCACACCGCTGATCATCACCCGCTCACGGCGATCGAACACCACCTGCTCGTCGCCACCGGCCACCAGGTCGGCGATCTCCTCGCCCACCTCGTCGGCTTCTACCCGGCGTCCGCCCATCAGGCGCAGCACCGCGTGGGCCGTGCGCTCACGCAATGGCCGGTGCTGATGCAGGCTGCGCTTGCGGCGAGCACGGGCCAGCTGGTTGAACAGCTCGATCAGCAGCGAGAAGCCGATGGCCGCGTACAGGTAGCCTTTCGGGATATGGAAGCCCAGGCCCTCGGCAGTCAGGCTGAAGCCGATCATCATCAGGAAGCCCAGGCACAGCATGATCACTGTCGGGTGTTCGTTGACGAAGCGGGTCAGCGGCTTGCTGGCGACGATCATGATACCGATGGAGAAGATCACCGCGATCATCATCACCGATAACTGCTCGACCATGCCCACGGCGGTGATCACCGCGTCCAGCGAGAACACCGCGTCGAGCACCACGATCTGCGCGACGATCGGCCAGAACGCCGCGTGACGGGTAACGCCGCCGCTCTGGGCGACATGGCCCTCCAGACGCTCGTGCAGCTCCATGGTGGCCTTGAACAACAGGAACACACCACCGAACAGCATGATCAGGTCACGGCCGGAGAAGGTCTTGCCGAACACGTCGATCAGCGGCGCGGTGAGGGTCACCATCCACGAGATGCTGGCCAACAGGCCCAGGCGCATGATCAGCGCCAACGACAGGCCGATCACCCGGGCACGATCGCGCTGATGGGGTGGCAGTTTGTCGGCGAGGATGGCGATGAACACCAGGTTGTCGATACCCAGCACCAGCTCGAGGACGATAAGCGTCAACAGGCCCAGCCAGGCCGTGGGGTCGGCTAGCCATTCCATTAGCGGGTACTCACGAGGGCGGCGTCACAAGGACGGGGGAAGGAAGGCCGGGATGGCCAGGGACTGGGGGGCTCCGCGAAGGTGCTCATATAGACCTTGATAGAAAATAGGGAAGTCGATCCTACAATCGAAGCAGATTTCTCTGATAGCGCAAAACTATTACAAAAGCTGTAACAGGTGTGGCGGGGCATTTTTGTTCAATACACCCGTCTCACCCTCGGCCAGGATGGCCACACCTTCCCCCTTCAAGGAAACCTTCAATGAGCCTGACCTTGTCCATGGCGGCCTTCGCCCTGGCCGCCTCCATCTCCCCCGGCCCGGTCAACATCGTCGCCCTCGGCAGTGGCGCGCGCCACGGCCTGCGGGCCAGCATCGGGCATGTGGCCGGTGCCACGCTGGGTTTCTGCCTGCTGCTGGTGCTGGTGGGGCTGGGCGTGCATGAGCTGTTGCTGCGCTGGCCGTTGCTGGGGCGGCTGCTGCACTGGGGTGGCGTGCTGTTTCTGCTGTACATGGCCTGGAAACTGGCCAGCGACGATGGCGCACTGGGCACCGCCGATACCCGGCATGCGCCCAGCGCCTGGCACGGCGCGGCCATGCAGTGGCTGAGCCCCAAGGCCTGGCTGGCGGCGGTCGCCGGTATCGGCGCCTATACCGGCGGCGAGCAGCAGTTGCTGTGGCTGTTCACCTGGATCTACGGGCCGATCTGCTTCGTCTCGGTGGCCTGCTGGGCCTGGGCCGGCAGCATGATCCGCCAGTATCTGGGCGAGCCGTGGCGGATGCGCCTGCTCAATCGGGTGCTGGCGGGGTTGCTGGTGGCGAGTGCGTTGTACCTGATGGTGTGATCCTGGCTTTCAGCCATTGCGATAGTGCCCCGGCGTGGTCGCCAGGTGACGCTTGAAGGCCCGCTGCAGGTGCGCCTGGTCGGCGAACCCCGCCTCCAGCGCCACCTCGGCGATCGGCCTGCCAGCGCGCAGTAGCGCCCGGGCATGCTGCACCCGCTGGTCGAGCAGGTAGCCATGGGGTGTCAGGCCGAAGCGCTTGCCGAACGCGCGGATCAAATAGGCCCGCGACAGCCCCGCCGCGGCGCAGATGTCCTCCACTGTCAGCGGGTCGAGGCGATGGGCACGGATGAACGCGGCGGCCAGCTCAAGGCGTGGATGGCCTGCGGGCTGGCCGCCCGCGTCGGCCTCCAAAAGCTGCGGCAAGCCCTTGAAGAACGCCTCCAGCTGCGCCTCCCGGCGTTCGTTGCCGGGCTCGAACAGCCCGGCGAACAGCGCCAGCAACTGCCCATACAGCGCCGCCGATGTGCTCAAGGTCGCCGAGGGCAGCGCAAAACCTCGCGCCAGCAGCCAGGGCATGTCGACGAACAGCATCAGGTACGACCAGGGTTCGCCCTGGACCGGGTTGCAGGTGTGCACCACCCCCGGGTTCATCAGCACCGTGGTCCCCGCCGCCACCTCGTGTCGGGCGTTGCCGGTCAGGTAGGTGCTGCGCCCGCCGGTGATCACGCCGATGGAGAAACTTTCGTGGGAATGGGCGGCGTAGCACACCTGGCGGCCGTCCCCCACGCGTCGGGCCTCGACGAAGGGCAATGCCGGATCACGCCAGAACCGCGAGACCTCGATCATCGCCCCGCCCTCACCCTTCGCCGCCCTGCACCACCACCAGCAACTGCGCCTGGTGCTCGCCGACCGAGCGCAGGCGGTGCGGGGTC
>NZ_NIBE01000143.1:93378-100461 GCF_002205115.1 Pseudomonas sp. DrBHI1
ACTCCTCGCCTTCGTGCTCCTTGAAGGTCGGGTCGCTGAACGCGGTCGGCGGCTGGATCAGGAACGGCAGCAGGCTGCGCTGGCCGACCTGCGAAGTCAGCACCGCATACCCCGGCCCCTCGCCGCCACCCACCAGCGCCTGGCGTTCGCCGCGGCGTACCAGGCTGTAGCGCGCCTGGCCGTCGTGCTCGCCGTCGAACAGCTCCTCGACATTGACGTTCAGCGCCCGCGCCAGCTTCAGCGCGGCGGCGATCGACGGCGTGTTGAGGCCGCGCTCGACCTTGGACAGGTAGCTCTTGGTCATGCCGGACTTGTCGGCCAGCTGCTCAAGGGTAATGCCCAGTTTCTTTCTCAGCAGTTTCAGTCGGATAGACATGTGACGCGGGTTTCCCGAACAAACGCACTTGCTTATGACACTTTGTGTCATATAGGATTATTTGTGTCATCTTATGGCTCACCCCCTCACCGTCCAAAGCTCGGGGGCGAGCCAGCCCTGACATCCATCATCACGCCACAGAGGAAAGCTCCCCATGGCCAACACCCTTACCCTCAGCAAAGACCAGCTGGTGCAAAAGGCACTGACACAGATGCAAGGCTCGCTTGCCGATAATACGTGGACTGTGCGCGAAAAGCTGGCCCTGACCTGCCGAATTCTCTTCGACAACGGCCACGACTCGGGCCTGGCCGGGCAGATCAGCGCCCGTGGCCCGCAACCGGGTACCTTCTACACCCAGCAACTGGGCCTGGGCTTCGACGAGATCACCGCCACCAACCTGCTGCTGGTCAACGAAGACCTCGAAGTGCTCGAAGGCCAGGGCATGCCCAACCCGGCCAACCGCTTCCACAGCTGGGTGTACCGCGCCCGCCCCGACGTCAACTGCATCATCCACACCCACCCGACCCATGTCGCCGCGCTGTCGATGCTCGAAGTGCCGCTGCAGGTTTCGCACATGGACCTGTGCCCGCTGTACGAGGACTGCGCGTTCCTCGAGGCCTGGCCAGGCGTGCCGGTGGGCAACGAGGAAGGCGAGATCATCAGCGCCGCCCTGGGCGACAAGCGCGCCATCTTGCTCTCGCACCATGGCCAGCTGTCCACCGGCACCACCATCGAACAGGCCTGCGTCTACGCCCAGCTGATCGAGCGCGCCGCGCGCCTGCAGCTGCTGGCGATGGCCGCCGGCACCATCAAGCCGATCACCCCGGAGCTCGGCCGCGACGCCCACGACTGGATCGACCGGCCCAAGCGCCACGGCGCCGCCTTCAACTACTACGCCCGGCAGGCCCTGCGCAGCCACGCCGATTGCCTGAACTGATCCCTCTACGCCTTGCTTGCGGAGCCTTGCACAATGACCAATCAATTCCACGGTATCATCGGCTACACCATCACCCCGTTCAGCGCCGACGGCGAGCAGCTCGACCTGCCCGCGCTGGGGCAGTCCATCGATCGCCTGATCGCAGGCGGTTCCCACGCCATCGCCCCGCTGGGCAGCACCGGCGAAGGCGCCTACCTGAGCGACAGCGAATGGCAGCAGGTCGCCCAGTACAGCCTGGAGCGCATCGCCAAGCGCGTGCCGAGCATCGTCAGCGTCTCCAACCTGACCACCGCCGGCGCCGTGCGCCGCGCCCGCTTCGCCCAGCAGCACGGCGCCGACGCGGTGATGGTGCTGCCGGCCGCGTACTGGAAGCTCAGCGAAGCCGAGATCCTCCAGCACTACCGCGCCATTGGCGCGGCCATCGACATCCCGATCATGCTCTACAACAACCCGGCCACCAGCGGCACCGACATGCCGGTGGAGCTGATCCTGCGAATCGTGCGCGAAGTCGACAACGTGACCATGGTCAAGGAGAGCACCGGCGACATCCAGCGCATGCACAAGCTGCAACTGCTCGGCGAGGGCCAGGTACCGTTCTACAACGGCTGCAACCCGCTGGCGCTGGAGGCCTTCGTGGCAGGCGCCACGGGCTGGTGCACGGCGGCGGCCAACCTGATTCCCGAGCTGAACCTGCGGCTGTACCAGGCGGTGCAGGCCGGTGAACTGGAGCAGGCCAAGGCGCTGTTCTACCGCCAGCTGCCGTTGCTCGACTTCATCCTCAAGGGGGGCCTGCCGGCGACCATCAAGGCGGGCCTTGAGATGACCGGGCTGCCGGTGGGCGAGCCACGGCGGCCGGTGTTCGGGCTGGATGCCCAGGGTCGCGAACAGCTGAAGGCGCTGCTCGACGCCTTGCGTCAGGGCTGACATCAGCGGCGTACCTGTGGGAGTCCACTCCCACAGGTCATCCACACACTTGAGAACTCGACCCCGAACCCGGAGAATGCCCCCGCCCCAAACGACCAGAAGCCATGGAAAAGGACCTTTCCAGTGAACCAGAAACAACGCGACACCCTCAGCAAATTCCTCAGCTACGTACTGCGCCACGCCCCCGAATCCATCGACCTGACCCTCGACCGCGACGGCTGGGCCGATGTCGACGCGCTGATCCAAGGCGCCGGCCGGCAAGGCCATGCCTTCGACCTGCACGCCCTGCGTGAAGTGGTCGAGACCAATGACAAGCGCCGTTTCACCCTCTCCGACGATGGGCGCCGCATCCGCGCCGCCCAGGGCCACAGCAGCGCCCAGGTCGAAGTGCGCCATGTCGCCAAGACGCCACCCGCCCTGCTCTACCACGGTACCGCCAGCCGCTTCCTGGCCTCCATCGAATCCCAGGGCCTGATCCCCGGCAGCCGCCATCATGTGCACCTGAGCGAGGACCCGCAGACCGCGCTGGCGGTGGGCAAGCGCTATGGTCAGCCGGTGCTGCTCACGGTCGATACCCAGGCCATGTGCGCAGCGGGAACGGTGTTCTATCAAGCCGACAACGGTGTCTGGCTGGTAGACCAGGTGCCGCCGACACATCTGTCACGCCAAGCAGAGAAATAAGCCAAACCCGTCCCCCTGTAGGAGCGGCCTTGCCGAGGCGTCGGACCGGTCGGAAAGGGCTGCATAGCAGCCCCAGGATTTCAGCATTGATGCAAAGATCGCCGGGGCCGCTTTGCGGCTCTTTCCGACCGGTCCGACGCCTCGGCGGGGGCGAGTCCATCGATTACAGGGGAATGTGCAAGCCTGGACTAGTGCGCCATCCCCAGCTCCGCATCATCCATCAGCGCCTTGGCCAACGCACTGAGGTAATGCGCCGCCCAGACCATCCGCGGATCTTCATCCATCACCCCGACCAAGGTCAGGTGCCGCACATAGTCCATCAATTCCGACGCCTGCTCGCGAGCGTGCTGGCAAGGAATGCCGGGCTCGATGCAGAACAGCGGCTGGGCATCCTTGCCCTCGCCCTGATAAAAACGGGTCTTGCCCGGCGTGACCTGGGTCTTGCCATCGTCTGTGGTCATGATCGATCTCCCTGAAAACGTCGTCGGCTAGTGCAGCGTGCGGGGCTCGCCCGGCGCTTGGACCGAGTGCTGCACCTGGGTCAGGGCGGATTCGAGCAACGTGCGCACCGCCTCCATCTCGTGGGCGGCGGCCAGCATCAGGATCGCGCCGGGCGACCGGGGCTTGAACTGGACGGCCTGGTTGGCCACCGTGAGCGCGCAGAAGGCGTACTCGATGGCGCGTACCAGGGTGTCTTCGAGGAAGTGGGCGTGATCCTGGGGGGAAGGTGGATCGGGGACAATCTTCAGCATGTCTTGACTCCAACGTATGAATGGAGCCGCCGCACTTTGCTGTCAAACAAGAGGGTGGCAGCTGTACGCGGGTTGACAGACCGAGACGTTGGCACTCGGCGCACACGGGGTGCCCACACGCACAGCCGCCATGAAAGCAAACCTACGAGGGCAACGTCTACGGTCTGTCAAAACCGACCGCTGAATTGGCAGCGGCAGGCCGAGACTAGAAGGCGAGTTGACCTGGAGCAAGGGCTGAAAGGCGGTAAAAGCATGCTTCGGAAATGGACTACAAGGAATAAGGAAATTCCGATTCACTGAGGCCAATACTGGCTATCGAAACCCGGAAAAGACGACAGTTTTTGCAGGTCCGCGTGTAAGACACACGTATCGATCCGCCCACTGCACGGCTCCCTGATCACACCTCCGAGTCGAGCAACTCGCTCGTGCCATAGCTGAAAATGGTCCTGACCTGTCCCCCACGTCGATAGGACAAGGTGAATGCCGTCCAGTGGTCCCCTCGCTGGGCGCCGCTTTGTCGCAGTTGCTTTACCAGCTTGAAGATCACCGCGTTATTGAAGTCCGTTTCAACATCCATGATCTCAACGCCATTTCGCTCAGCCGTGAGCTGTGTCTCAACCCAGCCATCTCCTACTTTGACCTCGTACTGAAACGCGTCATAGCCGTCAACAATACCTTGATCGAGTATCGAGAAAAGCTCTTTAACAATGGCTAGGTCTTCAGTAATCATTATTCTTTTACCGGTGGCGTATTGGGTTAGCGCTAGAAGTCCTCACTAACATCTCCAGCATCAAGCTTCGTCGCCGTCTTGGCCGTGCAAAGGCAGAAATTAGAGTAGAAAAAATAAATCGGTCCCTTTTCGCTCCCCAATGATCGCCAGAGATAGTTCTTGACAGCCCTGAATTTCAAAAGGGGAGATTTAACTTCCACACCCTAACTTCAGCGCGCCCCGCCTCCAGCGCTCAACCTCCTCACAGAGACCTTAAGCACCAGGCTTCGCCGTCGTCTAGGCCATGCAACAGAATAGATTAATTTAGAACAAATAAATCTATCCCCTTTTGCCCCAAACCCTCACTGCACAAACCTGAATTTCCAAAAATCGCCAAACTTAACCCAATATCGTTCTGCATCCGGTATCAGAAAGCTAAAGTCCAAACACTCCGCATGCCAATCAGGATACACAAGATCCTCATGCGACCTCCCCGCATCCATGTGCAGATAGATCTTTCTATCAAAATTAACATAAAACATTGGCAGCCTTGCAGCTACCTGCCCTGCATAATAGTACGCCTCCGAATCCAACCCCTCGCCTGACACATAATAATCCTCGATCTTTTTGAACAAAGCTCTTACATCGCACCCCTCTACATCGAAAATCCTATCAAAATCCTCACCCAACAAAACGCCGGCTTCAAGCCAACTCACATACTGCAAAAAATTATCTGCCGTCAGCCTTAGAGTGCCACCCCTAAATTCTCTACACGCCTGCACATATTGCTCTTTGGTTATATCGCCCCGCCGAAGATAAGCCGCATAATCTTTTTCGGCATCAAGAGTAAAATTGTATGTATAATCTAGAACCCAATAAAACCGCCCCTCAAGAATGAATAAGCATATGCTTTTTTCACCATTCCAAAGATCCTCTAGCAATTCTGGACTAAACATCATTTATTAAACTCCTTCAAGAACTCCGACTGTGTGTATACCCTGGCATTACTTGAACCTCTCTCAAGCAGCGCCTCCCACATTCTCGGTAGTTCCAGCGCAGTACCCGGCTTACTAGGGTCCACAACCTTAGGTGCTGACGGGTCCCGTGGGACACCGGGCACCGGCCTTTGAGGAACTGCCTTTTCCATTTTTTCTTTATGAAGCTTAGCGTCCACATCAAACACCACCACAGAACCATCAGGACGCTTGTTTGTCAAATAATAAGTTGCATGATCTGCATTTCCGACGCTAACACAAAGCTGGCCAGCACAGCCCGGATTTATACTGATACTTCCATCAGAGTTTGCGGTAATACGGTACTGGCTTGTTGCTGTGCCCGCTCCACCACCCTCAACTCTAAAATATTTCTCTTTTCCTGGCGTCTCTACTTTGGATCCTTCGACGCTTGGCCTGGATGCAATGATATCCCTTTCCGCCGTCGCCAACTCAGCTAGATTACCTCCCACCTTCGGCTTGAGCCCTGATTCGGTGTGGAAGTAAAGCTTCCCGTCCGAAGCAAGGTATTCAAAGCTGCCCGTCCTGCTGTTGAATACGGTCTGGTATCCATCCAGCTTGGCTACATTGGCGCCAACCCCACTGGCATCGCGATACCAGGCAGGTAACCCGGCCACCTCTCGAGTTGCAGCGCCCGCACCGACCATGGTGCCCGCCTTCGCCGCCTCCTCGCTGGCGGCCAGCATCCTGGCGACCTGCCCCAGCTTGGCCACTCGATTGACCGCGACGAAGTTCATGTAGAACTGCATCTGCCAGTCCATCTCGACCCTTGCCGCTTCCTCGGGCTTGCCCTGCAGACGCAGCAGGCTTGACTTGACCTCCGCATCCTGCTTGCCCTGCAGGAACGACTTGACGACGTCCTGGGGATTGCTGGCCGAGCTGATCAGTTGATGCAGAATGCCGGTCGTGGTGCGCTCAGGCTGTTTGACCAACCCTTCGGCCAACCCGGCAAGATCCTTGAGGAAACCACCCAGGGCGTCGCCAATGCCTTTGCTCGCACCGACGGCGTCAGCGCCCAGGTCGACCTTGCCGAAGTTCAGGTTCTTCTGGTAGTAGTCGGCCCCCTTGCCCTTCTGTAAAAAGGGGACAGATTTATTATTCACACTCTAAATTTCGACTTACCCCGCTTCCAGCGCTAGACGTCCTTACTAATATCTTCAGCATCAAGCTTCGTCGCCGTCTTGGTCATACAAAGGCAGAAATTAGATTAGGCACTGTACGAAAAGTAATGTCGTAAACACCGTCGCCAGCAAGCCAGCGTGACCATTGCAGCAAAGCTTTCCGCCAGCTTGCAGTAGCGTGTACCCAGGCGGCGGTGCTCCTTCAGCCAACCAAATAGCCGTTCGATGGCGTTCCGCTGCCGATACTTGGGCTTGTCAAACAGGCGCGGTAAGCCCGGCTTCGGTCTGCGTTTCATGTCACGCAGCGGAATCACCGGCTGCATCCGATAGCGGTCGCAGTATTGCCGCAAGGATTCTGCGTCATAGCCTTTGTCGGCCAGGAGCCAGCGGCAGCGCTTGCGTGGCCTACCTCGGTTCAAAGGGATGTGGACACCGTCCAGCAGTCGCTGAGCATGGGATATGTCACTGGCGTGACCACCTGAGAGCGTGAAGTGGAGTGGGATGCCACGGGCGTCACTGACCATGTGAATTTTCGTCGTCAACCCGCCCCGGCTTCGTCCAAGTGCGTGG
>NZ_NIBE01000143.1:100471-107538 GCF_002205115.1 Pseudomonas sp. DrBHI1
GCCTGCTCCGGCAGAGGCACGGGTGGCCCTCACGGCGGTTGAGTCGATGCACCAGGTGGTCAAGTCAATCTGGCCCTGTGCATTGAGTTTGAGGTGTAACCGCTTGAGCATCTTGTTGAAGGTTCCTTGGTTTCGCCAGTCTCGAAATCGTTGATAGACCGTCGACCAAGGCCCGAACCGTTCAGGCATGTCCCGCCAGGTTGCGCCTGAGCACAGCACCCACAACACGCCGTTGAGCATCAAGCGATCATCGACTCTTGGGCGTCCTGTACGTCGATGTGCGGTGAAGAGGTCCGCGACTATTTCCCATTCTGCATCGGAAAGTTCGTATCGCTTGGACATGGCAGAATCCTTCGCCTAAAAAGCGAGAACTCTACGGAAAATCAGGCTTCCAGAGGCTCCGGTGAGGTTTCAAAGGTTTTCATACAGAACCTAGTAAAAATAAATCCGCCCCCTTTTCTCCGCCCCTTTTCTCTTCTTTTCTCTTTATACCCTATACCCCGCAAGCCTCATGTGCGAAAGCAACATCTCATCAAACATCTCATCAGACATACCCCTCATTGACCTGACACTCTTCCAATTCCAGAAAATCGGAAGAACTTTACTATCCAGGCGATCACACCCCTCAAGAAAAATACTAGCCAAATCATATTTATCCAAGCTTGGATTTTCCTCTAGCACCCTGTTTAGCACAAAGCTCGGCAGCACCCCATCAAGAATTCTCGACAATAAATCGTTATTTCCAGAAAGCGGCATGAATCGCCCCAGCCACTGTTTCAACATTTAAAACCACAGAACTACCCCAGTTATCTTTTTGCACCGACTAAGAATTAGCACCTCAAAACACTTCATGCCTAAGCAGCTTAAACCCCGCCTGCCTCATGATTCTCTCCAAAGCAAATGAGCGATCCGTAGCATTTATATAAAGCAGGACCGTATAATCCGGATAATTTTCCTCTACCGCATCACCATCAAAAGGATCAATATTCAGCTTTAGAACAAAATTCTCTGCATCACCCCCACCCAACATATAATAAACACCCCCCTGATAAGAGCTATCTCTTTCCTCTAAAGCTTCCCCCAAGGTTCGTTCTACATTAACTTTTGCCGAGAGAAGACCTAGGTCTTTCGCACCATATAGATCATACGCAACAGTCATTTTGGCAAGCTCACACTCGGCGCACGACTCAAGGCCGCTGCCGCAGAGTCATAAATCATGAAATTAACTTCACGCCCAGCCTGGGCGCTAAGCTTACTCGACAAATCCTTTAGACCAATGAAAAAGTGGGCAGATCTATTTTTCACACTCTAAATTTCGACTTGCCCCGCTTCCAGCGCTAGACGTCCTCACTAATATCTTCAGCATCAAGCTTCGTCGCCTTCTTGGCCATGCAAAGGCAGAAATTAGAGTAGAAAAAATAAATCTGTCCCCTTTTCTCGATGTTGACGCGCTGATCCACGGCGCCGGCCGGCAAGGTCATGCCTTCGACCTGCACGCTTTGCGTGAAGTGGTCGAGACCAATGACAAGCGCCGTTTCACCCTCTCCGACGATGGCCGTCGCATCCGCGCCGCCCAGGGCCATAGCAGCGCCCAGGTGGAAGTGCGCCACGTCGCCAAGGCGCCACCCGCCCTGCTCTATCACGGCACCGCCAGCCGCTTCCTGGCCTCTATCGAGGCCCAGGGCCTGATCCCGGGCAGCCGCCACCATGTACACCTCAGCGAGGATTCGCAGACTGCGCTGGCGGTGGGCAAGCGCTATGGTCAGCCGGTGCTGCTCACGGTCGATACCCAGGCCATGTGCGCAGCGGGAGCAGTGTTCTATCAAGCGGATAACGGTGTCTGGCTGGTAGACCAGGTGCCGCCGGTTTATCTGTCATGCCAGGCAGAAGAATAAGCCTGCAGGAACGGCCTTGTGCCGCCCGATCAGTTTAAAGCGGGCCAAGCATGTCGTTGGTAAAGTACCGCGTATCCTTATCAAGCGCAGGCTCCATCCCGCCATAAAATACAGGTATCGAAAAACGACCTGCCAAGCCCGACGCATATGTATGCAGCGCCTGCATGATATCGTGCAGGTCGTCAGCAGGCGTGCTGTTGAAGGAGAGTTCAATATCGAGGCGATCTTCCCACTTGATGACGCGTAGCAGCACCAACGGCAGGCTCACCTTATTGGATACATTGAACTCCCAGAGGCGCAGGCTCAAACATACCGACTCACTACTAACTCGCAATCGCTGCGTCAATGTCTCCAGGCTCGCCCCACGTTGAACCTCGGAGTCTCCCGACAGCGAAAGATCAGAAAGCGTCTGCGCCGTAGCCACGATCACCTTGAGAGCGGCCTGCAACGCCGCGTCCGGTACGCTTTCCGGCATGACTTCGTACATGACAGTCCCTTTTTAAGCCTATGAAGAACATTAGCAAACAATGTACTTTTCAAGAGACTCGAAAGCGCGCCGAATGCAATGATCCACCTGTTTCGCACTCAGGTAATAATCGGAATCGTCGCGCAATAAATCCTCATTCTCTGTAAAAGCGTCAAGATTTCCGAACAATTCGTCCAGCACAAGATAAACATCCTCGAGCAACACTCGCGACTCATTTTTGAACTGACAAAAAAACATCTCAACAAATTTGTTCAAGGTATATTTACCACATAAATAGCTTTCAATTAGAGCAACATAAGACAGCACCACCTCACTCATAATTACTCCCTTTG
Source organism: Pseudomonas sp. DrBHI1 (assembly GCF_002205115.1). Classification (NCBI taxonomy): domain Bacteria; kingdom Pseudomonadati; phylum Pseudomonadota; class Gammaproteobacteria; order Pseudomonadales; family Pseudomonadaceae; genus Pseudomonas; species Pseudomonas sp. DrBHI1. The sequence continues at coordinate 103,186 of NZ_NIBE01000143.1, forward strand.
CCAAGGTCCTCAAGTGCATTTTGAGCTGGCCTGGGCTAAGCTCCCTAGATTAAATATCACCAGGCAAACACTTGCCCTGCAATCAATTCAATCTTCATCCCAAAAAACTCCCGGCGTTACATAAGCGCCATCCTTTAGGACCTCACACCAACCAAAATACCGATGAAACATTTTCAGGTCGACTATCAGATAACGATCCCCCTCAAGCGGCGCCAGACTGACTTCTGAGAATGCATAGTGAGAGCACTCTCCACCTGTCCCTGGGATAACCCGTTGTTCAAGTGCCGCCCTGTCCCACTCCATTACCGTTCCGCTGACGACGGGCAAAGGGTCGAAAAACTCGATCACAAAAGTCTCCGAAACTTTACAAAGGCAGGGGAGATATCGTAGTTCCAGCAGTCTTTTACTTATAAGGTCCTGCTCAAAACGAATCGTCAAAATCATGTTTTCAATGCACTCCATTGCACAGCAATTTCGCCAGAAAAATTCTTCTCATACACTTTCACTGGGGTGAAATTTTGAACGCCATTCGAATTACGTACGGCTACAAGGCAACTCGTATGGGACATGGAAAACCCTCAGGACTGACCGCAAAGAAAAGCATGTCTGATGTTGTTCAGCCACTCCGCAAGGCTGACACCTTCGGAGCTCGGAGCGTAAAAACACCCAATTTTCCACGTTACAAGGTGTTCGAGATCATCCATGGAAAGCTTGGAAGCCAAGAGAACCTCTATCTCCTGTGCTCCTGCTAACAGAGTGGCTTGCGGCTCATGCTTCAGCATGTCGGCTAAAGCTTCACTGCTGTCAGTGTACTCTTCCGGCCAATCTTGATGAAGATAGCAACCGAGTAGTTGAGTGAGTGCGGGAAATTCCATAACATTTACCTCCTCGGGATTTCTGTGCTCCATATGGGGACCCCGAAAATGGACATTTTTATTTTCGACGCACTAATTAAATATCATCTTGGCATACGGCAGCAAAAATCAGAGCAGGACAAGTAAACCTGCCCCTACTGAAACAAGATATTTGCCGCCCATCTGCGTCTCTCTCATCAACCAAACCCTAACCAGAACTAACTAAACCCTAACTAGGACAAACTCCAAAAACACCCCGCGACCGGCCATGCTTCCAATAACTTCCCGACTCACTTCCACCGACTTCGCAGCGAAATCCACTTCATTCAATGATGCGGAAAAGTCAATAATACAATCCATACATGGAACTCTCTTACCCCCCTTGATTTCAAACCCTTCCATGCCAAGAACTGCAATAGCATTACTTTTGCAGTAGTCAACCAATTTAATTCCATCGCCGACATCAAACAAAGGGGTGCCATTCCATATCAGTGTAGGTGTAATAGGCAAACTTTCAACAAACACTTCTGCAATCAGCCCCATGGCGCAACCCACTCAGGATCGTTTTTATTAGAGACCTGGACGATCGCCCCCGTGCGATCATTCCTCACTACATACGAGAAGGGGACATACTTATTTTTCACACTCTAATTTCGACTTACCCCGCTTCCAGCGCTAAACGTCCTCACTGACATCTTAAGCACCAAGCTTGATCGCCGTCTTGGCCATGCAAGGGCAGAAACTAGAGTAGAAAAATAAATCTGTCCCCTTTTCTCGGTCCCTTTTCTCGATCGAAGAACACAAACGGTGCTTACTTATCTGAATTCAGCTTTAGGCGCAAGAGCCAACCTCACTCAAAAAGCCTCTTGCCAACAGTCGATCAGATTCATTTTTTGCGGCCTTACCCAGAACAGGAGTCAGATAGTAGAGCAGCAACTCCCTGTCAGAAGTGCTAGCTGGAAGATTCTCCCTGACGCACTCAATAAAAGTCTTTACAGACATAAACGAGGAAAACACCTCGTACCCCCTCGCACTGGAAAACGGTATCTTCTTAAAATAGTAACCAGCCAAACGCCTTTGATCGGATCGCTTCCAGGATCGATGAGGAATCAGCAACAGCGCCTCACCATAGTCCTTGGATTCTAACGGATAGGCCCCCATTAGCCATTCAGCAGCCTGCTCTGAGCTCAGTGCTGCAAGGTGTTGACACAGCTGCTTTTGCTGTTCATTCATAATGCCACCTACCTTGGCTTAAACAAATCCTGCGGCAAACCCGAGTTGGCGCGCAACTGGTGGTTCTGGCTGTCGCCGGTCTGCTTGAAGGCAAAGCCGTTGGCCTGGGCCAGGGAGCGGTATTCGCTCTCGCTGTAGCTGTAGGTGAAGTTCCACCAGCCCCAGGGCAGGTTGTAGAACAGCACGCCGTTCTTCGAACCCTGGGTGTGGTCGCTGACCACGTCGTGGCCACCGCGCAGCATCAGCTGGTCAGCCAGGCCCAGCGGGCTGTCCCATTCCAGGCCGAGGTTGAGCATCTGCTCGCCGGTGCTGCGCTGGCCTTCGTTGTTGCGCGACAGTGAGGCGCGCCAGGGTTTCTGTTGGGTGTTGCGCACCAGCACTTCGCTGCCGCCGACGGCCTTGCCCGGGGTCAGCTCCATCTGCGCCTTGTTCGACGGCAGACGGTTGAGCTGGTCGACCATCTGTTCGACTTCGCGCAGGTTCAGGCGCTGTTCGACTTTGCCGGGGAAAACCATGGCCAGCTCGCGATCGCTCAGGCCGCTGGTCGAGTCCGGGCGCAGCCCCTCCAGGCGCCCTTCCACCACCAGCACCTGCAGATAGCCCGAGGACAGGTCCTGCTGCGGCAGGTAGGCACGGCTGGTGACCAGGCCGCGGCCCAGGTAATGGTCGGTGATGGCCTTGAGCAAGGCGTTGAGCTGGGTGACGCCCAGGCACTGGTCGATAAAGGGCTTGAGCAGGCGGTCGCGGTCGGCGGCGGACAGGCTGTCGGCGCCCTTGAGTTCGATGGTGTGGATGGTGAAGCAGCGGCTGTCGGTCGCCGGTTGCGCTTCACCGGGTTCGGCGGCCTTGCCGGGCAGGTTGCGCAGTTCTTCGAGGCGGCGTTGCTGCTCTTCAAGCAGGCGGTCCTGGCGGTCGCGGATCAGGTCCTGGTCGCCGGGTGAAACGGCCCAGGCCGCAGGGCAGCACAGCAGGCTGACAAGCGCACAGAGGGCCGTTTTGCGCCCTGAAACTAGACGTCCCGCCATGACCAATCCCTGGTGAACAGTGCAAAGTGGCGGGCATACTATTTTGCCATCATATTGGCGTCAATTTGCCATCATCCGGTTTTTTGTAACACCGCTCTCCGTGTTGAATGAAACCATTGAGATAGAGCTGTTGCGCTACAGAGAAAAATTTTTGCCCTGTCGCCGTGAACGATGTGGAGCTGCCGTGCAGCTCCACGACTTGGGCCTTACGGCATCACCGGCGGCACATACTGCAAGGTCGTGCCCAGCGCCCACAGCAACACCAGCACCAGCGGCACATGCACCAGCAACTGCACGAACGAGAAGCCGATCAGGTCGCGCGCCTTGAGCCCCAGCACCCCCAGCAGCGGCAGCATGTAGAACGGGTTGATCAGGTTCGGCAGCGCCTCGGCGGCGTTGTAGATCTGCACCGCCCAGCCCAGGTGGTACTGCAGGTCGTTGGCCACCAGCATCACGTACGGCGCCTCGATGATCCACTTGCCGCCGCCGGACGGGATGAAGAAGCCGAGCACCGCCGAGTACACGCCCATCAGCAGCGCATAGGTGTCATGGGTGGCGATCTGGGTGAAGAACACCGAGATATGGTGGGCCAGGGTCTGGGCGTCCGCGCCCTTGACCTGGGTGAGGATGGCGGCGATCGAGCCATACAGCGGGAACTGGATCAACACCCCGGTGGTGGTCGGCACGGCACGCGTCACCGCGTCGAGGAAGCTGCGCGGACGCCAGTGCAACAAGGCGCCGAGCATGATGAACAGCAGGTTGTAGGTGTTCAACCCGGAAATCGCGGTGATCGCAGGCTTGGTGGCGAACTCCTGGTACAGCCAGCCGGCGGCCAGGGCAACCAGCAGCAGGATCAGGATCGGGCTGTATTCCAGCCACTCGCCCGGGCGGGTGCGCTGTGGCGAAGGCGGCGCGCTGAAGCTCGGGTCGACGCCGCAGTCCTGGGCGCTGCGGGCGCTGTTCGGCCCGGGCGCGGTGGCATAGGCCACGACCAGCGAGACGACCACCAGCGCGGCAAGCATCACCCCGGACTGCCAGAGGAAGATGGTCTCGGTGAACGGGATCACCCCGGTGATCGACAGGATCGATGGCGGCAGGCTGGCCGGGTTGGCCTGCAGCTGCGCGGCCGACGACGACAGGCCCAGCGCCCACACCGCGCCCAGGCCCAGGTAGGCGGCGGCACCGGCGGCGCGGTAGTCCATCTTCAGGTCGCCGCGACGGGCCAGGGCGCGTACCAGCAG
>NZ_NIBE01000143.1:107580-196726 GCF_002205115.1 Pseudomonas sp. DrBHI1
GCCCATGGCCAGGGCGCCGAGGGACACCAGCATCACCGCCAGGGCGGCGAACACCCAGGAGTCGGGGAACCAGCGTTCGGCCCAGTTGGAGCAGCGCAGGGCAAAGCGGGCGGAGCGGCTGTCTTGGATATCAGCGGCCACGATGTTTTCCTTTTTCTGATTTTTATAGGAATGAAACGGCGTCGCCCCATCGCGGGGCAAGCCCGCTCCCACGAGGGATGCGTGGTCCTTCGTGGGAGCGGGCTTGCCCCGCGATGGGGCGCTTGCAACGGTGCTGCTTAGAAAGTCATTTCCTGCACATCGTCCGGCACGATCAGCTTGCCGGCGGTCTTCTCGATGATTTCCTCGATGCTCACGCCCGGGGCGGTCTCGCGCAGGATGAAGGCGCCGTTTTCGATCTCAAGGTAGGCCAGGTCGGTCAGCACCTTGCGGATGCAGCCGGCGCCGGTCAGCGGCAGGCTGCACTTGGGCAGCAGCTTGGACTCACCGTCCTTGGAGGCGTGGGTCATGGTGACGATGATGTTGTCGGCACCGGCCACCAGGTCCATGGCGCCGCCCATGCCCTTGACCAGCTTGCCGGGGATCATCCAAGAGGCGATGTTGCCTTCCACGTCCACCTCGAAGGCGCCAAGCACGGTGAGGTCGACATGGCCACCACGGATCATGGCGAAGGATTGCGCCGAATCGAAGATCGACGCGCCACGGCGGGCGGTGACCGTCTGCTTGCCGGCGTTGATCATGTCAGCGTCGATCGTGGCTTCGGTGGGGAACTCGCCCATGCCCAGCAGGCCGTTCTCCGACTGCAGCATCACTTCCATGCCGTCGGGCACGTAGTTGGCCACCAGGGTGGGGATGCCGATGCCGAGGTTGACGTAGTAGCCGTCCTTCAGTTCACGGGCGACGCGTTGCGCCATTTGTTCGCGGGTCAATGCCATGGTCAGGATCTCTTTGTTGTTCTTGAGGGCGGCGCTCAGGCCTTGACGGTGCGCTTTTCGATGCGCTTCTCGAAGGTGCCGACGATGACCCGGTCGACATAGATGCCCGGGGTGTGGATCTCGCTGGGCAGCAGCACGCCGGGCTCGACGATCTCTTCGACCTCGACCACGGTGATCTTGCCGGCAGTGGCGGCCAGCGGGTTGAAGTTCTGCGCGGTGTTGCGGTACACCACGTTGCCGTAGTGGTCAGCCTTCCAGCCTTTGACAATGGCGAAGTCGCCGGTGATGGATTCTTCGAGGATGTATTTGCGGCCGTTGAACTCGCGTACTTCCTTGCCTTCGGCAACCGGGGTGCCGTAACCGGTGGCGGTGAAGAAGGCCGGGATGCCGGCGCCGCCGGCACGCATCTTCTCGGCCAGGGTGCCTTGCGGGGTGAGTTCCACTTCCAGTTCGCCGCTGAGCAACTGGCGTTCGAACTCGGCGTTCTCGCCGACGTAGGAGGCGATCATCTTGCGGATCTGCCGGTCCTCGAGCAGCACGCCCAGGCCGAAGCCGTCGACGCCGCAGTTGTTGGACACCACGGTCAGGCCCTTGACGCCGCGGCGCTTGATCTCGGCGATGAGGTTCTCGGGGATGCCGCACAGGCCAAAGCCGCCGGCCAGCACGGTCATGTCGTCGGTCAGGCCCGCCAGGGCCTCTTCATAAGTTGCTACACGCTTGTCCAGTCCGGCCATGCTCAGTCGCCTTTTGTAGTTGTTGGAACCGTACGGTCATCTTCACTGTAGTCGACTGATTTGTTAATTTTGTTTTCGTCATCGATTGATAATTTTTACAAAACAAAAGGCCACTCCTCATGAACGTCAAGCAGCTGCGCGCCTTCGTCACCGTGGCCAAGTACCAGAGCTTCGCCCAGGCCGGCGAGCATCTGCACGTCTCGCAACCGGCCCTGAGCCTGACCATCAAGGCCTTGGAAGACAACCTGGGCGGCGCCCTGCTCACCCGCACCACCCGCAGCGTCAGCCTGACTCCCGAGGGCGAGGTGCTGCTGCCCCTGGCCCGGCGCCTGCTGGCCGACTGGGACGACACCGAGGAGATGCTGCGACAGCGTTTTACCCTGCAGCTGGGGCGGGTCTCGGTGGCGGCCATGCCGGCCTTCGCCGGCAACCTGCTGCCGCAGTCGCTCAAGGTGTTCCGCCAGCGCTACCCCAAGGTCAACGTCACCGTGCACGATGTGATCAACGAGCAGGTGCTGGAACTGGTACGCCACCGTCGCGTCGAACTGGGCATCGGCTTCGAGCCTGAAAGCAGCGAGGCGCTGCGCTTTCACCCGCTGTACATGGACCGCTTCGTCGCCGTGGTACCGGCCGACTCGCCCCTTGCCCACCAGCCTCAGGTGCGTTGGCAGGAGCTGCTGGCCGAGGATTTCATCGCCCTGCAACGGCCTTCGGCGGTGCGCCTGCTGCTTGAGCAGCACCTGGCCGCCAACCATGGCAAGCTGGCGGTGGCCTTCGAAAGCCACCAACTGTCGACCATCGGTCGCATGGTCGCCAGCGGCCTGGGCGTCAGCGCGGTGCCGGCGCTGTGCATCGGGCAGATGCAGGAGCTCGGCGCCCGTTGCGTGCCGTTGGTCGAACCGACCGTGGAGCGGCGCATCGGCGTGATCGCCCTGGGCGATCACAAACTGTCCAAGGCCGCCGAGGCGCTGCTCGATGTGCTGCTGACCCATACCCATCCACAGGAGGTGACATGCGTTACGTGAATCTGGCGGGTTCCCGCGTTCCGGCCATCGGCCAGGGTACCTGGTACATGGGCGAAGATCCGGGCCGCAGGGCCGCCGAGGTGGCGGCGCTGCAACAGGGTATCGAGCTGGGCCTGGGCCTGATCGACACTGCTGAAATGTACGCCGAGGGCGGCGCCGAGCAGGTGGTCGGCCAGGCCATCTCCGGGCGTCGCGACCAGGTGTTCCTGGTCAGCAAGGTCTACCCGCACAATGCCAGCCGACGCGCTGTGCCGGCCGCCTGCGAGCGCAGCCTCCGGCGCCTGGGCACCGACTGCATCGACCTGTACCTGCTGCACTGGCGCGGCCAGTATCCGCTGGAGGAGACCGTCGAAGCGTTCGAGCGCCTGGTCGAGCAAGGCAAGATCCGTCGCTGGGGCGTGTCCAACTTCGACCTTGACGACCTGCGCGAGCTCGACACCCCCGCCTGCGCCACCAACCAGGTGCTGTACAACCCAGCCGAGCGCGGCATCGAGTTCGACCTGCTGCCGTGGAGCCGCCAGCAGGGCTTGCCGACCATGGCCTACTGCCCGCTGGCCCAGGCCGGGCGCCTGCTGCGCCATCCGGTGATGACGCAGGTCGCTGAGCGCCACGGTGCTACGCCGGCCCAGGTGAGCCTGGCCTGGGTGACGCGGGGTGAAGGGGTAATCGCGATTCCCAAGGCGGTCAATCCAGAGCATGTGCGCCTGAATGCGGCGGCGGCCGACCTGGTGCTTGCCGAAGAAGACCTGCAAGACATCGAGCAGGCATTCCCCGCTCCGACACGCAAGCAGCGCCTGGCGATGGTCTGAGTTGCCTGCACGAGGGGCCGCGCCGCGGCCCTATCGTAGGCAAGCCGGCTCCCACACCGACCGTGCCACCTTCAAGCCAAGTGCCAATGACTAGTGGAAGTCCCGGCTGCGCACATCCAGCCCCTGCAACAGGGGGCTGATGTCCTCGAGGCGCCGGGCGATCAGGTGCCGTACCCCGCTCTCCTGCTCCAGGCGCCCGCTCACCTTGAGCAACTTCGAACCCACCAGTGCCCGCCGCTGGCGCTCGGCCAGGTCGCGCCAGACCACCACATTGACCATCCCGTGCTCATCCTCGAGGGTGACGAAGGTCACACCGCTGGCGGTCTGCGGGCGCTGGCGCCCGACCACGATGCCGGCCACGGCGACAGTGTCGCCATGCTCGACCCCCGCCAGCTCCGTCGAGCTGCGACAGCCCAGTGCCCGCAAGCGTGAGCGCAGCAGGGTCAAAGGATGCGGCCCGAGGGTGGTGCCCAGGGTGCCGTAGTCAGCGGCCAGGTCCTCGGCGACACTCGGCACCGGCAACGCCACCGCCTGCTCGGACACCGGCTCGAGCCCGGCGAACAACGGCAACTGCGATTGCACCGCCGCCACCTGCCAACGTGCCTGGTGACGGTCACCGACCAGCCCGCGCAACGCCCCGGCATCCGCCAGGCGCGCACGGGCACGAGCATCGAGCCCGGCGCGCAGGCACAGGTCCTCGACGTCGCGCCACGGGCGCTGTGCCCGCGCCTGTGCCAGGCGGCAGGCATCGTCTTCACCAAAGCCACGGATCTGGCGCAACCCCAGGCGGATGGCCAACGCCCCCTCGCCCACGGCCTCCAGGGTGCAGTCCCAGTCGCTGTGGAACACATCCACCGGGCGCACCTCGATCCCTTGGCGGCGGGCCTCCTGCAACAACTGGTCGGGACTGTAGAAGCCCATCGGCCAGCTGTTGACCAGTGCGCAGGTGAAGATCGCCGGCTCATGGCACTTGAGCCAACTGCTGGCATAGCACAGCAGGGCGAAACTGGCGGCGTGGGACTCGGGGAAACCGTAGCTGCCAAAGCCCTTGATCTGCTCGAAGATGCGCTCGGCAAAGGCCAGTTCGTAGCCATTGCGCAGCATGCCCGCGATCAGCCGCTCGCGGTGCGGCTCCAGCCCGCCATGGCGCTTCCAGGCGGCCATGCTGCGGCGCAGCTGGTCGGCCTCGCCCGGGCTGTAGTCGGCGGCGACCATGGCCAGCTCCATCACCTGCTCCTGGAACAACGGTACCCCCAGGGTGCGCTCGAAGACGGCCTGGAGTTTTTCCGATGGATAGGTGACCGGCTCCTGCTTGAGCCGGCGCCGCAGGTACGGGTGAACCATGTCGCCCTGGATCGGCCCGGGACGGACGATGGCCACCTCGATCACCAGGTCGTAGAACTTCACCGGCTTGAGCCGGGGCAGCATGGCCATTTGTGCCCGCGACTCGATCTGGAACACGCCCATGGTCTCGGCGCGGCCGATCATGGCGTAGGTGGCCGGGTCCTCCTTGGGCAGGGTCGCCAGCGTGTACTCGCGTCCCCGGTGCCGGGTGATCAGGTCGAAGCAGCGGCGCAGCGCGCTGAGCATGCCCAGCGCCAGCACATCGACCTTGAGCAGGCCGACCATGTCCAGGTCATCCTTGTCCCACTGGATCACCGTGCGCTCGGCCATTGCCGCGTTCTCCACCGGCACCAACCGGTCCAGCGGCTGCTCGGAGATGACGAAACCACCGGGATGCTGCGACAGGTGCCGGGGAAAGCCGATCAGTTCCCCCGCCAGCACCAGGATGCGCCGCAGCGAGGGACTGTGCGCATCAAAGCCGGCCTCGGCCAGGCGCCCGGCATCGGGAATGCGATCGCTCCAGCGTCCGCAGCACTTGGCCAAGGCATCCACCTGGTCAGCTGGCAGGCCAAGCACCCGGGCCACATCGCGCACCGCGCCGGCGGCATGGTAGCTGCTGACCACCGCAGTGAGTGCCGCCCGGTGTCGGCCGTAACGGCGGAACACGTACTGGATCACCTCTTCGCGGCGATCATGCTCGAAGTCCACGTCGATGTCCGGCGGCTCGTTGCGCTCGCGGGAGAGGAAGCGCTCGAACAAAAGGCGGTGCTCCATGGGGTCGAGCTCGGTGATGCCGAGCACGAAACACACCACCGAGTTGGCCGCCGAACCGCGCCCCTGGCAGAGGATACGCTGGCGGCGGGCGAAGGCGACGATGTCGTGGACAGTCAGGAAGTAACTCTCGTAGCCCAGCTCCTCGATCAATGCCAGCTCCCGTTCCAGCACCGTGCGCACCTTGTCGCTCGGGCCCTGGGGCCAGCGTTCGGGCAGGCCGCGCCGGCACAGTTCGCGCAACCAGCTGGCCGGGGTCTGCCCTGCGGGCACCAGTTCCCGTGGGTACTGGTAGTTCAGCTGGGACAGGTCGAAGGTGCAGCGCCCGGCAATCCGCAGGGTCGGCGCGAGCAGATCGTCCGGGTACAGTTCGCGCAACTGGTCGAGCGAGCGCAGGTGACGCTCGCCGTTGGCGAACAGGAAACGTCCCGCCTCGGCGACCGCGCACTGTTCGCGGATGGCGGTCATGCAGTCCTGCAGCGCACGCCGCCCGCGCACATGCATGTGCACATCGCCGCAGGCCACCAGCGGGATCTCCAGCCGAGTCCCAAGCGCGCGCAGCTGTGCCAGACGCCGGGTGTCGTCGGCCCCGCGATGCAGGTGCACCGCCAGCCACAGGCGCTCGCCGAACAGCGGCCGCAACCAGGCCGCGTCGCCGTCGTCGGGCTCGGCCACCCACAGCGCCAGCAAGCCCTGGTGATGGGCCTCGAGGTCCTCGACGAGCAACTGGTAGCTGCCCTTCTCCGAGCGCCGCCGGGCGCGAGTGATCAGCGCGCAGAGATTCTGGTAGCCGACAAGGTCTTCCACCAGCAGCACCAGCTTCGGCCCCTGGTGCACCCGCACCTCGCTGCCGACGATCAGCTTCAACTGATGCTGCTTCGACGCCTGCCAGGCCCGGACAATCCCCGCCAGCGTGCATTCGTCGGTGATCGCCAGGGCCTGGTAGCCCTGCTCGCGGGCGCGGCGAAACAGTTCGTCGGCACTGGAAGCACCGCGCTGGAAACTGAAGTTCGACAGACAGTGCAGTTCCGCATACGCCGGACCGTTCATGCGAACCAGCCCTGCAACCACAGTGGCCCCGGGGCCGCCAGGTCGCGGAAGGCCCAGCCGCACAGGCCATCGCGGGTCTCGATGCGGTAGTAGTCACGGCGCACGTCGCCACCGTCCCACCAACCGGACTCGATGCGTTCGGCGGCCCCCAGCAGTTGCAGGCCGGCCTCGCTCAAGAGCTGGGGCGTGGGCAGCAGCCAACCGGGACGACGACCAGGGGCCATCACCCGTTGGCCTTCGGCGCCCTGATCCACGCCTTGCCAGGCGCGCTCGGGGCGATGGTCGGCTTCGGCGCGCAGCCCCCTGACCGCCTCGTCACCGAGCCGCGCCCGCAGCCGTTCACGCAACTGCTCCCAGGGCTGGACCTGCTGTGCGCGCGGGTCGAACAGCGCCTGGCGTTGAGGCACGAAGGGCGGCAGGTCGGCGGCCAGCAGGCGCAGGTTGCGCACCGGCGCCGGGATACGCAGCGGCTCCAAGCGGCCACGGGCCAGCTCGAACAGCAGCGAAGCGTCGCGCTCGGCGGCCAGCAGGCCGACCTTGAGCACGGTGTCCGCGCCTTGGGCGTGCTCCAGGTGCAACTCGAAACGCTGCACGCCGCAGTCGCGCCCGGCGAGGAAGGCCGCCAGGTCACTGATGAGGCGACGCAAGGGGAACAGCAGCGCCTGATGCGACTCGACATCGAAGTTCAGCTCCAGCCGCGCCTCGAAACGATCGGGCGGCTGGTAGAAGTCCAGCCCCAGGTTGCGCAGGCCGAGTAGCTGGTCCAGGTGCAACTGCACCTGGGCGCTGAAGCGCCTGGCCAAGGCATCGCGCGGCAGCGCCAGCACCTGCTCGAGCCGGTGCAGCCCCATGCGGGCGAAGGCCTCGACTGCGTCGACCGGCAGGCCGACACGGTTGACGGGCATCTCCAGCAAGGCGGCGCGGGTCGCCTGCGGGCAGGTCAGCGCCAGGCCGTCATGGCCGTTGGCGAGCATCCTCGCCGCCACCGGGTTGCTGGCCACGACAATGCGCTGGCGCAGCCCCAGCGCCGCCAGTTCCTGGCGCAAGCGCGCCTCGAACAGCGGCCAGGGGCCGAACAGTTGCAGGCTCGAGCCCACCTCCAGCAGCAACGCACGGGGATAGTAAAGACTGACTTGGGCGCTGAAACGGTAGGCCCAGGCCGCCAGCAACTGCTGCAACTGCTCGATACGCGCCGGCTCGACCTCGACGCAGGTGAAACCGTCGGCCAGGGCGCGGGCGGCGGTCAGCGTCTGCCCTGCGCGCAGCCCCAGCTCACTGGCCGCCGGGTTGACCGCCCGCAGCACACGGCGCTGGGGCGGACCGCCCAGCAGCACCAGCGGCGCCTCGGGGTCGTCGCGTTCGCGCAGGACGGTGTCCAGCGCCAGCTGTGGCAACAGGATGCAGGCCCAGAGCATGGCGCATTACTCCCGCCCCGGGCAGGCGATGGGCGTGACCGGCGCCAGGCCGCCCCGGCACTTGAGCACGCGCCACTGCGCCGGACGCAGGTCGAGGGCAATGCGCAGGGCGGCGGGCGAAGGGTTCAGCGCGGCCTGGTGCGAGCGACAGGCGAACGCCAGCGCATCGCCGGTCTCCGCAGCCACCTGCAGGCGCCGCAGGGCACGGTCGTCGGCACGCTCTGGCCAGCACAGCACGGCGGCGCAACTGCCCGAGCGCAGGCACTGCTCGGCGGCCCACAAGGCATCGATCGCCTCGGCGTCGACCTGCACCAGCCAGCGCAGGTCCACCCCGGCGGCCTGCCAGGCCGGCGCATAGGGGATGAACGGCGGCGCCACCAGCACCACCCGCTGCCCCTCGCCCGTCAGCCGGGCTAGCGTCGGCCAGAGCAGCTGCAGTTCGCCGCAACCGGGGCTGGCCAGCAGCAGTTCGCTCAGCGCCGCCGCCGGCCAGCCGCCTTCCGGCAGGCGCTGGTCGAGGCCGGCATGCCCGGTGGGCTGCAGGCCCTGCGGACGTGCCTGGGCCTGCCGCCCGCGCCATACCTGGCGCTGGTCGAGCAAACGGTCGAGGTCGACCACGGCGCCCATCAGTCACGCCTCAGCAGGCCGCAGAACACGCCTTCGATGAAGAATTCGTGCCCTGGGGTCACGTCGATGGGGGCATAGGCCGGGTTGCGGGGCAGCAGGCGATAGCCATCACGGGTGCGCTGCAGGCGCTTGATGGTGACTTCGCCGTCGAGCCGGGCGACCACGATCTGCCCGTCACGGGCCTCGCCCTGCTGGCGAATGCCGACCAGGTCGCCGTCGAAGATGCCGTCGTCGACCATCGAGTCGCCGCGCACCTTGAGCAGGTAGTCGGGGGTGCGTCGAAACAGGCTGGGGTCGAGCAGCAGTTGCTCGTGGATATCGAGGTCGGGGCCGATCGGCGCACCGGCGGCGACCTGGCCAAGCACCGGCACCTCGAGGATCTCGGGCCGGCGCAGGGGCTCGGCCAGGCGGATGCCACGCGCCTGGTTGGGCGTGACGTCGATGAACCCGGCCTGGCTCAGGGCGGTGATGTGCTTGCGCGCCACGCTGCGCGAGGCGAAACCGAAGCGCTCGGCGATATCGGCCAGCGACGGTGGCTGACCTTGATCGGTGATGCGCTCGCGGATGAACGCGAGGATGGCGCGGCGTTTGGGGGATAAAGTGTCCATGGAGCACATTTGTACTCTTTTTTCATAACACTGAACAGCTCCCTTCGTCGCCGGCCCTCCCCACCCTGCCTCAGTAGCGAATGGACAGGGCGATCGCCTCGCTCGGCGTCTGGTGTTTTTCCAGCAGCCCCAGCACGTCCTTCTTCAACTGCTCCTGCCTGTCGATCAGCGCCAGGTCGCGGAACTTGTAGTCCAGGTCGGCATAGCTTTCCGATACGCCGGCATTGAGGTGGTTCTTGCCGAAGGTGTGCACGATGTGCTTGGACTTCCAGATGTCGTACTGGCTGAACACCTGGTCCCGCGGCAGGTGCCTGGCAACCGAGAACGGCACCCGGGTCAGCAGGCAGTAGTTCATCTTGTACTTGTGGAACTGGTAGTGCTCCAGGGAGTGGACGAACGACACGTACCAGATATAGGTGGCGATCACTTCGATGTTGAAGTCCCTGTCGCCGGACTGGCACGGCAGGTTGACGTAACGGCACAGCTCGGCAACCCAGTTGTTGATGTAGGGCTCGGAGCCGTCACGCAGCAGGTCGTCGTAGCTGGCCGAGACGAACTTCAGCACCGCCGCGTAGTAGTCGCGGTACTGGGCATTGAGCGCGTGCTGGCCATTGAGGTACTGGTCGAACGGTATGGCGAACCTGATCTCGAATTTCTGGGTCAGCGCCTGGTCCTCGGTCTGGCGTTTGTTGTACATGTTCAGGGCGTTTTCATAGCCGACCTTGTAGAAGGTCTGCGCCGAGTAGTAGCCGATGCAGCTATAGAGGAACTTGTCGGCGATGCCGGTGGTTTCGCGCAGCGACAGCGGCGACTCCTTGAACTGGTGATTGAGCATCAGGATATAGGCGGTGTGCGGGTCCATCAGTTTGTGGAAGTTGCAATCCTTGGGCACCAGGTTGAACAGGAACGCCGCGCCCATTTCGGCGAAGAACAGATGGTGGTGCAGGTGCGCGCCAAGGATGAAGAACACCATGGTGTTGGACATGAAGTACACCTTGGCCAGGTCCCAGTCCGGCTCGCCCGGGCCGACGCTGAAGCCGTCGCGCAGGGTGATGCGCATGCTGTCGGCGGCAAAATCCTCGGCGATGGCGATGCTGGCCACGTCGAACACCGAGCTGGACAGGCGGATCTCCCGGGTGAAGCCACGCATGTCGAAGGTCGACACGCCATCGACCGTCTGCAGGTAGTGGGTGATCTGCGACGACATCAGGAACACCCGCAGGTCCTCGTCCGAGATGGCCGTCGGCTGTGGAAACTGACCCAGCGGTACCTTGTAGTAGTCGCGGTTGGCCTTGATGATCGACTGGATGTAGTTGTGGTAGACCTTGTCCTTTCTCCAGCGGTAGACCAGCTCGGCGGGCAGCTTCTTGGGGATGTAGCCCATGTGGTAGTCGGTGCCCGGGATCGGCGTGCTTTCCATCGAGATGGAATCGCGGTTGTAGTGGCGATAGCCGAAGTAACGAGGCAGCAGCCATTTCAGCTGAACCCACTTCCAGGCCAGGAAGCTGGTGCCGAGATTGACCGCGTACAACGCCAGCAGCAGCGGTACGAACTTCACGTAGTACAGGCCCACGTACACATGCTTCAACGGCTCGGCGCGGGTCTTGCTCATCAGTATGATCACGGGGCTGACGGTGATGAAAAACGCCAGCAGGATGACTTCCAGCATGCTTCAAACTCCTTGTTCGATCGCTTTGTTCTTGTTGCGGCTTGCGCCGTAGCTGTACAGGCAGGCGCCTGTAAAAATCACGTTGACGATGCTCCAGGCGAGCGCCGCGTCAGGGCCGTACCAGCCCGTCAGGTCGAAGGCCGGCAGGTTCATCAGGGGTGTGTCGCCGGCCAGCGTGCGCACGAACAGGTAGAAACCGAAGGTGTAGGCACGGGCCTGGAAGTACAGGTCCGAGCGGCGCAGCAGCAAGGCGTAGGCCACCGGCGCCAGCAACAGCGGCAGGGCGTAGCCGAAGGTGGTGATCCGCGCCGAGTACAGGAAACACAGGTTCCAGGTGGTGTAGAGGTAGGGCCAGTAGGCCGGGACATGCACCACGAAATCACTGTGTCGCCCGGAAACCTCCCAATGCTTGCGCGAGTACGGCAGGCAGACGATCAGCCCCACGGCGGCGGCGATGTTGAGGATGTTGCCGGTCTGCCAGTCGATCACAGAGGCCTCGATGATGTTCAGCACGATCACCAGGTAGATCAGCTTGTAGATGAAGCCTTCGATCCTTGGCTTGTAGCGGGCATAGGCCAGGAAACACATGGGCAGCAGCACGCTGATGGTCTTGATGCGCATGAACAGGTTGGCGTTGGGCACCAGCAGCGCCGGCAGCGACAGCACGAAGAAGGTCAGGCCCACCAGGCGGTAGCGCCTGAACAGCTCGGCGACCAGCAGGAAGGCGGCAAAAAAGGCCAGCATCAACAACAAGGTGTTCGGCATGAGGTGTTTCCCTACTCATTCATGGATCGACACGCGGCGTGAACGCCGGGCACGGCAAAGCCTGCCGCGCACGCCCGGGCCAGAGGCCGGGGACGGTGGAGCAATGGACAGGCGTTGCAGGTATCAGGTGGCTGGCAAGAGGGCCGCAATGCGGCCTGGCTCAGGCCTTGCCGAGGACGTGGGCTTCAGCCTCCAGCCACTTCCTTACGGCTTCGGGCATCGCCGCGGTGGTGGGCTGGACCTTGAGCTTCTCGGCGATCACTGCGTTGGCGACCAAGCCCTTGCGGCCAACCCAGGCGCCTTTGGAGTAGCCAGTCACGACCACGTCGCCTGCGCTGTTGAAGAAGCTGTACTGGAAGTAAGTCCAGTTCTCGTCGAGGCAGCAGATGCTGAATTCAGCTGTGTACTTCTCGAACATTGAAAGTTGCTTCTTGTAGACGACCAAGTTGCCGCCGAGCATCGGCTTCCAGCCCAACTTTAAGGCTGGAATGAGGATTTTCGCGCGCAGACAAAGTTCCAGCATGAACAAATCGGCGATGGTCATGTAACGGCCATTGTTCATGTGCTTGTTGATGTCGATATCGTTCGGCCAGACCCGCAACGTGCGGTGCAGCGTGTCGGTCAGGGCCATGGGCGGCTTGAAGAAACCACGCAGAACAGCCAGCAACAGGCGGATGTAAAGGTTCATCCGGTTATCCCTCCCTAGGATTTTTTATTATCGTTCCCTGTTCAACCAACCGTTGATTAATCGGTTGGCTGCAAGCGGCGCATTGCAGGCCTGCTTGTTTGCCTCTCAGCGGTGGCGAAACTAACAGCTTTCACCGGGAGCAACCAGAGGCCAACACCTTAATTACTCGAAAAACGCCAACTGAATAACCGGTCACGTTCGGACTTTATATTCAATTGATGCTGAAACGTTTGTTCTTTTATTGAAAAACTATTCGTCGCGGTGCTCCGCTAGTCCATGTGCTTGCACAATGCCTGGCGTAATGCCTCGGGCACTGCAACCGGCTGCTTGCTCTCAGGGCAGACGCACACCTGGGTCATGCTGGCGCGAAAGCAGACTTCGCCACCGGCGCCGCGCGCCTCGACGGCAAAACTGAACGAAGTGGTACCCGGCTCGCCACTGCTGACCTGCACGCTGATCAGATCATCCCAAGCCATGGGTGCCAGGAACTCGATGGACAGGGCCCGCGCCGGCGGCATCACGCCCATGGCGAACAACCTGCGCAGGCCTTCGCCGCCCAGGCAGTGGGAGAGAAACTCGTGGACCGCCTCGATGACGAAATAGGAGATACGCGGTGTATAGACGATCCCGGCGGGGTCGCAGTCGCCGAACAGGATCTTGCGGGTGGTGACAAAAGGCATGGCGTTGGGTGCTCCGTGCTAGGAATGCCTGGCAGGCCATACTAACGCACACGGTAAAACGGCTGGCACCTTGACTTACCCCCGCACTGCCCGCCAAGTACATTTTCCAACCCTGATCCCTTATGATGCTGAATGGTTTCTCCAGCCTCAGGATGCCCAATGCTGACCGCCCTGCTGTTCGACCTCGATGGGACCCTCACCGATACCGACACCTTGCACCTGCAAGCCTTCCGCAAGCTGCTGTTCGACCATGACGGTCGCGAGCTGACGCAGGAGCAGTTCAACACTCAGGTCAGCGGCCGCGCCAACGGCCTGTTGTTCGCCGAACTGTTCCCACAGGCCGATGCCGCCAGCCGCCAGGCCTTGGCCGAGCGCAAGGAAGCACTGTTCCGTGAGCTGTCACCGACACTGGCGCCGATGCCCGGCCTGCTGCGCCTGCTGGACCACGCCGAACGACAGGGAATCGGCATGTGCGTGGTGACCAACGCGCCGCGCCTGAACGCCGAACACATGCTCGGGGCCATGAGCCTGGGCGCACGTTTCGAGCATGTGCTGGTAGCGGACGAACTGGCCCGACCCAAGCCCGATCCCCTGCCCTACCTCACCGGGCTGCAGCGCCTGGGAGCCAAGGCCGGGCAGGCGCTGGCGTTCGAGGATTCGCTGCCGGGGGTCAAGGCCGCCGTCGATGCCGGAATCTTCACCGTGGGGCTGGCGACCACCCAGCCTGCCGAACGGCTGATGGAGGCTGGGGCTAGCCTGGTGATCGAGACGTATGATGATCCGCGGTTGTGGGATCTGATCGAACGGATGCAGCGACAGTGTGATTGATCGGAAAATCCCTCATATCACGACCTTGCTCCAACGCCCCGCCAGGAACAGGTAGTCGACCCAGAACACCTGGTGCAGCAGGACGATCCCCCAGAACACCACCTGGTAGGAGACCTTCCGGGTCTTGTGCCGAAACAGCTGCTGCGCCACCAGCGCGCCCGGCCAGCCGCCCAGCAGCTCACTGGCGTGCAGCACCTTCTCGGGGGTACGCCAAGCCTGGCTGCGGGCTTGCTGTTTGTCCTGCCAGTACAACAACAGGCTGACCAGGCTCGCCGCCAGGTACATTGCCAAGGGCAGCCATGTTCGGCCGCCCAGGCCCATTTGCACACCGCCGAAAAGCGGCAACAGGCATAGTACCACCAGCATCAGCATTTTCAGGCGTAAATGGCGTATGCCCGCCTTGCCCGTGGGCGCGTTATGCCTGCGCGCCATGTCAGCCGTGCGCCGTCGACCAATCGACCCAGCCGAATTCCCAGGTCGCCAGGATCAGCAGGCCGAAGGCGATCCGGTACCAGGCAAACACCGCATAGCTGTGGTTGGCGATGAACTTGAGCAGCCCGCGCACAGCGATCATGGCGAAAATGAACGACACCACGAAACCGAGCGCGAACACCGGCAAGTCACCCGGCTGGAACAACTCACGGTACTTGTACCCCGAATACACTGCCGCACCGACCATGGTGGGCATCGCCAGGAAGAACGAGAACTCGGTGGCCGCCTTGCGCGACAGGCCGAACAACAGGCCACCGATAATGGTCGAGCCCGACCGAGAGGTGCCGGGGATCATTGCCAGGCACTGGACGAAACCGATCTTCAGCGCATGGCTCCAGCGCATCTCGTCGACATGGTCGACCTCCACGCGGTGCTGGCGACGCTCGGCCCACAGCATGATCACCCCGCCCACCACCAGCGCGGCGGCGACGGTAACGGGGTTGAACAGGTACTCGTGGATCAGGTCGGCGAACAGCACGCCCAACACCACCGCCGGGAAGAACGCGATCAGCAGGTTGGCGGTGAAGCGCCGCGCCGGCACCTGCGTGGGCAGGCCCAGTACCACGTCGAGGATCTTGCGCCGGAACTCCCACACCACCGCCAGGATGGCCCCCAGCTGAATGATGATGTTGAACGCCATGGCGCGTTCGCCGCCAAAGCCGATCACGTCGGCAACGATGATCTGGTGCCCGGTGCTCGAAATGGGCAGGAACTCCGTCAGCCCCTCGACCACGCCCAAGATGATTGCCTGCAAGGCACTCCAAAAATCCATCCTTCCCCCAAGTGCGACGCTGCGCATGGCAGGCCGCTTGTTTTGATTGACTCAATGATGCCGCACGCGGCGCGTGCTTTTTACAGTGACTGTAGCTGCCAAGGCCAGCTGAAAAACGCGGTTGCCTAAAGGTTTCATCTGACGCGGCCGAAATCCTAGCAGAGCCTGTGTTTCAAGGCTTGCGTTAGCTGCTACACGGGATGTCAAGAAAGACTCATTAGCCGTTGGTCGAGTGGGGGCCGGCGGCAAAGCATGCTTGGATGCCCTGGATAAAAAGAACAAAGACTGGAGTAACGCATCATGAAGACCCTGAGGTCGATGTCGATCAGCCGCCGCCTGTGGCTGATCCTGCTGGTGGCCGTGGCCATGCTGCTGGTGCTGGGCCTGCTGATGCTGCGCCAGCTCCACGGCGACCTGTACCAGGCCAAGGCCGAAAAGACCCGCCACGTGGTGCAGACCGCCGCCGGCATCCTGACGTATTACCAGGGCCTGGAGGCCGCCGGCACGCTCACCCGCGAAGCCGCGCAGCAACAAGCCCTGCAAGTGGTGCGCGGCCTGCGCTACGACCAGAACGACTATTTCTGGATCAACGACCTGCAACCGAAGATGATCATGCACCCGGCCAACCCCAAGCTCGATGGCCAGGACCTCTCGGCCATCCGCGACCCGGATGGCTTTGCCGTGTTCAACGAAATGGTCGCCCTGGCCCGCAGCCAGGGCGCGGGGCCGGTCGACTATCGCTGGCCCAAACCGGGCGCCAGCGAACCGGTGGAGAAAACGTCCTATATCCAGTTGTTCAAGCCCTGGGGCTGGATCATCGGCTCGGGGGTGTACATCGACGACGTGCAGGCCGAGTTCGCCCGCCAGCTGCGTGACGCCTCGCTGTTGGGCCTGGGCATTGCCCTGCTGATGGCCCTGCTGGTGATGCTGATCGCCCGCAGCATCGCC
Source organism: Pseudomonas sp. DrBHI1 (assembly GCF_002205115.1). NCBI lineage: Bacteria > Pseudomonadati > Pseudomonadota > Gammaproteobacteria > Pseudomonadales > Pseudomonadaceae > Pseudomonas > Pseudomonas sp. DrBHI1. The sequence continues at coordinate 123,741 of NZ_NIBE01000143.1, forward strand.
CGTCCGCTGCAGGAAGCCGTGCAGGCCATGGGCAACATCGCCAGCGGCGAAAGCGACCTGACCCGACGCCTGGACACCCATGGGCGTGATGAAATCACTCACCTGGGCGAGCACTTCAACCGCTTCAACGGCAAGTTGCAGGGCGTAATCGGCCAGTTGCAGGGCGCCGCCCATGCCCTGGCCGAGTCGGCCGGCCATGTCGGCGACAACGCAGGCGCGGCCCAGGCCCGCAGCACCCAGCAATCGCTGCAAATGGACCAGGTGGCCACCGCCATCAACGAGGTTTCCTACGCTGTGCACGACGTGGCCAAGCACGCCGAACAGGCCTCCAGCGAGATGCGCAACGCCCAGACCCAGGTCGGCCACGGCCAGCAGGCGATCCACGGCAGCCTGCAGCAGATCGACCGGCTCTCGGCGACCATCGAGCAGGCGGTGCAGGTGATCCGCGAACTGGCCAGCCACAGTACGAAGATCGGAGGTGTTCTCGAGGTGATCCGCTCGATCGCCGAACAGACCAACCTGCTGGCGCTCAACGCCGCCATCGAGGCCGCTCGCGCCGGTGAACAGGGCCGTGGTTTCGCCGTGGTCGCCGACGAGGTGCGCCTGCTGGCCCAGCGCACCGCCCAGTCGACCGCCGAGATCCAGACCATGATCGAGCATCTGCAAGGGCAGTCGGAGGCCGCGGTACGAGCCATCGACACCAGCAGCGAAGCTTCGCGCCAGACCGTTGAGCAGGCCCGCGAGGCCGGCAGCAGCCTGGATGCCATCAGCCAGGCGCTGGGCAACCTGGGCGCGCTCAACGCCTCGATCGCCAGCGCCACCCTGCAGCAGTCCCATGTGGTCGAGGAAATCAACCGCAACGTCACCGAAACAGCCGACCTATCGCAGCAGACCGCCGAGGCGGCGCGCCAGTCCAGCGACGCCGGGGTGGCCCTGGCGCGGCTGAGCGAAGAGCTGGAGCAACTGTTGCGCCAGTTCAGGGTCTAGCGGCGGCAAGCGGCGGGCAGATACGTCCGCCCGCTGCTTGAAGCGTCCCGCTCGAAGCGGTTAGCATCCTGCCTTTCCCCGCCCAAGGATCGCCGATGTCCGGCCTCGAACTCTTCGCCGCCGCGCTCGGCGTCATCGCCGTCTGGCTCACCGTCAAGCAGAACCCCTGGTGCTGGCCGATCGGCCTGGTGATGGTGGTGCTGTACAGCTGGATCTTCTACGAGGTGAAGCTGTACTCGGACATGCTCCTGCAACTGGTCTACGCGGTGCTGCAGCTGTACGGCTGGTGGCAGTGGACCCGGCCGGACCGCATCGAGGACGCCCGCCAGGTGACCCGCCTGGCCCCCGCGCCAATGCTCAAAGGCCTGGCGGCCGGCCTGCTGACCAGCCTGCTGCTGGGCGCGGGCATGGCGCACTGGACCGACGCCGCCCAGCCCTGGCTGGACGCCGCCCTCACAGGTTTCAGCCTGGTGGCGCAGCTGTGGATGGCGCAGAAGCGTCTGCAATGCTGGGCGTTGTGGGTGGTGGTGGACGTGATCTTCGTCGGCCTGTTCCTGTACAAGGGCCTGTACCTCACCGCCGCGCTCTATGCCCTGTTCACCCTGATCGCCGTGCGCGGCTGGCTGGAGTGGCGCCGCGATCCGGCGCTGGCGGCGGCATGAAGGTCCTGGTGCTGTGCGGCCCGGAGTCCAGCGGCAAGAGCTGGCTGAGCGGCGAGATCCAGGCGCATTTCGGCGGCGTGCTGGTGGGGGAATATGTCCGCCACTTCATGGACTGTGAGCAACGTGACACCTGCTACGCCGACATCCCCGCCATCGCCCGCGGTCAGCTGGCTTGGGAAGACCAGGGCCGAGAGCAAGCGCCGGAACTGCTGATTCTCGATACTCACCTGCTCAGCAACATCCTCTGGAGCCGGGCACTGTTTGGCGACTGCCCTGCCTGGATCGAGGAGGCACTGAAGGCGCGCCACTACGACCTGCACCTGCTGCTACGCCCCGAAGGCGTCGAATGGGTCGGTGATGGACAACGCTGCCAACCACGACTGGAAGAACGCCAGGCGTTTTTCGACGACAGCCTGGCCTGGTTGCAAGGTCACCGGCAGAATCTACAGGTCATCGACGGTGACTGGCCGCAACGTAGCGCCAAGGTGCTGAGCTCGGTGCAACGCTTGCTTGACGGAAAAGCACCGGTTTTCCCCACTGAATGTTAAGCCGCTGATACACATCGAACGGCCATAGCCCCCGGATTTGCGCGTAATCCCACAGTTTCGGGGGCAGTGTCACACCGTTGATACACCTGCGGCGAATTCCCCTCGAAGCCCAGTATTGCAGGGTTTGACCCTCTCCTCACCCGAGATCTGTCTCAGCCCTGATACAACAATTCTCTGACGCACCAGCACTTCCCACCCAATATCCTGATTCTTAAGCAATAACCAAAACCGGCACAGCTTCTGCTCTTCTTCTGGCAACGCGGCCCCTGGCCCAAACGCCGAAGAAGGAATTGCCATCGTGGGGAAACCAGAAAAAGGCAAGATCTGTCACCTCCTGTTGCTTGGCTGCGCTTTGGGATCCAGCTTCAGCCTGCCCGCCCAGGCAGACAACGGCATCGTCGTCATCACCCGCGAAGTGCAGACCCGCAGCGCGATACGCGCTCCGGTAATGCCCGACCCCAACCCGGTCACCGTCAATACCAACCCGTCCGCGCACATCCTCAAGCAGACCAGCGAGCTGAGCGATGGCGATTTCGCCGGTATCACCAGCGGTGCCGGGATCAACTCGCTGATCACCCAGCAGACCAATACCATCGGCGCCAACATCGGCAACCAGACCCAGTTGCCCAACATCGCCGGCGGACGTGGCTCGGGCTCGGGCGGCAACGGTATCGCCAACATGGTCAATTCGAACGTCCAGCAAGGCCTGGGCGCCCTGAAGATCCTCAACGGGGGCCAGTAACATGAGGCATTCGCTGCTGATCCTGGCCACGCTGTGCAGTGCTTCGGCCTTAGCCCAATCCCCCGTGATCAACAACGCCACCATTGACAGCTCAGGCACGCAATACCAAGGCAACCTTGGGGTCAACCAGGCGGCCGGCGACCAACAGCAACAGGTCAACGCCCGGGCCATCGCCATTGGCCACGACGCCAACGCCAGCACGCAGATCCGCCAGCGCCTGCGCACCCAGGTCGATCCTTCGATGGACGCGCAGTCCAGCATCCAGGGCACGGCCTTCAGTCACGGCAACGGCATCCTCGGTGTCAACCAGAGTGCCGGCGCCAGCAACCAGCAAGCCAACGCACTGCGCATCAGCGTCAGTGCCCAGCCGCAAAGCATCGACGACAGCGTCCTTCTGCAACAGAACGTGGCGCTGATCAACAACTCGGATCCAACTGCCCAGACACCCGGCCATCGCCAGGTCAGCATCAGCGACCAGGCATTCACCGGTAGCCGTGGCGTGGTGCAGTTGAATCAGAGTGCAGGGGTGGGAAACCGAACGGCCAACACCCTGAGCATCCGGGTCGCGGATTGACCCAAACAGGCAACAACAACACTTAACCTAAAATAAAGTACGGAGAACCACCATGAAACCCTCGATGGCACTCAAGCCTCTGGTTTTCGCAATTGCTGCGATCATGGCTGTGGCTGTACAAGCTGGGCAGAATGATCCGCGTGGCCATGGACACAATAATGGCCACGGCCACAACAACGGTCATCACACCCCTCCTCCTACCAAGATCCCGGTGTATGCCACCGCCAATGCCTGGGACAAGCAAAGCAGCACCAACAACCGCATCAACAATGAAGGCACCGTCAACGAAGCCGAAATGAGCAGCTCGGCCTCCGGCACCAGCGGCAACGTCGGTGTCAACGTGGCAGCCGGCGCCGGCAACCAGCAGGACAACGCCGCCGCCATCGCCAATGCCGGTGCCGATTCGAGCCTGGACAACAGTTTCGTGTTCGGCTCCGCCTCGGCCACCGCCGATGTGCGTCAGTACAGCAACAACAACAAGGTCAACAACTACGGCACCACCAACTCCGGCATCATGAGCGGCTCGGGCAACAACGGCAGCGGCAACATGGGCATCAACATTGCCGGTGGCGACCTGAACCAGCAGAAAAACACCATGGCCATTGCCAACTCCAATGCGCCCCTGGGTAACGCCACCGCCACCGCCTCCGCCGACCAGAACGGCCCTGGCCTGGTCGTGAACAACCAAGCCGATCGCACCTACCGGGTCGATACGCTCACCTTCACCACCACGAAAAGTGGCAGCGCCTCCCACAACAAGGACTCCAGCTACAGCAAAGAAGGCAGCTCCTCGTCGAGCTGGGAGGCCGCCGGTGCCAACAGCTGGAGCGCCAGTGGCTCGAAGAGCTCGAACGCCAGCGGTTCGCGGAGCCATGAGTCGAGCTCCTCGGCCAGTGGTTCTCTGAGCGCTTCGCTGGATGCCTCGGCAAGCGGCAGTGTGACCCACTCCACCGACTATGGCCGCCACGAGCGCAGCCGCACCGACTCGTTCGATGCGTCGCTGAACGCCTCGATCGACGCTTCGTATGACAAGTCGCACGAGAAGTCTTCCAGCTCCTCGTTCGAGAAGGCTTACGACTCTTCGTTCGAGAAGGCCTACGACTCTTCGTACGAAAAATCGGGTAGCAATGCCTCCGAGTACGCCAAATCCGGCTCGAAGAGCTTCAGCGAGTCCAGCTCGTACGACCTGAGCAACACCGTGTCCTTCCAGGTGCTGACGCCTACTGGCTGGGCCAACCCTGTAACCAACACCGCCACCCTGAGTGGCTCGGTGAATGGCGGCAGCGGCAACCTCGGTGTCAACGTGGCAGCCGGTGTGGGCAACCAGCAGAGCAACTCGCTGGCCATCTCCAACACCTCGTTCTGACAGCTGTGACCTTGAGGCCCCCTTCGGGGGGCCTTTTCCTCAACAGGATCGGGGGGCACGACCATGCGTATGATCGCCTTGGCGTTTTTGCTGTGCATGGCCAGTTACAGCGAAGCGGCGCAGATGCCGCTTTCGGTTTTGCCGGGGGGCGCGGTGATCTACAAGCCCATCCAAAGCATCCGCGAGCGCAAGTTCGCAGACCTGGTGCAACAGAAGACCGATTTCAGTTGCGGCGCCGCGGCGCTGGCAACCATCCTGCGCCAGGCCTACTGGCTGGACGTGGACGAACACACGATCATCGAGGGCATGCTGGCCCACGCCGACCAGGACCTGGTCAAGGTCCAGGGTTTCTCGATGCTCGACATGAAACGCTACGTGGAAAGCCTCGGCATGCGTGCCCGCGGCTACCGGGTCGCCGCCGACACCCTGAGCAGCGTGCGCATCCCCGTGGTGGTGTTGATGGACATCCGTGGCTACAAGCACTTCGTGGTCATGCAACGGGTCGACAAGGGCTGGGTCTACATCGGTGACCCGGTCCTCGGCCACAAACGCTACAAGGTCGAAGACTTCCTCAAGGGCTGGAACGGCATCATCTTCGCCGTGATCGGCCAGGGCTACGACAAGACCAATGCCTTGCTCGACCCGCCCCTGCCACTGAGCGCCAAGGATCGCATCAATTCCTTCACCCCGGTCAAGGACGCCGAACTGATGGACTTCGGCTTCATTCGCAGCGACTTCTTCTAACGATAATCGAGCGCAACGCGTCGGGAGCATCCCATGAAGACTGCAGCCTGGCTTACCCTGATCTGCCTGGCCACCGCCTTGCCCATCCAGGCAGAGACGTTCAAGCCCATTGAACTGAAGGATCAGGAGTTGGCGAACCTGCGCGGTCGCTATGTGTTGCCAGGGCGCATCATCAGCTTCGGCGTGGTGATGACCAGCACTTGGCAGAACGCCAACGGCGATGTCATCGGCGCCAGGACCTCGATGCAGGTGCAACAGTCGACCATCAAGCCGCAGTTCTATGTGTCCATGATCGACGAGAAAGGCACCGGCTCGTCCAGCGCCAAGGGCACCGGCACCATTACCGGTGGCGCAGGCCTGGACACCACCGTCGGCGTAACCCAGGTCGTGCGCGCGGCCGGGGACAACAACACGGCCAACAACAACGTCGACATCAGCGTCACCAAGGCCAACCAGGTGCCCGAAACGCCGCAGCAAGGCCAACTGCTTGCCGCCGGTTCCACACTGGTCGGCAGCAACGCTGCCGGCTCCCTGAGCGTCTCTGCGAGCGGAACGGGCGTGCAGCTGAACGTGGTGGCCAACAACAACCAGGGCAGCACCCTGCAGCAGATCGCCCAAGGCGGCTTGATGCAAAACGCCACGCTGCTCGGCAGCGGCAACCAGGTCAGCAACCTCACCTCGCTCAACGTCGTGCTGCGCGACCATGTGCCCGCCGCCGCGCTGAACGGCAATCTTGACCAGCTCAAAGGTCTTCGCGCACTCGGATACTGATCTACGCTCAGTCTCATCGTATGTAGTCAGAAGGGACGGCTAACCCATGCAACGATCGTTGACGTTCAGAGCTGTAGTCTGCTTGAGTACATTGGCCCCTGCGACAATGCTGTATGCGGCTCCGGACCCTCAGGTCGAGGCACTGAAGCAGGAATTGCGCGAACTGAAACAACGCTACGAAGCCCAGCAGAATGCCCTGATGGTGCTTGAGCAGCGCGTGCGCCAGGTCGAGGAAACCCCTGCAGCCCCACCGCCCAAGCGCCTGACCAAGTCCCCCTCGACACCGGCCAAAGGCGCGCAGACCGTGGCATCCGGCGCCCCGGGCAGCACTGGCAGCTCCTACGGCCAGTCGCTCAAGGACGATTCGGAGCCCGCGCAAAGCGTTTCCAACCTGTATGACGAGGCCAGCGGCTTCTTCGGCGGCGGCAAGTTCAGCGTCGAGACCGGCATCACCTACACGCACTACGATACCCGCGCCCTGACACTCAATGGTTTCCTCGCCCTCGACTCGATCTTCCTCGGCAACATCAACCTTGACCGGATCAAGGCGGACAACTGGACCCTGGACCTGACCGCCCGCTACAACATGGATCAACGCTGGCAGTTCGATATAAACGTACCCATCGTTTATCGCGAATCGACCTATTCCTCCGGTGGCGCCGGTGGTGCCGGACCGGTCACCTCCGATGCGTCGGTCACACGCGATCCGACCATCGGCGACGTCAACGTCGGCGTGGCCTACAAGTTCCTCGACGAATCGGAGAACTGGCCCGACGCGGTGCTCACCCTGCGGGTCAAGGCGCCTACCGGCAAGGACCCCTATGGCATCAAGCTGGTCGAGGACCCGACCAACAACAACCTGTCGGTGCCCGAGAGCCTGCCGACCGGCAACGGTGTCTGGGCGATCACGCCGGGCATCTCGCTGGTCAAGACCTTCGACCCCGCCGTACTGTTCGCCAGCCTGTCCTACACCTACAACATGCAGGATTCGTTCAGCGACATCAGCCCCCAGGTCAACAGCAAGGTCAAGGGTGATGTGAAACTGGGCGACTCCTGGCAGATCGGCGGCGGTATCGCCTTTGCCCTGAACGAACGCATGAGCATGTCGTTCTCGGTCACCGACCAGTTCGCCAGCAAGAGCAAGATCAAGCCGGACGGCGGCGACTGGCAATCGATCACCAACAGCGACTACAACGCCGCCAACTTCAACATCGGCCTGACCTTCGCCGCCACCGACAACCTGACCATCGTCCCCAACCTGTCCATCGGACTGACCGAGGATGCGCCCGACTTTTCGTTCAGCCTGAAATTCCCCTACTACTTCTGAGCCACCAACCGGGCCCGATCCAGGGCCCGGGATTTGGTTACCGGTTTTGTAGCGACCCACTTTCCTGGCATCGGCCTGTTATCATCGCGCACAGTTTTGTGACGATTTAATGGCAATAAGGAAAGTTTCGTGAACAACCTGCTCGGTCACCCTCGCGCCCGCCTTGCCACGCTGGCAATCCTGGTGCTGGTGATTCCGCTGACCGCGCGCGCCCTGCTGGGCTGGTCCAACCCCTTCGGCTACCTATCGGACCTCGCCATCGGCAGCCTGCTGTTGCTGCTCGCCCATCGTCGCTCCTGGTGGCTAGCCTTGCCGCTGCTGTTGGCCTGGGGTGGCCTGTGGGTGGCATCCGCCGAGCTGGTCAGTGCCGTCGGCCGATTGCCCACGGTCGACGACCTGGCCTATCTGGTCGACCCGCAGTTCATGGAGAACTCCACCGCCGGCGCCCTGGCCCATGCCTGGCTGCCCGCCCTGCTGGTCGCCGGTCTTGGCGCCTGGCTGGCGAGCGTATGGCGATCCCCCGTCGGCACGCCATTGCCACGGCGACTCTGGGCCGTGCCCCTGGCGTTGTTCGGGCTGCACTGGGGCGGCCAGCAGTTGGCCCCCTCGGACGCCGACCAATGGCGTCAGTACGGTCTCACCCACCAAGCGCTGTCGGCGGCGGTGGGCAAGTTCCAGCACCAGGCCTTGAGCGGCCTGGGCCATGTGCCGGCGGTCACGGCGCTGCCCACTGCCGGTCTGACCCAGTCCGATCTCAATGGCGTCAAGCTGCTGGACGCCCCGGGCAAGGCGCGCAACCTGCTGATCATCACCGTCGAGGGTATCCCCGGCGCCTACCTGCGCCCCAACCGCGAGGCACTCGGCAGCCGCTTCCAACAGGAACTGATGCCGCGGCTCAGCCAGTGGGCCGAGCGCGGCATGAACACCCCTGACTATGTGTTGCACACCCACCAGACAATTCGCGGTCTCTACGCGATGCTCTGCGGCGACTACGACAAGCTGGCCAACGGCACGCCCAAGGGCGTCGAACTGCTGACCCAGCAGCAGCGCAACCAGGCGTGCCTGCCGGCCCAACTGCGCGAGGCCGGCTTCGCCACCCATTACCTGCAGGGCGCTGGGCTGCGCTTCATGGCCAAGGACCGAATCATGCCGCATATCGGCTTCGACGCGGTGCATGGCCAAGAGTGGTTCGCCAACGACAACTACCTGGAATTCCCCTGGGGCAAGGACGACCGCGCCTTTTTCGAAGGCGCGGTCGACTATGTCGGCGAGCTGCGCAAGCAACCACAACCCTGGATGCTCACCCTGCTCACGGTCGGTACTCACCAGCCCTACTCGGCGCCTGATGCCTATCTGCAACGCTTCGATACGCCCAAGCAGGCCGCAGTGGCCTACCTTGACGATGCACTGGGCGGCTTCCTCGACAGCCTCGAGAAACAGGGCGTGCTGCAAGACACCCTGGTGATCGTCACCTCGGACGAGTCGCACGGCATCGATGGCGTGCGCCTGGCCTCGGCCTGGGGCTTCAACCTCACACTGGCGCCGGAGCAAGCCCAGCTACCCAGGCTCAAGCAGGGCACCTACGGCCACATTGACCTGAGCACCTCCCTGCTCGACTATTTCGCCCTGCCGATTCCGGCAGCTCTGGGCGGACGCTCGCTGTACCGCGACTACGACAGCGGCCGCGAGATGATCTCCTACACCAATGGCATGCTGCGCTACCACGACGGCCTGGGCACCCTCAGCGAGTGCGACTTCCAGCAACGCTGTCGGCGCTATGCCAGCAGTGGATTCATTGCGGACCAGGCCCAGTTCCTCGGCCGTGGCGAGGACAGCCTAGGGCCGCAACTCAATCTGCTGGCCGCCAACCTCGACCAGTCGCTGCTGCAGACCCCGCTCAACCTGCGCTACCAGTTCGGTGGGCCCTCGCCCATCGCCTTGGCTGAGCGCATCAAGGATGACTGGGCGGACAACCTGATCGGCGCGCAATACCTGGAGATGCCCGAGGGGTCGCGTACCCGTGTGCGACTGAAGGTGCGGGCGCTGGATCCCCGGCATGCGGCGTATATCCGCCTCAAGGCCAAGGAACTGGAGCAGGACGTGCAGCTCGGGCTGCCCGAAGAGATCCGCGTGACGGCTGATGAACCGTTGGAAATGGCGTTCGACTTCGACAACCCAACCGTGCGCAAGGCGTTTTCCTTCCATCTGCTGGGGTATGGCGGGGGCGAGGTGGAAGTCAGCGATTTCAGCGTGATTACCGCGCTGCCAGATGAGCCGGAGATGGTGGATGAGCTGGCGGACGGGCATCTTGCCCAGTCGAGCTGAGGTCAGCTAGCGAATCTGGTGCTTGTGCAACAGCCGATAGAACGTTGGCCTGGAAACGCCCAACACCTTGGCCGCGATGCTCAGGTTGTCGCTGTGCCGGTTCAGCACATCGCACAGCGCCTGGCGCTCGGCCCGATGCTTGTAGTCCTCCAGCGTGCCCAGCGGCTGGTCCTGCTCCTGCAGCTCCTGCAGGCCCAGGTCCTGCGCCTCGATCTGCCGGCCCTCGGCCAGCACCAGGCCGCGGCGCACCCGGTTGGCCAGCTCACGAACATTGCCGGGCCAATCGTGGCGCCCCATGGCCGCCAAGGCGCCCTCGCTGAACGAGCGCGGCCGGCGCCCCGTCTCGGCGCTGTAGAACTGGGAAAAATGGCTCGCCAGCATCGACAGGTCGCCATGCCGGTCACGTAGCGGCGCGGTCACCACCTGCAGGACATTGAGCCGGTAGTACAGGTCCTCGCGAAAGCGTGCCAGCGCAATGGCCTTCTCCAAGTCCACGTGCGTCGCCGCCAATACCCTGACGTCCACCGCGATGGGCTGATTGCCCCCTACCCGCTCGATGTGCTTCTCCTGTAGAAATCGCAGGAGATTGGCCTGCAACTCCAACGGCAGGTCACCGATCTCATCAAGGAACAGGGTGCCACCATTGGCCGCCTCGATACGCCCCACCTTGCGCTGGTGCGCCCCGGTGAACGCGCCTTTTTCATGGCCGAACAACTCGGACTGGATCAGGTGCTCGGGGATGGCCCCGCAGTTGATGGCGATGAACGGTTTGTCGCGCCGTTGCGATTGCCGATGCAAGGTACGCGCCACCAATTCCTTACCCGTGCCGCTTTCGCCCCGGATCAACACCGGCGATTCGGTCGGCGCCAGCTTGCCCAGCAACTTGCGCAGCTCACGGATCGGCCGGCTCTCTCCAAGCAGTTCGTGTTCGGGCTCGTCCACCCGCACCGTGCCCTTGCCGCGCAGCCGCGCCATGCCGAAGGCGCGGCCCAGGGTAACCTGCACTCGCGAGACGTCGAACGGCAGGGTGTGGAAATCGAAAAACCACTCGCAGACGAAATCGCCGACATTCTGCAGGCGCAATTCTTCGGCGCTGAGCACGGCGATCCATTCGGTGTTGCTGCGCTTGATCAGGTCCTTGACCGCCTCGGGGTGCAACAGGTGCGAGGCTTGCAGTCGTACCAGGCCCACATCGCAGGGCTGCTCCATCGCAGCCTCGAGCGTGCAACTTCGCACATCCCAGCCGACGCTGCGCAGGCCCGGCAAGAGGCGGTGGCAATCATCGCAGGGGTCGACGATCAGCAAGCGGCGCAGGGATGCGGTATCGGGCATGACCTTTCCTTGGCGCCAGATTTTGGTTTTTTAACTATAAACAGTCAGTTGCGACGCCCGAATTAACAGTAGCAATGAACTTGACGCTCCCCACTACCGTTGGTCAGCCCGGTAAGAACTGCGCATGCCACGCCGGGAATTTTCCAACTCGATTACCGTCTTAGGCGCGATGGACAGGCAGGGAAACATCGCCGATTTAAAAAATTTTCAACGGTCATGTGACTTGAACCCTGACCTGGAGCATCAGTACGAATAACCCCGCGCTGTACACTTTTGTGGAATAACACCGCGGCACTTTATTTCGCTGTTTGGGACCATGAGAGAGACCGAACCATGAACGCCCCGCTCCGTGTCAACGAAGCACTGCTGATCGCCGACCACGCCTTCGAACCCTTCCAGTGCGTAGCCTGGGATGCCCCTAACGGTACTGGTGAACTGAGCCTGGCAGTGATCGACCGGACCAGCACCCGTATCGGCAGCAAGCAAGTGTCCTCGCGCGTCTATTCCGACCCCGCGCAATGGGCCAGCCTGATCGAGGAAGTGCGCGCCGAACTGTCCGGCAAAGGTTACGACCTGCAACCCTGGTCGATGCCGAAGTAAAAGAGCACGGTACTGCAAGTGCGTGGCCACCACGCACTTGTGCAAGTTTCCCCACATTCGGGGATAACTTGGTCAATTGCGACATCCTGTCGCAGTTACATCCTTATTTGATCACCGCGAACTGCTCGATATGCCGATAGTCGGCCTGCAGTTGTTCGGCAAGTTGGCGTGCCCGGCCAATGCGCACCGCCGCTGTTTCCATATCCACCAGCAATGTGCTGCAAGGTAGCGGTTGCAACGCCGCACCCTGTTGCAGGCGGCCATCGGTCAACACCAGGCAGCGCTGGGTTTCATGGGGAAAGCGCTTGCGCCGGGCCAACAACCACTGACGTGCCTCCTCCAGTGCCGCCGGCAACGGTGTACCACCGCCCGCCCCCAGCGCCTGCAACCAGGGCTGTAACGCCGCCGAGGCTTTCAGGCCATGGCGTTGCCATTGCGGTCGGTTGCCACTGGCTGTCAGCAAGGCCAGCCGTGCACGCTGACGGTAGGCCTCATCGAACAACCCGGCCAGCAGCCCCTTGGCCTGGGCCAGTGCCTGATTGCGCCGGGTCGACGCCGAGGCATCGACGATCACCAGCCACAATTCCGGCGCCTGGGCTTGGCGCTGCTGCCAACACAGGTCGCGGCGCTGGCGTGGCCGGCCCTTGAGCAAAGTCGCCAACCAGGCGATACGCCCGCTATCGCTGGTGCGCGGGCGGCCCCGGGAAGACCCCGTCAAATGGCCGACGCGAGGCCTGGCATCCGCCACCCGATCATGGCGCGAGCGGATGCTCAGGGCTTTTTTGCCCAGTTCGGCACCTCGCGCCGAGCCCCCGTGGCCACCGGCTGGGCAGGCAATGCCCCCCAGTCGCCCTGACCGCCCGGCGCCTCCTGCGCACTCGCCTGCCCGCCAGCCGAAGTGGCCTGGGGTGGCGGCGCCTCGGTGCGGCGCCGATGACGCAGGGCAAACTCGGCAACCGCCTGCACATCCACCTCCTCGATCACCGCGTTACCCCGCCAGGCGGCATGGGCCCGCGCTGCGCGCAACCAGACCAGGTCGGCGCGCAGGCCGTCCACGCCAGCGGCGAAGCAGCGTTCGGTAATCCAGGCCAGGGCCTGGTCGTCCAGGGCGATCGATGCCAAGCGCTCACGCGCCGACCGACAGCGCTCGCGCAACGCCGCCTGCTGCTCGGCCCACAGTTCGCAGAACGCCTGCGGATCGCTGTCGAAGGCCAGCCGGCGCCGAATGATCTGCTGACGCGCCTGCGGCGCTGGCAAACCTTCCAGGGCCACGTTGAGGCCAAAACGGTCGAGCAACTGCGGACGCAGCTCGCCCTCCTCCGGGTTCATGGTGCCGATCAGCACGAAGCGGGCGGCATGCCGATGGGAAATGCCGTCGCGCTCGATGCGGTTGGTGCCGCTGGCGGCCACATCCAGCAGCAGGTCCACCAAGGGATCGGGCAACAGGTTGACTTCATCGACGTACAACACCCCACCGTCAGCATGGGCCAGCACGCCCGGCGAGAACCGTGCCTGGCCCTGGCCGAGGGCGGCATCCAGGTCGAGGGTGCCAACCAGGCGCTCCTCGGTGGCTCCCAGCGGCAGGGTCACGAACGGACCGTCGCCAAGCAGATCGGCCAAGCCCCGGGCCAGGGTGCTCTTGGCCATGCCACGCGGGCCTTCGATCAGCACGCCGCCGATCTTCGGGTCGATGGCGGTCAGGCACAGGGCCAGCTTGAGGTCGTCGGCGCCAACCACGGCGGCCAGGGGGAATTGCACGGGTTCACTCATGTTCAGCTGTCTTCCTCGCCGGCGAGCAACTGTTGCTCGAGGCTTTCACGATAGTCGCCCGGCTCCTGCCACAACCCGCGCTGCTGGGCTTCCAGCAGGCGTTCGGTGAGGTCGCGCAGGGCTTCGGGGTTGTGCTCGCGCATGAAATCGCGGGTGGTCGGGTCGAGCACATAGGCATCGGCCAGCCCTTGGTAATGATGATCGTCGATCAGGTGGGTGGTGGCGTCGAAGGCGAACAGGTTGTCGACCGTGGCCGCCAGCTCGAACGCGCCTTTATAGCCGTGACGCTTGGCACCGTCGATCCACTTGGGGTTGAGCGCCCGGGCACGGATCACCCGGTTGAGTTCTTCCTTGAGGGTGCGCACCCGGGGCCGGTCGGCCTGGCTGTGGTCGCCGTGGTAGCTGGCCCGCGAGGTGCCGGCCAGGGTTTCGGCAGCCGCCAGCATGCCGCCTTGAAACTGGTAGTAATCGTTGGAGTCAAGCAGGTCGTGCTCGTGGTTGTCCTGGTTCTGCAGCACCGCCTGGACCTGGGCCAGGCGCTGGACGAACGCGGCGCGGGCCGGGGTGCCTTCGTCAGCGACGCCGTAGGCGTAGCCACCATGGTTGAGGTAGACCTCGGCCAGATCGTCGCGACTGTGCCACAGGCGACCATCGATAGCGTTCTGCACACCCGCCCCATAAGCGCCAGGTTTGGCACCAAACACCCGCCAACCGGCCTGTCGCGCTGCCTGCTCGGCCTCGACTCCGGCCTTGAGCAGCGCTTGGCGCTCGGCGCGCACCCGCGCGGCCAGTGGATTCTGGTCGTCCGGTTCGTCCAGCGCCGCCACCGCCTGCACGGCGGCGTCGAACAGGCGGATCAGGTTGCCGAAGGCATCGCGGAAAAAGCCCGATACCCGCAGCGTCACGTCCACCCGCGGCCGGTCGAGCAGGCTCAGCGGCAGGATCTCGAAGTCATCGACCCGTTGGCTGCCGGTGGCCCACACCGGGCGCACGCCCATCAGCGCCATGGCCTGGGCGATATCGTCGCCGCCGGTGCGCATGGTCGCCGTGCCCCACACCGACAGGCCCAGCTGGCGCAGGTGATCGCCGTGATCCTGCAGGTGGCGCTCGAGGATCAGGTTGGCCGAAGCGAACCCCAGGCGCCAGGCCGTGGCGGTGGGCAGGTTGCGCACATCGACGGTATAGAAGTTGCGCCCGGTGGGCAGCACGTCCAGGCGGCCGCGGCTGGGCGCGCCGCTGGGCCCGGCCGGGACGAAACGCCCGGCCAGGGCCGCCAGCAGGCCATCGATCTCGGCGCCGCCGCAGGCATCGAGGTCGGGCGCGACCTGCTCGATGAGCGTGCGCAGCACCGCGCGCACCGCCTCCCATTGCGCCTCGTCCGGCAGCGCCACCGTGCCCATCTGGGCCTGCTCAATCAATGACAACGCCAGCAACTCCAGGCGCTCGCGAGTATCGCCACAGGTTCGCCAGAGGCTGGCGTCGAGTTGCGTCAGCAGGTCCGGGCGCGGCCCTTCCCAGGCCTGCCCCAGGTCGCAATCCAGCGGATCGAAGCCCAGCGCCAACGCCTTGGCCAGCTCGCGGATCAGGCTGGCGTTACCGCCCCTGCCATCGCCCCGCGCCACCCGCAGCAACGCCAGCAGCGTATCGCTGCGCAAACGCCCCTGCGGCGACTGGCCGAACACGTGCAGGCCGTCGCGGATCTGCGATTCCTTCAGGTCGCACAGGTAGGTGTCCAGCCGCGGCAGCCAGACCGCCGCGTCCTCCATCTGGCCTTCGAGCTGCAGTTCGCGGTCGATATGGTGGGTCTTGACCAGTTCGAGGATGTCACGTTGCAGCTCGCGGGCACGGCGTGGGTCGAGCAACTGCGCCTCGTAGTATTCATCGGCCAGTTGCTCCAGGTGGCGCAGCGGGCCGTAGGTCTCGGCACGGGTCAACGGCGGCATCAGGTGGTCGATGATGACCGCCTGGGTGCGGCGCTTGGCCTGGGCGCCCTCGCCCGGGTCGTTGACGATGAATGGGTAGATGTTGGGCAACGGGCCGAGCAAGGCATCCGGCCAGCACTCGGCGGACAGGCCCACGCCCTTGCCCGGCAGCCATTCCAGGTTGCCATGCTTGCCCACATGAATCACCGCGTCGGCGGCATAGCCGTTGCGCAGCCAGAAGTGAAACGCCAGGTAGCCATGGGGCGGCACCAGGTCCGGGTCGTGGTATACGGCGCTGTGGTCCACCTGGTAGCCCCGCGCCGGCTGGATGCCGACGAAGATCAGGCCGTAGCGCAGGCCGGCAACCATCATGCGCCCACTGCGGAACATCGGGTCCTGCTCGGGTGGCCCCCAGCGCTCCAGCACCGCGCGTTGGTTGGTCTCGGGCAAGGCGGCAAAGGCGCGCTGGTAGTCGGCCAGGGCCAGGCTCTGGGCGCAGGGGCGCTGGTCGAGATGGTCGAGGTCGTTGGTGACCCCGCCGAGCAACTGGTGAATCAGCTCAGTGCCGGTTTCAGGCAGGCCAGCCACTGGGTAACCCTGCGCCTGCAGGGCCTCAAGGATATTGAGCGCCGCGCCCGGCGTGTCCAGGCCGACGCCATTGCCGATGCGCCCGTCGCGGGTCGGGTAGTTGGCCAGCACCAGGGCCACGCGCTTTTCCTGGTTGTCCAGGCGCGCCAGGGTCACCCAGCGCCGTGCCAGTTCGGCGACGAAGTCCATGCGTTCGGGGTGGGCCCGGTAGCAGACCACATCGGACTGGCTGCGCTCGCTGCGCCAGGCCAGGTCCTTGAAACTCACCGGCCGGGTGATGATACGCCCGTCCAGTTCCGGCAAGGCGATGTGCATCGCCAGGTCGCGGGCGCCCAGGCCCTGCTCGCTCTGCTCCCAGCCAGGTTGGTTGTCCTGGGCGCAGATCGCCTGCAGCACCGGCACATCGCGGCGCAGCGGACGCAGGTTGGGTTGCTCGGGGCTGGACAGGGCGAAGCCTGTGGTGTTGATCACCACCTCGGCCTGCACCTCGTCGAGCCAAGCCTCGACCTGGTCCAGGCAGGCGCGTTCCTTCAGGCTGGCCACGGCAATGGGCAATGGATTCAGCCCGCAGGCCTGCAGGCGCTGGCAGAACACATCGATGAACGCCGTGTTGGCCGCCTGCAGGTGCGAACGGTAGAACAGCAACGGCGCCACCGGATGCTCCGGATTCCACTCGGCGTACCAGTCCTCCAGGCGCGCCGTGGCCTTGGCCGGGTGATAGACCGCCGTGCGCGGCAAGGGCTGCGGCTCATCCCATGGGTAATCACAACCCAGCCATTGGCTGGCCAGGCAGTTGAACAGGTTAACGGCGTTGGCCTTGCCGCCCTGGCGCAGGAAGTGCCAGAGGCGCTCGGCCTGTTCGCCGCGGACCGTGCCCAGGTCGGTAAGCTCAGGATCGGGGCGGTCGTCGCCGGGCACCAGGATCAGCTCGACCCCACGCTCCGCCAGTTCGACCAGTTGCTCGACACCATAGCGCCAGTAGCCGACGCCGCCATGCAGCGACACCAGGATCACCTTGGCATGGCGCAGCACCTGGTCGACATACACGTCGACCGAGGCATGGTTCTGCACCTGCATCGGGTTGGCCAGGCGCACGCTGGGAAAGTGCGCCGGCAGCTGCTCGGCGGTTTCGGCGAGCAGCGCCAAGTGTGAATCACCGCTGCAGAGGATCACCAGGTCGGCGGGGGTCTGGCCGAGGTCGGCGATGCTGTCGTCCGGCACGAAGCCGCCGGGTTGGGTCCGCAGCAGGTGCATGGATCAGGCGCCCAGGGCCTGGCGCAGGCGCGCTTCCAGCTGTGCGGCGTCCAGCGCCTGGCCGATCAGCACCAGGCGGGTGATCCGTGGTTCATCGCTACGCCAGGCGCGGTCGAAATGCTTGTCGAAGCGGGTGCCCACCCCCTGGATCAGCAGACGCATCGGCTTGCCGGGAATCGCGGCGAAGCCCTTGGCGCGCAGGATGCCGAACTCGGTGACCAGCTGGGTCAGGGCGTCGAGCAGCAGGCTCTCGTCGGACTCGGGCAGATCGATGGAGATCGAGTCGAAGGCGTCGTGGTCATGGTCGTCATGGTCATCGCCGTCGTGATGCGAGTCGTGATGGGTACGGCGACCATCGATATGCACCTCGGACTCGGCGCCCACGCCCAGCAGCACTTCCAGCGGCAGGCGGCCGCTGCTGGCCTCGATCACCTTGACCGCCGGCGGCAGCTCCTCGGCCACCTCGGCACGGACCTTGGCCAGGCCCTCGGCGTCGATCAGGTCGGCCTTGTTCAGCACCACCAGGTCGGCACTGGCCAGCTGGTCGGCGAACAGCTCGTGCAGCGGCGACTCGTGGTCGAGGTTGGGGTCGAGCTTGCGCTGGGCATCGACCTGCTCCGGGTAGGCGGCAAAGGTGCCGGCGGCCACGGCCGGGCTGTCGACCACGGTGATCACCGCGTCGACGGTGCAGGCGTTGCGGATTTCCGGCCATTGGAAGGCCTGTACCAGCGGTTTGGGCAAGGCCAGGCCGCTGGTCTCGATAAGGATGTGGTCGAGGTCGCCGCGACGGGCCACCAGCTCGCGCATCACCGGGAAGAACTCTTCCTGCACGGTGCAGCACAGACAACCGTTGGCCAGCTCATAGACGCGGCCGTTGGCCTCTTCCTCGGTGCAGCCGATGCTGCACTGCTTGAGGATCTCGCCGTCGATGCCCAGCTCGCCGAATTCGTTGACGATCACCGCGATGCGGCGGCCCTGGGCGTTGTCGAGCATATGGCGCAGCAAGGTGGTCTTGCCCGAGCCGAGGAAGCCGGTAACGATGGTGACGGGAAGCTTGGCCAGTGTTTTCATGTCGCGATGCCCTTGGCAGCAATGGCGCGGGCATGCAGGACGACAGCCACGGCCCTGCCGGCCTGGCGCGTTCGCCACCGGATCACCCCGCCCGGTTGAAAGTCGAAAACGTCACGAGGCAGGTCTCCTGGCTCGCACCGCTGCGGCTCGCTGGCCGGTGGGCCGGCGCCTTCCCGCGCGCCTGCGCAGTGGCTGTGCCGAACCCTTCAGTGCTTACAGTTGCGGGGGCAGCCGCGGCTTGTACCGCGTTCCCGTCTTAGCTCGGGCCAACGCCCGAGAACCTCGCAGCGGCAAGGCTACGCAGTGCCTGCCTGGCGGTCAACCGCCATGGCGATTGACGCGGGCCCGGCCCCGTGATTTGCTAGCGCATTGCGTTCAGGTGCCCCCGACGGGGGTGAAACGGGAAACCGGTGCGTCGCGCCTCCATTGCTAAGGAGCCGACAAGGCCGGTGCTGCCCCCGCAACGGTAAGCGAGAGAAGCGTCCGAACCACTGTGCCAACAGTAAGGCATGGGAAGGTGACGCCCCACGGAGTCCTGCTCCACCTCGCCAGCCCGGAGACCGGCCTGACACGTGCTCACAGTACACCCCGCGGTGGGCGGGCGTCGTCGTATCACCTGGGCCAATCGTGCCCGGGGTCGTCGCGCATGTCCGTTGCCACAACAAAAGCAGCAGAGGAACGCGTCATGCCCATCACCAGCGCCAAACACAGTATCGCCACCCCCGTCAGCCTCAGCCAGCGACTGATCGTCGCGGTCGGCGCCAGCCTGCTGGGCCTGTGCCTGGTGTACTTCGCCGGTTTCTCGCACATCGAGGCAGTGCACAACGCTGCCCACGATACCCGCCACAGCGCCGCCTTCCCTTGCCACTGAGTAAACCCGCATGATTACGCGCATCGCCCGTACCGCGGGCTTCAGCGGCCTGCTCGCGGCCCTGCTGCTGACCCTGCTGCAAAGCTTCTGGGTCACCCCACTGATTCTCCAGGCGGAAACCTACGAGTCCGCCGCCCCGGTCGCCGAACACCATGAACACGGCGACGCCACCGCGCCCCACGAGCATGAGCACAGCGCCGAAGCCTGGTCGCCGGAAGACGGCTGGCAGCGCGTGCTGTCCACCACCGGTGGCAACCTGGTGGTCGCCGTCGGTTTCGCCCTGATCCTGGTCGCTCTCTACGGCCTGCGTGAACCGAACCGCGTGGCCACCGGCGCGCTGTGGGGCCTGGCCGGCTTTGCCGTGTTCTGCCTGGCGCCGACCCTGGGCCTGCCACCGGAACTGCCCGGCACCGCCGCCGCCGACCTCGGTCAGCGCCAGACCTGGTGGATCGGCACCGCAGCGGCCACCGCCGCCGGCCTGGCGTTGTTGGTGTTCGCCCGGCACTGGCTGCTCAAGGCGCTGGGTGCCGCTCTGCTGGTGATCCCGCACCTGATCGGCGCGCCACAGCCGGCCGTGCATGAAAGCCTGGCGCCGCAAGCCCTCGAGACCCAGTTCAAGATCGCTTCCTGGCTGACCAACGCCGCGTTCTGGCTGGCCCTGGGCCTGCTCAGCGCCTGGCTGTACCGTCGCTCCAGCCAGGCCTGATGCGCGATCTGCCTGCTCAGCCGGCGTTGTACGCCGGCTTTGGCTGTCGCCGCGGCTGCCCGGTCGAGACCCTTGCGGTATTGCTGCGCCAGACCCTCACCCGCAACGCCCTGCCCCTCTCGGCCCTGCGCGGCATTGCCAGCATCGAGCCCAAGGCCCGCGAGCCCGGCCTGCTGGCACTGGCCGAACGCCTGGGGCTGCCGTACATCTGTTTCGATGCCGCGCATCTACTGGTTTTCGAAGCGCAGCTCAGCCAGCGTTCGCCCACGGCGTACGCGCAGACCGGCTGCTGGGGCGTCGCCGAAAGCGCCGCACTGGCCCTGGCCGGCGATAACGGCCGCCTGCACGTGCCGAGGCAGGTCCTCGGCAGCGCTACCCTGGCCCTGGCCATCGGCGGATAATCCGCCACTCTTCTATACAAGGAACCCCCATGACGGTCTATTTCATCGGCGCCGGCCCCGGCGATCCCGAGCTGATCACGGTCAAGGGCCAGCGCCTGATCCGCCAGTGCCCAGTGATCGTCTATGCCGGCTCCCTGGTCCCCGCCGCCGTGCTGGAAGGTCACCAGGCGCACACGGTAATCAACAGCGCCGAACTGCACCTGGAGCAGATCGTCGAGGCGATGCGCCAGGCTCACGCCAACGGCGAGGACGTGGCGCGCGTGCACAGCGGCGACCCCAGCCTTTATGGCGCCATCGGCGAACAGATCCGCCACTTGCGCGAACTGGATATCGACTACCAGATCGTCCCCGGCGTCACCGCCACCGCCGCCAGTGCCGCGCTGCTCGGCTGCGAGCTGACCTTGCCCGATGTGGCGCAGACCGTGATCCTCACCCGCTTTGGCGACCGTTCGCCAATGCCGGCCGGTGAGCAACTGGCCGACCTGGCCCGCCACGGCAGTACCCTGGCCATCCATCTGGGGGTGCGCCACCTGGCCCGCATCGTCCAGGAGCTGCTGCCACACTATGGCGTCGACTGCCCGATAGCGGTGGTCCATCGCGCCACCTGGCCGGACCAGGACTGGGTCAAGGGCACGCTGGCCGATATCTGCGAGCGCGTTGCCGCCAAGGATTTTCGGCGTACCGCGCTGATCCTGGTCGGTCATGTGCTGGGAGACGCGCCATTCGCCGACTCGGCCCTGTACCGCGCTGGTCACGCCCACCTTTACCGTCCAGGCACGTGAAGCGATTGCCGACCGGGGCGCGGCGTAGCACACTGGTTTTTCCAACTGGAAGGAAACCAAGACCATGCTCGAATTGCGCCCCAACTGCGAATGCTGCGACGCCGACCTGCCGGCCGAAAGCCCAGATGCGCTGATCTGCTCGTTCGAGTGCACCTTCTGCCGAGCCTGCAACGACCGGCACTTCCACCACCGCTGCCCGAACTGCGGCGGCCAGCTGGTTGCCCGCCCCTCCCGCGCCGGCAAGGTGCTGGACAACAATCCCGCCTCGACACAGCGTGTGCACAAGCCGCACGCGCCCTGCGCCTGAACCTCGTTTGTAGGACTTTTCTACAGGTTTGTGCAGGTTTTTCAACACACCTATACTCGCCTATTACCAAGGCTCCTGAATATCCGTAAGGTGCGCGCTGCCCAGCAAGTCCGCTGCTCAGCGCCTTTGATCATAGGCTGGAAGCGGGCTGCACTTTGACAGGAGCTACCTGAATGACATCCGTGCTGTTGGTCGATGACCACCACATTGTTCGACTCGCCGTACGCATGCTGCTCGAACGCGAACGCTTCACCGTCGTGGGGGAAACCGGTAAAGGCAAGGAGGCTGCTCGCCTGGCCGAGCAGACCAAGGCGGACGTGGTCATCCTCGACATCGGCCTGCCGGACCTCGACGGCATGGAGGTGATCAAGCGGCTCAAGCTGATCGACCCACCGCCCCGGATCATGGCCCTCACCGGCCAGCCCGCCGACCTCTACGTGCGGCGCTGCATGGACGCTGGCATCTCGGCCTTCGTCAACAAGGACGAAGACCTCGATGCCCTGGTCTTCGCCCTCAAGGCACTGGTCAAGGGTTACTCGACCTTCCCGCAGATGGCGGTCAACAGCAACACCCTGGAAAGCGAGACCGAGCGCCTGGCACTGCTGTCCAACCGGGAAATGGAAGTGCTGCGCCGGCTCAGCGCCGGCCAGAGCAACAAGCTGATCGGCGAGCAGATGAACCTCAGCGCCAAGACCATCAGCACCTACCGCGGCCGGATCATGGAGAAGCTCAAGGTCGAGTCGCTGGTAGAAATGGTGGACCTCGCCAAACGCAACAACGTGGCCTGAACCATGACTAAGGGGGCATCACTGTGCCTGCTGCTGGTCGCGTTGCTGTCGCCATCCGCACTGAGCGAGGTGCACAGCGAGCCCCGCCACCTGCTTGCCCGTGCCCTGAGCGCGGCGCCACCGCTGGCGTTGGCAGCGACCGACCGACAGTGGCTGAACCAACGCAAGCGCCTGGTGCTGGGCAGCTCGCGCCCGGACTATCCACCCTTCGACATCAACATCAGCCAGGCTGACTACGAAGGCCTCAGCGCCGACTATGCCGGCCTGATCGGCGAACAGCTCGGGCTACCCATCGAGGTGCGACGCTATGCCAGCCGCGCCCAGGCGCTCGATGCCTTGCGTGCCGGCGAGATCGACCTGCTGGGCAGCTCCAATGCCTTCGAGGCCAACGATGCTGACCTTACGCTGAGCCTGCCCTATGCCGACGACTTGCCGGTTATCGTGTCCCGGCAGAACCGAAGCCTGCGCGTAGAGGACAAGCTTGAGGGTCTGCGCCTGGCCATGGTCGACCATTACCTGCCCATTCGCACAGTGCAGCAACTCTACCCCCACGCTCAGCTCAGCCTCTACCGCTCCACGCTCGCCGGTGTGACCGCGGTGGCGCTGGGGCAAGCCGATGTCTACCTGGGTGATGCCATCAGCGCCGACTACGTGATCGCCAAGGGCTTCCAGGAAAGGGTCAAGGTCGATCATTTCGTCCAGATGCCGGCCAGCACTTTCGCGTTTGCCCTGGCTCGAGACAACCCGCGCTTGCTGCAACTGGTCGACCTCGCCCTCGGCCGCATCTCCGACAGCGAACGGCTGAACATCCTTCGGCGCTGGACGGGCGGCAGCACCAGCTTCCTGCTCGACCGCCGCCTCGACGCCCTGACCCACGAAGAACGCGAGTGGATCGCCCGGCACCGGCAGGTCAAGGTGATGATCAACACCACCCTCGCCCCCCTGAGTTTCACCGACGCCCAGCAGCAAGCACGGGGGATTGCCCTGGATTTGCTGGAGCGCATCGGCCTGCGCACCGGCCTGCAATTCCAGATCGTCGAGTCGGAGTCATTCGAGGACATGGTCGAGCAAGTCGCCCAAGGCAAGGTGGACATGATCGGCGCTATCGGCTACGGCGTGCATCGTGCCCAACGCCTGCGCTACACACGCCCCTACATGATCAGCCCGCGAGTGCTGGTCACCCGCCAGAATGCACCGCCACTAGACACCAAGCAGCCGCTGCAGGGGTTGCGCGTGGCACTGCTGCGCGGCTCGCCATTGCTCGACGACCTGGAACGCCAGGTCGTCGGCCTGCGTACCGTGGAGGTCGAAAATCCCTTGCAGCTCATGGAGGCGGTGGCCAACGGTGATGCCGACGTCGCCATCAACTCGCACGTCAATGCCGCCTACTTCATCAACCAGGCTTTCAGTGGTCGCCTCAAAATCGCCGGGTTACTGGGCGATGAACCCGCCCTGGCGACCTTCGCCGTCAGCCCCGCGCTACCACAACTGCAGGCGATCCTCGACAAGGCGTTGCTGAGTATCCCACCTGATGAGCTGGAACAACTGGTCAATCGCTGGCGCACCAACGCAGTGGCCAGTGACAGCCCCTGGCGCAATTACCGCACGCTGGCGCTGCAGGTCCTGGTGCTGGCCACGCTGCTGCTGGCCGGCGTGGTGTTCTGGAACAGCTACCTGCGTAAACTGATCCAGCAACGCAGCGAGGCCCAGCGTGCCCTGCAAGAACAGCTTACGCTCAGCCGCGGGCTGCTCGAACAGCTGCGTCAGGCCAAGGACGACGCCGAGCAGGCCAGCCGGGCAAAAAGCACCTTTTTGGCGGTCATGAGCCATGAGATCCGCACACCGATGAACGCCGTCATCGGGCTGCTCGAAATGGCCCTGGAGGACAGCCGCCACGGCCACAGCGACCGCCAGGCGCTGGAGGCGGCCCACGATTCAGCGATCGGCCTGCTCGAACTGATCGGCGATGTACTGGACATCTCACGCATCGAGGCCGGCCACATGACCTTGCAACCGGTGGCCACCGACCTGGTCGAGATCGTGCGCACCACCCTGAGGGTCTTCGAAGGCAACGCCCGTCTCAAGGGGCTCAACCTGCGTGCTGTACTGCCCGATACCTGCGCCTGGGCGCTTGCCGATCCGTTGCGCCTCAAGCAGGTACTGTCGAACCTGCTGAGCAATGCGATCAAGTTTACCGACCAGGGCCAGGTCGATGTGTCATTGGTGGTGACCCCGCTCGACGGCGACCTGCAGCACGTCACGCTGCAGATCAAGGACAGCGGTGTAGGCATCAGCTCCAGCGACCAGACACGGCTGTTCACCACCTTCTCCCAGGTCGATGGCCGCCAGGCGCGCCAAGGCGCAGGGCTGGGACTGGTGATCAGCCGCGAGCTGTGCGAGCTCATGGGCGGCGAGCTGCGCTTGCACAGCATCGAAGGCCTGGGGACCCAGGTCGATGTCCACCTCACCCTGCCCGCTGCCGAACCCGCCACCCGGGAGTCGCTCGACCGCGCCTCGATCGAAACCGGCAGCGGCCCCCTGCGCGTCCTGGTGGTCGACGATTATCCGGCCAACCTGCTGCTACTCGACAAGCAACTGCGTTCGCTGGGCCACCAGGTGACTCTCGCCGATCACGGCAAGACGGCGCTGGCACTCTGGCAAGTCGGTCGTTTCGACGTGGTGATCACCGATTGCAGCATGCCGGTCATGGATGGCCATACGCTGGCCCGCAGCATCCGTGCCGAGGAACGCGAGGCTCGATCACCGGCCTGTCGCATCATCGGCGTCACCGCCAACGCCCAGGCCGAAGAGCGTCAACGCTGCCTGGACAGCGGCATGGACGAATGCCTGTTCAAACCGATCGGCCTGCAGGCGCTCAGGGCATGCCTGCCACTGGCCACCACCCTGCCCGATCAGGTCGACATGATGCCACGGCCCAGCGGCTTCGACCTGGCCGAACTGCGCCACCTCACCCAGGACGACACTCAGTTGACCCGGCGCCTGCTGGAACAACTGGCGCAAAGCAGTGCCGAGGACCTGCAGGCATTGCATGCGCTCGGCGCAGATCCGTCACCCGAGGCCCTGGTGCCCGTTGTCCATCGGGTCAAAGGTGGCGCGAAAATGCTCAAGGTCAGAGGTGTCAGACAGGACTGCGAAGCCTTGGAGCAAGCCATCGCCCTAGGCCTGCCCGTGGATCAATTACTCGCCCGGTTGCGGGCGAGCCTGCAAGGCCTGGAGCTGGAGCTTCGCCAGAGCCTCAGTGCAATTGAAGGGTCGAACTGATCTGACTGATGGCGTCCACCACGTGCCGTGATCCCTGCTGGATCTCCATGATCACCGTGCCGGCCTCGTTGGCCAGCTCCACGCCCAACCCCGTGCGGGTCAGGCTCGACTGCATGCTGGCCACCGCGGTCAGTGACAGGTCGTGATTCTGCCGCACCACCTCGACGATCTCCAGGGTCGCCTTACTGGTGCGCGCCGCCAGGTTGCGTACTTCGTCGGCGACCACGGCGAAGCCTCGGCCATGCTCGCCGGCCCGGGCCGCCTCGATAGCGGCATTGAGCGCCAGCAGGTTGGTCTGGTCGGCGATGCCGCGGATAGTGAGGACGATCTGCCCGATCACCTCGGACTGCTTGCTCACCGCATCGATGGTACGGGCGGCGTCGTTCAACTCGGAGGAAATCTGCTCGATCACCTCCACCGCCTGCTGCACCACCTGGGTGCCCTTGCGCGCGCAGGCGTCGGTCTGCATCGAACTGGCATGGGCAGCATCGGCGGCGGTCTGCTGGGTGCTGATCTGCCGGGTGATGTCGCTGGCGAACTTCACCACCTTGTACAACCGGCCCTTGTTGTCGAAGATCGGGTTGTAGGACGCCTCCAGGTACACGGTTTGGCCCTGCTTGTTGATGCGTTCGAAGCGGTGCGAGTGGTACTCGCCGCGGTTGAGCGAGGCCCAGAAGTCGCGGTACTCGGCCGACTCGCGCTCATGGGGCAGGCAGAACAGCCCATGGTGGCGCCCGACTACTTCCTCCAGGCGATAGCCCATGGTATCGAGGAAATTCTGGTTGGCCTTGATTACCCGCCCGGCCGGGGTGAACTCGATTACCGCCATGGAGCGGCCGATGGCCTTGAGCAGGCTTTCGCTCTCATGCTCCTCGATCACATGGCGGGTGATGTCGGAGGCCACCTTGATCACGCTGGTGACCTGCTGGCGCTCGTCGATCACCGGCATGTAGCTCGCCTCCAGCCATACTTCGCGGCCCGCCTTGTCCAGGCGCTCGAAGGTACCGCTGATGGCCTTGCCCTGACCCAGCTCACGCCAGAGTTGCTGATACTCGGCACTCTTGGCGTAGGTCGGGTCACAGAAGATCCGGTGGTGCTTGCCACGTATCTCATCGGCACTGTAGCCCATGGTCTTGCAGAAGTGCTCGTTCGCTTCGAGGATCGTGCCATCCGGCGCGAACTCGATCATCGCCATGGAACGGCTGATCGCCGCCAGCTTCGCCTCCATGCCCGCCAGGGCTTGCCGGGCGCGCTGGATTTCGACCAGATCGGACTTGCGATGGTATTCGAACATGGGCCGGGGCTCCTGTATCCACGGGATGTCCTGAGCATAGATCGGCCCAAGCACCATGCAAGCGATCTGATATCACTTTTGGATTATGCATTTGTACCGTCTGTCTGCCCGAGGCCTCAACACCTACCAGTCGAGCCCGGGCGACCTCCTCCGGCCGAGCCATGCGTCCAAGCGAAGTGTCTTGCCATAGTGATTCAGCGCGGCCTTGAGCCAGGGCAGCGCCGCCGTCACCATACCGACCGTGCCCAGCAGGTCGGTTTCGAAGGCCTGGCGCCATAGCGGCACAACGCCTGCAGGCGCCGGTGATGCGGCGCATGGCGACACGGGCAATGCGCTTGCTGTTCGACCTGGTGACGTGCCGACACACCACAAGGCTCAGCGATCTCCGGTTGAAAGTCTGCGAACCAATCCACCCGGTGCAGACGGCCCTTCTATAATCCCCAGGTACCCGCAGCGCGATGCTGCCCCTTCAGAGGGATACACATGAAGATCGTGGTCACCAGCATCCTCGTCGACGATCAGGCCAGGGCCCATGCCTTCTACCACCATGTCCTGGGTTTCGAACCCAAGCACGATATCCCCATGGGCAAGCACCGCTGGCTCACACTCACCTCCCCCAACGACCCCAACGGCGTCGAGCTGCTGCTCGAACCCGACGCCCATCCCGCGGCAAAAATCTACAAGGCCGCGCTCAAGCAGGACGGCATTCCCGCCACCTCCTTCGGCGTGCGCGATATCCAGGCCGAGTATGAGCGGCTGTGCAAGGCCGGCGTGCAGTTCACCCAGCCGCCCACGGCCATGGGCCCGGTCACCGTGGCCGTGTTCGACGACACCTGCGGCAACCTGATCCAGATCGCCCAGCGGCATTAGCCGGCAGGCCCGCACCTTATACTCGCGTGGTTTTCCACGTGGACTGCTACATTGCTGAACTAACCCGGCGCAGCCAGAACAAGGACAACCCATGCGCTTCGAATTCAGCGAAGTACTCAACGACCTGATCGACTATTTCCTGCTCGGCGATATCCAGTTGCTCGAACAGTTCAAGGAAGACCACGACCTGCCCGACGACCTCGCCCGCGCCTTCACCCGCGGCGACAGTGGCGACCTGGCGGTGGCGCAGGGGGTAATCCTGCCCCTGGCCGGAATCGACAACCTGCCCTACCGCATCCTGTTCACCCTCGACGAGCCCACGCCGGCACTGCTGGAGCCCGGCAGTCGCCTCAAACATCGGCGCGCAGGGTATGTGCTGCGGATCGAGAACCGTGCGCTGATGCTGTTCACCTGGCGCATCCTGCAGCACTTCACCAACAAGGCCTTGGGCGACCTGCTGGCACGCTACCAGGAGCCGGGGCGACCGATCATCGAGCTGGACAACGGCTGGTACACGGTGGAAGTACTGGCGGGTGCCGTGGTGCGCGATGGATTGTATGAACCGGCGTTCGAGTTCGTGCTCAAGAAGGCGTATGCCAAACCGCAGACCTCGGCGGTGGATGTCGGGTACCGGTATACCTTGCGTGGATACTTCGACTGACCGACAAGCCCGCTCCGCGTATGCGGGGAGCGGGCCAGCAGGCAGTCAGGTGTGGTTGATGTCGCGATCCTTGGTCTCCGGCAGGAAGAAGATCCCCAGCACCGCCGTCATCACCGCGATCACGATCGGGTACCACAGCCCGTAGTAGATATCCCCGGTCGCCGCGACCATGGCGAAAGCCACCGTTGGCAGGAAACCGCCGAACCAGCCGTTACCGATGTGGTACGGCAGCGACATGGAGGTGTAGCGGATCCGCGCCGGGAACAGCTCCACCAGCCAGGCGGCGATCGGGCCATAGACCATGGTCACGTAGATCACCAGGATGCTCAGCAGCAGCAACACCATCGGGTAGTGGATCTTCGCCGGGTCGGCCTTCTCGGGGTAGCCGGCCTCCTTCAGGGCCGCCGTCAGGGTGGCGGTGAAGGCATCGCTTTGGGTTTTCAGGTCCGCCGCGGCCAGGCTGCTGCCCTCGAAACTCGGAATCACCCGCTCACCGATGCGGATCTGCGCCACGCTGCCGGGCTCGGCCTTCTCGTTCTCGTACGGGATCGCCCGCTTGGCCAGCAGGCTCTTGGCGATATCGCAGGAGCTGGTGAACCGGGCCTTGCCCACCGGATCGAACTGGAACGCGCACTGCCCGGGGTCGGCCACCACCACCACCGGGTTCTGCTCCTGGGCGACGAACACGTCCGGGTTGCCGTACTCGGTCAACGCCTTGAAGATCGGGAAGTAGGTCAGCGCGGCGATGATGCAGCCGGCCATGATGATCTTCTTGCGCCCGATGCGGTCGGACAGACTGCCGAAGACAATGAAGAACGGCGTGCCGATCAGCAGCGAGCCGGCAATCAGCAGGTTGGCGGTCTGCGGGTCGATCTTCAGGGTCTGCAGCAGGAAGAACAGCGCGTAGAACTGCCCGGTGTACCACACCACCGCCTGCCCGGCGGTACCGCCGAGCAACGCCATGATCACCACCTTCAGGTTGTCCCAGCGGGCGAACGACTCGGTCAGCGGCGCCTTCGACGCCTTGCCTTCGGCCTTCATCTTCATGAACACCGGCGACTCGTTGAGCTGCAGGCGGATGTACACCGAGATCGCCAGCAGCAGGATCGACAGCAGGAACGGGATGCGCCAGCCCCAGGCCTCGAACGCCTCGGTGCCCAGGGCAGTGCGGCAGGCCAGGATCACCAGCAGCGACAGGAACAGCCCGAGGGTCGCGGTGGTCTGGATCCACGCGGTGAAGAAGCCGCGCTTGCCCTTGGGTGCATGCTCCGCCACATAGGTGGCGGCGCCGCCGTACTCGCCGCCCAGCGCCAACCCCTGCAACAGGCGCAGGGTGATGAGGATCACCGGCGCGGCCACGCCGATGGTCGCGTAGCTGGGCAACAGCCCCACCACGGCGGTGGACAGGCCCATGATCACGATGGTGATGAGGAAGGTGTACTTGCGCCCGATCATGTCGCCCAGGCGGCCGAACACGATGGCGCCGAACGGCCGCACGGCAAAGCCGGCGGCGAAGGCGAGCAAGGCGAAGATGAACGAGGTGGTTTCGTTGACCCCGGCGAAGAAGTGCTTGGCGATGATCGCCGCCAGTGATCCGTAGAGGTAGAAGTCGTACCATTCGAACACGGTACCAAGGGAAGAGGCAAAGATGACTTTGCGCTCCTCCCGGGTGATGCCACGTTGGGGCGCGCTACTGCCCGTGGATGCGCTGTCAAGGACCGCCATGGGTCGCCTCCGTCTGGTTGGGGTAGACCGGAGTGCTCCATCAGATCCCAAAGCACGCACCCAGGCCCAAGGGCATTACAGGCTGCGCGAAACACGACGAGGCATCGGCCCCGAATCGCGGCAAGTCACTTCAAGCATAATCGGCCTTTGAACGATATCCACTCGCATGAGTGCTTATGGACCAATACGGATAGGAAGCCTGGGATGAACGAACGACAGGACAGCGCTTGGCGAGGTCGACTCTGGCTGGCCGATGACCACTGCCTGTTGCTCGGCACGCCGGGCCGAACCAGCGTCCACGCCCATTATGCCCATCAGGTGCTGCTGTCCCTCGAGGGCGAGCTGTGCGTAGAAATCGCCGGCGAAAAGCGCTGCGGCCGTTCGCTGGCCATCGAGTCGCTGCAGCCCCACGCCATCCCCGAGCGTCAGGCGCCCTGCATCACTCTGTTTGCCGAGCCCCTGGCGTTTACCCTGGAAACCTTGCTCGACGTCTGCCAACAGGCGCCGCGTGATATCCCCGGTCTCGCCCAGGCGTTGCGTCAGGCGCCGCGCCGCCCATTGGACCCGCGTCTGGCACGATCCCTTGCGCGGATCCGGGCGTTGGACGAGCAGCGTCTGCCAGCCACGGCACTGGCTCAGGAAGCCGCACTGTCGATCAGCCAACTGGAGCGCCTGTTCAGCGGCAGCCTCGGCCTGTCGGTACGACGCCTGGTGCTGTGGCAGCGTCTGCGCCAAGCCCTGCGCCAGGCGCTGGCCGGTGCCTCCCTGACCGAGGCGGCCATGGCCGCGGGCTTTTCCGACTCGGCGCACCTCTCCCGCAGCCTGCGTCAGCAGTTCGGTATTCGCGCCAGCGACGCCCTGCGCCACCTGCGTTCAGACGCGCTGATCTAGGGCCTGGCGCAGGCCGCGTGGCAGCGGCGCTGGCGGCTGCGCCGTGGCCGCCGGTCGAAACGGCTCACACAGCTGTGCCAGGTAGGTTTGCGGGTAGTCCGGGCGATCGCCGATACCCATGTCGTCATCGGCCAGCCCATAGTCCGGCAGGTGCAGCGCGGTCCCCAGCAGGCGATCCCACAGCGGGAAGAACAGGGCGAAATTGACGTCGCCCAGCCTGCCGTACTTCAGGTGGTGCAGCCGGTGCACGGGCGCCCAGGCGAACAGATGGCGCAGGCCACCGATGCGCATGTCGACATTGCTGTGCTGCAGCAGCAACTGCACCGAGATACTGAAAGCCAGCAGCGCCGCGACATCCTGTGGCAAACCCAGCAGCAACAATGGCACCACACCGCCCAGGGCCTCGGCCAACTGGTGCAGCGGATGCTTCATCAGGCCATTGAAACCGTACAGCCGGGTCACGCTGTGATGCACCGCGTGCAGGCGCCAGAGTAACGCGCTGCGGTGGCTGGCGTAGTGCACAAGGGTGATGCCCAGGTCGGCCAGTGGCAGCGCCAGGAGCAATTGCCACATTACCGGCCAGTGGCTGGGCCACAGGCTGCTGGCCGGCAGCCAGCCGGCAAACAGAGGAATGACGGCGATACTGGCGACATTGAGCGTTTCGTTGACCAGCGCGTGCAGGCCATCGCGTCCGCCCTCCCCGCCGGCCTCGCTCCAGGCGGGCTTGTAGGGGTACAGCGCTTCGCAGGTGAATGACAGCAAGATGGCAACGCCGAGCAGGGGCAACAGCCAGAGGATGTCGGCACCGAGGTTGATCAGCCATACGGCGGTGGCGATGAACCCGAGGAAAAAGCATGGGGCATAGAGGATGCGCATGGAAGGCTCCGAACATGGATGGAGCCCCAGTGTTGCCCGGCAACTGAATCAGGCGCTTGAACGAACGGCGCATCCGCTGCCTCAGGCCAGCAGGCAGCCTGCGATCATTCGCCTTTTCGCGTCGCCAACTGACGGCGCATCTCGTCATTGGCGCCCTGGGCCTGCGCCAGTATCGCTCGCAAGCCCTGCACCTGGGCGTCACGCTGCTGCAGTTGTTCGTCCAGCAACCGGCTCTGGGCCGTTGCCTGGCGCTGCTCGGCGAGCAGGCGCTCATTGTCGCGGTGCAGGCGGGTCACCTCGTCCTGACGAGCGATGGCCCCCTGTTGCAAGGTCTGCAATTGTCCCTGCAACTGTCGCACCTGGGTCTCGTTCCGGCGTTGCTCCTGCTGACGCTGTTCGAGGCTGGCGCGCAGTTGCTCGTCCTTGTCTGCCAAGCGCGCTTGCAATTCGCCCTGGGACTGGCTCAGACCAGCACTGCGCAGTTGTTCGGTTTGCAGGCTGGCCTGGCAGCAGGACAGGCGTTCTGACTCGGCGTGCAGCGCACCACTCAAGCGCTCCACCTGGCGCAACGCGTTGGCCAGGTCACGCTGAGCCAGTTGCAACTCAGCCTGCATCGCCGCGCAACGGGCCTCTGCGGCGGCCTCAGCGGCGTCGATGCGCGCCTGTCCTTCTTCCTGCAATTGCGCCGCCAGTCGCTCGACCAATCGCCCCAGGGGCTCACTTAGCGCCGCCGTGCTGCCTAGCATTTGCGCCGGCTGGCGATCAAGCTCTTTCAGGTAGCGGTGAATGGTGGTCTTGGACCCGGTATTACCCAGTTCGATACGTACCGCATCGATACTAGGGTGTTCACCCCGGGCCATCAGCGCTTGCCGTGCTTGGTAAACAGCTGCCTTGTCGATGCCTATACGCGCCATTGCTCACTCCACCGTTACATACCATGGAATGTACCATGTAATTTCGGTGAATACTGCCTGCTCCACAGTGCCTTTTCAAGCGCGTCGATAGCAATCCGCTTGGATACCCAGCCCTCATAGATGAGATCTATCACCTCATCCAGCCTATCGATTTGACCGCGTCAAATTGCCTCAGCTAACGTGCCGCCCGCTTCGCAGCTACCCCCCTGCTGCCAAACCCCGACCCGCGGCCTGAGCCACCGTCCTTGCGTTCGAGTTGTTGATAATGTCTGTGAATACCCCCTCCCGGATCACCGAGCTGGTCATAGAAGCCGGCACCCGCAAAGCCCATCTGCCCACCCGCACCACCCTGATCCTCGGATTCCTGGCCGGGGCATTCATTTCCCTGGGCTTCCTGCTGGCAATCCACGTCAGCACCATGATCCCCACGCCATGGGCCTCGTTCGGCACCCTGCTGGGCGCCGCGGTGTTCCCCATCGGCCTGATCCTGGTGATCCTGGCCGGAGGTGAACTGCTCACCGGCAACATGATGAGCCTGCCCCTGGCGATGTTTGCCGGGCGTATCCGCCTGTGGGCGGTCGCGCGCAACTGGGCCCTGGTGACCCTGGCGAACTTGCTGGGCGCGCTGTTCGTCGCCTATTGCTTCGGTCATCTGCTCGGGCTGACCGAGGGAGCGTACCTGGGCAAGACCCTGGCGGGCGCGACCAGCAAGGTCAGCGCCGACTTCCTTCATGCCTTCGTCTCCGGCATCGGCTGCAACTGGCTGGTGTGCCTGGCGGTGTGGCTTTCGTACGCCAGCCGTGAAATGAGCGGCAAGATCCTCGGCATCTGGTTCCCGATCATGGCCTTCGTCGCCATCGGTTTCCAGCACGTGGTGGCCAACATGTTCCTGATCCCGGCGGCAATCTTTGCCGGTTACCTGAGCTGGGGACAGTTGCTGGAAAACCTGGCGGCGGTATTCCTGGGCAACGCCGTGGGTGGCGCGATCTTTGTCGGCCTGGCCTACTACGTCTCGTTTGGTGTACCGGCGCAGGAACAGGGCGCGCTGCAGTAACCGACTTCAGCCCTCGCGGCGCCGGCGAAGCGCTGCACGGCCTGGCGACGGATGACTCAGCTGTCCTGGCCCAGCACGTAGCGGTCGAAGTGCTGGATATGCTCATCGAGGTTGTCCTCGAGCATCATCCGGTACTGCTCGCAGAAGTACTTCAGCAGTTCCTCCCGCGCAGCGGCCATTTCCTGTGCGGACTTGAAGCTGCGCGCGGTCATCCAGGCATTGAAGCGACTGGCGGCGAAGGTCAGCGAAGCGCTGACCTTGCCAAGATCCTCAAGCTTTTCGATCTGCTGGTTGGCCAGTTCGATATGCGCGTCGGCGCGGTCGTAGAAAGCCTGGTCGGTGGCTTGTGCCATGGAGATCTACCTATTGGAAAGGTTGAATTCAGGCCGTCTTGGCCTGAACGGTGAACAGGCTGGCACCCAGCGTCATGAACGAGACGCCGAACAGGCGATTCATCAAGCGCGCGCGGCTTGGTGCGGCCAGCTGGTTTTTCAAGGCCTGGGCCAGGGTGACGTAGAAAGCGTGGGACAGCATCGAGCACAGGGCGAAGGTGACTACCAACAGGGCGAGCTGGCCCTCGGCGCCGTGGCCGGTGCGCATGAACTGCGGCAGGAAAGCGGCGAAGAACAGGATCGCTTTCGGATTGGTCAGCGCCACCGTCACGCCATTGAGCAGCAGCCGGCGATTGCTGGCGATAGCCTTGGCCGGCTGCTCCAGCTGGTCGAAGGCGCTGCTGCGGCTCTTCCACTGCTTGATGCCCAGGTAGATCAGGTAGCTCGCGCCCAGCACCTTGAGCAGCAGGAAGGCCGTGGCCGATGACTGCAGAAGCACCCCAAGGCCGGCACTGGTGGCGGTTGAGACCACCAGCAGGCCGAAGGCGTTGCCAAGTGAACCGAGCATCGCCCGCCTCGGCCCGTGGGACAACGAATTGGACAGGGCCATGATGACCCCGGGACCTGGCGACAGGGTCACCAGCATCGAGACAACGACAAAACCGAACCAATCGTGAAGCGACTCCTTGTACATCCTCGGACCGATAGCGTGAGGCGGCGACTGTAACAGGATGCTGCGCCCAGCGGAAAGGCGAAGGACAGGTGTTTCGTGTGTCAGCTCAAGGCTGGGGATCGGCCCGTGGCGTCCCCGCCCCGCTGTTGCGCATCAATGCTACAGGCCACGAAATCCTCCTGACGCAACACCACCAGCGCCACCAGCGACGCCACGCCGGTGCCCACGTAGAAATACCACGGCGCGGTGATATCTCCGGTCACCTTGATCAGCCAGGTGGAGATCAGCGGCGCGCTGCCGCCGAATACCGCCACCGGAATGTTGTAGGCCATGGCGATGCCGGTGGAACGGATGCGCGTCGGCAGCAGCTCGCTCATCAGCGCGTAGGTCGACGAAGCGTACAGCCCGAACAAGATCGCCACCGCCATCAACGGCCAGAACAAGGTGGCCGGGGTGGCGCCGGGCGCGGTCTTGAAGAACCAGTACATGGCCAGGGTCGCCAGTGTACCGATCACCATCAGGAATGGCTTGCGCCCGTAGCGGTCGGTAAAGGCGCCGCCGAATGGCATCACCAGCGCCGCCGACAGGCTGGCGACGAACACGTAGAGCAAGGTGGTGCCGCTGTCGAACTTCAAGGTGTTGGACATGTAGGTCGAGGCGAAGGTCAGCACCAGGTAGAAGATCGAGCTGTGCAGGGTGATGATGAAGAACACCAGGGCGATCGAGCGCTTCCACTGCCACACCTCGCGCAGCGGCGCCTTGGAAGTCTGCCCGGCTTCCACCAGGGCGAGGAACTCCGGGCTGTCCTCGAGCTTGAGGCGAATGTACAGCGAAATGAAACCCAGGGGGCCGGCAATCAGGAACGGAATCCGCCAACCCCAGTCCTGCATCAGTTCGGCGCCCAGCGCCCAGGTCATGCCATTGGCCACGGCGCCGCCCAGCAGCAGGCCAAGCACCGCGGTGACCATCAGCCAGCAGGTGGCGAAGCCGCGGCGACCAGGGCCGGCGTACTCGGAGATGAAGCTGGTGATGGTGCCGATCTCCCCCCCGGCGGAAAAACCCTGCACGCAGCGGATCAGCACCAGGATCACCGGTGCGGCGATGCCGATGCTGGCGTAAGTCGGCAGCAGACCGAGCAGGAAGGTAGAGCCGGCCATCATCACCAGCACCGTGATCAGCGTGCGGCGGCGGCCGATCTTGTCCGCCAGCGGACCGAAGAACAACCCGCCCAGCGGGCGGATGAAGAAGCTCAGGGCGAAGGCCGCGAAGCTCGCCAGCAGGCTGCTGGTGGGGTCGTCGGAGACGAAGAAGGCCTTGCCGATATACAAGGCCAGGAAGCCGTAGACGCCGTAGTCGTACCACTCGATCAAGTGGCCGGTGGTGGCGCCGATAAAGGCGCGGCGCCGCTGGCGCTGGGTGTTGCCGGGTGACATGCCCATGTCGGGAACTCCTGTCGTGGTGCTTTCCATGAAAAGTGGCGGGTCAGTGGCGGGCGAACGCCCCGTCGGGCTCCTGCAGCCACTGGCGCACCTGGGTCTTGAGAATCTTGCCGTAGCTGTTCTTCGGCAGCTCGGCGCAGAACAGGTACTTCTTCGGCTTCTTGAACGAGGCCATGCGCGCCAGGAACCACTGGTTGAGCGCCTGGGCATCAAGGCTGCCTGGCGTGCGCGGCACGACGAAGGCTACCACCGACTCGCCCCATTCGGCGTCAGCCTCGCCCACCACGCAGGCCTCGAACACCTCGGGGTGCTGGACCAGCACTTCCTCGACTTCGCGCGGGTAGATGTTGCTGCCACCGGAGATGATCACGTCCTTGCTGCGGTCGGTCAGGGTCAGGTAACCGCGCTCGTCGAAGTAACCGATGTCGCCGGTACGCAGCCAGCCGTCCACCAGTGTCGCCTGGGTGGCCTGCGGATTGTCCCAGTACCCCTGCATCACCACCGGCCCACGCACGCTGATCTCGCCGGGTTCACCGGCCGCCTGCGGCTGGCCGGCGCCATCCACCACACGCACCTCGACACATGACTGCGCCCGCCCCACCGAAGCGGCGATGGCGGGCCAGTCGGCGTGCTGACGGTCGGCGATAATCTCACGCGACAGCGCGCTGATGGTCATCGGGCATTCGCCCTGGCCGTAGATCTGCACCAGCCGCGGGCCGAAAGTGTCCAGGGCCTCGGTGAGGTCGGCCAGGTACATCGGGCCCCCGCCATAGACGATGGTCTTGATACCCCCGCCGTCATAGCCCTGCTGGCGGGCCTGCTCGACCATGCGCTTGACCATGGTCGGCGCGGCGAACAGGCTGACCTGCCCCAGCGTCTGCGCCAAGCCGAACAGCTCGGCGGCCTGGAACCCCCGGGACAACGGCACCACGTGCCGGGCGCCGCAACGCACGTGGATGAAGTTGTACAACCCGGCGCCATGGGACATTGGCGCAGCGTAGACCACGGCATCGCCGGCGCTCACCGGGTCGACATCCAGCGGGTAGCACAGCGACATGGCGATCAGGTTGCCATGGGACAGCATCACGCCCTTCGACCGCCCCGTGGTGCCGGAGGTATAGAACAGCCAGGCCAGGTCGTTGTCCAGGCACGGATGCGGCTGCGCCAGTTCATCGTTGTCGAGCGTGCCGGGCACAGCCAGGGCTGGCACGGCGAGCTCACGGCAACCGTCCGGCAGGGGCGCGCCGGCGAAGACCTCGCCCTCGTCGGTATGGATCAGGCGCGCTCCGGCGTTACCGACGATCCAAACCGCTTCCAGGGCATGCAGCTTGCTGTTGATCGGCACCGCCACCGCCCCGCTCCACCAGATGGCGTAGAGCAGTTCCAGGTAGGCGCAGCTGTTCTTCAACAGCAGCGCCACCCGGTCGCCCGGTTCGATGCCATGGGCGTGACGCAGCTCCAGCGCCCGCGCCCGAACCCGGGCGGCGAACGTCCGGTAGTCGGCGACCTGGCGCGCCCCCTCGAACAGCGCCGGGCGCTCGGGCCAGCGCTGGGCCGCATCCTGCAGCCAATGAGCGATGTTCATCCTCAGACCCTGACGGCTTGCAGCACGCTGGCATAGTTGGCCACCGCCATGCCGCCCATGTTGAACAGCAAGCCGAACTCGGCGTTGGGCACGCCCAGGCCGATGGGCTTGCCGGTCAACTGGGCGAAGCCCAGGGCATGCATCGACACTCCGGTGGCGCCCACCGGATGGCCCTTGGCCTTGAGCCCGCCGGACAGGTTCACCGGCAGCCGCCCACCCTGGCGCACGATGCCGTCGTCCAGCGCTCGGTGCCCTTCGCCCCTTGGCGCCAGGCCCATGGCTTCGTAGATCAGCAGTTCGGCGATGGTGAAGCAGTCGTGCACCTCGGCGAAGCTAAGGTCGTTCAGGGTCACCCCTGCCTCGCGCAGCGCCCCGTGGATCGCCCGTTGCGGCCCCTCGAAGGCCAGCATGTCGCGGCGCGACAGTGGCAGGAAGTCGTTGACCTGGACCATCGAGCGGATCGCCACCTGGCGCCGCATCGACCGGGCACGCTCGGGCGAGGCCAGGATGATCGCCGCCGCGCCGTCGCTGATCAGCGAGCAATCGGTCAGGCGCAGGGGCGCGGCGATCAGCGGATTGCTGGGTGACACCTGGTTGCAGTGTTCGAAGTCCATCACCCGGTGCATCTGCGCCAACGGGTTGCCCATGGCATTGGCGTGGTTCTTCACGGCGATGGCGGCCATCGACGCCAGCGGGCTGTGGTAGCGCTCGGTGTACTGCTGCGCCACCTGGCCGAACAGCTGGGCGAAGCTCAGCCCGGCTTCCGCCAGGGCGTTCTGGTAGCCGGCACCGGCCAGGGCCCGGGTGACCTCGACCGTGCTGTTGCCGGTCATCTTCTCCGCGCCGACCACCAGCACGAGGTCGGCGGCGCCGCTGCGAATTGCGTTGATCCCGGCCTGGATCGCCGCCGAACCGGAAGCGCAGGCGTTCTCGCAGCGGGTGGCGGGCTTGAAGCGCAGTTGCGGATCGGCCTGCAGCATCAGCGAGGCCGGGAAGCCGTCGGCCACCAGGCCCGAGTTGAAGTGGCCGAGGAACAGCGCGTCGATCTCGGCGGCGTCGATGGCCGCATCCTGCAAGGCATCGCGGGTGACCTGGACGATCAGGTCCTCGAGGTTCAGGCCATCCAGGCGGCCGAAGGGACTGTGCGCGGCGGCAACGATGGAGATGGAATCGTGGAGCATGGTGGTTTTCTTCTGTCCTTGAAGCGGGTATTGCATACAATGTGGCAGTACCCGATTCCCACGCTAGTTGGGGCAACTACGTACGCGAGTAAGTAGTGAGCCGTACGGGACATGCCCCCAAGCACCGAGGCAGGAAGCCTGATGACCGTACCCACCCACGCCTCCCCGGACCTGGAACGCCTGGCGTTCCAGGTTTCACCCGCGCCACAGCTGATCACCGGCCACCGACGCATGCTCGACTGCAACGAGGCCTTCGCCCGGCTGTTCGGCTATACCCGCGAAGAACTGCGCGGGCATCTGACCTTGCTGCTCTACCCCTCCCACGCCGACTACCAGAGCATCGGCGAACGCAGCGAGCACTGGCTGCGCAACGGGCTGGGCGCTTTCTATTCCGACGAACGCTTCATGCAGCACCGCAACGGCGAGGTGTTCTGGGCCAGGGCCCAGGGCTTCACGCTGACGGTGGACGATCCGTTCAAGCTGATGATCTGGCATTTCGAACGGCTCGACCGACAGCCGGCGCCGACGGTGCAACTGACACCACGGGAGCGTGAGATCTCGCTGCATATTGTCAACGGGCTGACCTGCAAGGAAGTGGCGCGGCAGCTGGGGATATCGCATCGGACGGTGGAAGTGCATCGGGCACGGTTGATGAAGAAGTTGCAGGCCAAGAACAGCGCGGAGTTGGTTTCGAAGATCATCTTCATCAGCTGATCAAGGGCCAGGAACCAGCTTGTGCTTCACAGCAGCCACTGGAGCTGCGTTGCAGCCCCAGCTATTGCAATCCCTTCACCACACCGAGACAATGCGAGCAATTACCATTTACATCATGGACCTCGCCCTATGTCGACGCTCGACCGCTCGGCGCTTCACCAGCTATACAGCGAAAACAACGGCTGGCTGAAAAGCTGGTTGCGCGCGCGCCTGGGCAATGCCGCCGATGCGTCCGACCTGGCCCACGACACCTTCCTGCGGGTCATGACCGCCCGCAACCAGACGCCCATCCGCGAGCCGCGCAGCTACCTCAGCGCCATCGCCCGCGCGCTGCTGATCGACAAGGTTCGTCGCCGCGCCATCGAGCAGGCCTACCTGCAGGCCCTCGCCCTGCGCCCGGAGCTGGTCGAAGTGTCGCCGGAGATTCGCCTGTCGATTATCGAGATGCTGGTAGCGGTCGATGCACTGCTCGACGAACTCGGTCCCAGGACCCGCGACATCTTCCTCGCGGTGCAACTGGAAGGGCTGACCTATGCGGCGGTCGCCGAACGCTTCGACGTCTCGGTGACCACGGTGAAGAACCATCTGATACGGGCCATGACCCGCTGCCTGCTCGTGGTCGAGAGCTGAGGGCCGGGCTGTGGATATTAAGACACTCGAAGCGGCTGCGACCTGGTACGTGCAGCTCAATGACGGTGATGCCGACACTGCCCGGACCCAGGCCTGGCAGGCATGGCTGGCCGCAAGCCCTGCGCATGCCGAAGCCTGGTCGCGGGTGGAGAAACTCCAACGCCAGTGGTCAACGGTGCCGCGCCAGGCTGCGCTGGCAGGCCTGGGCGCGGCTCAGGCGCAACGCCGCGAAGTGCTCAAGGTACTGGGACTGCTGCTGGCGGTCGGTGGCGGTACCTGGTTGGCCAGCGAACAGGTGCAGTATCGCGCCCTGCTCGCTCAGCAGCGCACCGGCAGCGGAGAGCGGCGCTCACTGCGCCTGGACGACGGTTCGCAACTGGAGCTGAACGTCGACACCGCACTTGACGTGCACTTCGACGCCCACGTGCGGGCGATCCAGTTGTATCGCGGCGAGATCCTTATCAGTACCGCCCGTGACGCCGCCCGCCGCCCGTTCATCGTGCACACCGACAACGGCAGCGTGCGGGCGCTAGGCACGCAGTTCAATGTGCGCCAAACAGCGCAGCAGACACAGGTCGCAGTGTTGCAGTCCGCCGTCGAGATACGCCCGCAACGCCACCCCGACCAAGTGTTGCGCCTGGACGCCGGCCAGCAGGCCGGATTTGATCGCGACGTGATCGGCCGTACCCAGCCCCTGCCCGCTGATTCCGCGGCCTGGGTCCAGGGTATGCTCAGCGTCAACGACTGGCGCCTGGGGGATTTCATCGCCGAACTGGGCCGCTACCGCCCTGGCCTACTGCGTTGCGCGCCGTCCATCCAAGGCATGCGTATCTCCGGCTCATTCGCCATCGACGACACCGATATCGCCCTGGCGAACCTGCCCAAATCCCTGCCAGTGAAGGTGCGCTACCTGAGCCGCTACTGGGTCAGCGTGGAGCCTGCCTGAGCCCTGCACGAAAAAAAGTTTTCCGCAATCTTGCTGATTTCGATTCTCGTCCGTCCATGACACAAGCCGCGACGACAGCGACTTTCCGCCATGACACGCAAGGATCACCCAATGCCCGCTCCCCACCCCACCGCCCGCCTGCGCCTGGCCGTCCGCCGGTTCGCCTTTGGCCTGTCCCTCGCCAGCGTGCCCTGCGCGCTGCTCGCGCCGGCCCATGCCATGGCCAGCAGCCAGAACACCTACCATATCGCCGCCGGCCCCCTGGGCAATGCGATCACCCAGTTCGGCGTGCAGGCGGGGGTAACCATCTCGTTCGACACCGAGCAGACCCGCCACCTCAGCACCGCCGGGCTCGACGGCAGCTACAGCGTCGAGGAAGGCCTGCTGCGCCTGCTCGCCAGCAGCGGGCTGCAAGCCCAGCGCCAGGGCAACGGTGGCTATGTGCTGGTCCCGGCCGACAACGGCGCGGCGATGGAGCTGGGGCCGTTGACCATCGACGCCAACCGCCTCGATGCCACCAGCTAGGGCACCCAGTCCTACGCCGCGCGCGCGGTGACCATCGGCAAAGGCGTGCACAGCCTCAAGGAGACGCCGCAGTCGGTAACCGTCATGACCCGCAAGATGCTCGACGACCAGAACCTCAACACCCTCGAGCAGGTGCTGGACAAGACCCCTGGCATCACCGTCTACGACTCGCCCATGGGCGGCAAGTACTTCTACTCCCGTGGCTTCAACCTCGACGGCCAGTACCAGTACGACGGCGTGCCGCTGGATGTGGGCGGCAACTATGTGCAGGCCAACAGCTTCTCCAGCGACATGGCCTTCTACGACCGTGTCGAGATCCTCAAGGGCGCCGCAGGCATGATGAAAGGCTCCGGCTCCTCCGCCGGCGGCGTCAACTTCGTGCGCAAGCGCGGCCAGGACAAGGCCCACACCACGCTGACCTTGTCCGCCGGCACCTGGGACAACTACCGTGGCCAGGTGGACGTGGGCGGCCCGCTCAACGAATCGGGCACCGTGCGCGGCCGCGCCGTGGCCACCCTGCAGGATCGCCAGTAC
The DNA here is from genome assembly GCF_002205115.1 of Pseudomonas sp. DrBHI1. Taxonomy (NCBI): domain Bacteria; kingdom Pseudomonadati; phylum Pseudomonadota; class Gammaproteobacteria; order Pseudomonadales; family Pseudomonadaceae; genus Pseudomonas; species Pseudomonas sp. DrBHI1. Next base: position 166,305 of record NZ_NIBE01000143.1, read on the forward strand.
TTCTACGACAACGCCAAGCGCCAGGACCAGGTGCTGTACGGCGCCCTGGACTGGGACGTGACGCCCGACACCACCCTGGGCGTGGGCCTTGCCTATGAAGACGTCGACGCCTCGCCCTGCTACCACGGCCTGCCCCGCTACGCCGACGGCAGCGACCTGAAGCTGTCGCGCTCCACCTGCCTGGGCGCCAGCTGGAACGACCAGCAAAGCCAGCGCACCACCGGCTTCGCCGACCTCAAGCATCGTTTCAACGACGACTGGACGCTGAACTTTGCCTCGGTCTACACCCACAACAACCAGAACATCGAGTACGGCTACGCCGAGGGCGCGGTGCCGGTGGGCGCCGGCAGCGCCGGGATCCGCCGCTATGCCGGGCGGTTCGACTACGACCAGGATGACTACGGCTTCGATAGCTACCTCGACGGCAAGTTCGAGGCGTTCGGCCTCGAGCACGAGCTGATCGTCGGCGCCAACGCCAGCCGCCAGCAGACCCACGATTACTTCGCGCTGATGGGCCTGAGCGGTACCCAGAACCCGTTCGATCCGTCCCCGGCCTTCCCCCATCCGTCCAAGGACGCGTTCCTGAGCGCTCCCAGCCGCGGCGGTAGCGTCCCCACCGACTCCACCACCACCCAGTACGGCACCTACGCCACCCTGCGCCTGAAGCTGGCCGAGCCATTGACACTGGTGCTCGGTACGCGGGTGAGCTGGTACCGCAACAAGAGCGATTCCTACACCCAGGCCTGGGACTACTGGGTACACAACCGCAGCCAGGAAAACGGCCAGGTCACGCCCTTCGCCGCCGTGCTCTACGACCTCAACGATGAGTGGACCGTCTACGCCAGCTACGCCGACATCTTCCAGCCGCAGAGCAATCTGGTGAATGCCCAGGGCCAGGCCCTGCAGCCCAAGACCGGCGCCAACTACGAGCTGGGTATCAAGGGTGAGCTGTTCGGCGGTGCACTGAACACCGCCTTCAACCTGTTCCGCACGGTCGAGGAGCACCGCGCCGAAACCGACTTCGCCGACACCTGCCTGGGCTCGGGCGACCAGTACTGCTACACCGACAGCGGCAAGGTCCGCGCCCAGGGCTTCGAGGCCGAGGTCAGCGGCTCGCCCATCGAACGCCTGCAGTTGCTGGCGGGCTACACCTACACCCAGACCAAATACCTGAACACCATCAACCAGACCGACCCGACCGAGCTGACCTTCACCTCCAGCTTCATCCCGCGGCACATGCTCAAGGTCTGGGGTGACTACCAGCTGGACGGCGCGCTCGAACGCTGGACCGTCGGCGCCGGGGTTTCCAGCCAGAGCGACAACTTCCGCCGCCAGGGCAACCTGAGCATCGAGCAGGCGGGTTACACCCTGTGGAGCGGCCGCGTGCAGTACCGCCTCGACGAGCACTGGAGCCTGGCGCTGAACGGCAACAACCTGCTGGACAAGCGTTATTACTCGACCGTGGGGGCTACTGGCTGGGGTAACTACTATGGTGAGCCGCGCAACTTCATGGTGACGCTCAAGGGGAGTTTCTGATGGGGGCAGGATCGGCGTTGTAAGCGTCGGGTCTTTCAGGGTGTTCGCCGCAAGCCTTGCAGCGAACACCTGGAGGCCTTCACTCGGTCAATAGCCCCCGCAGCCAAAGACCTTGAGAGGGCTGCACGCCAACCACTCATTGTCCGCGCTCCGCCCCCGGTTCGAGGAAAGCCGCAACAGCGCTGGCAAATCGCTCCGGTTGATCGAGCATGACGAAATGAAAACTGTCATCGATGCGGGTGAAATGGATATCAGGTGTCGAGGCATAGGCCCGACGGAACGTTGCATCGACGCTGGATGCAGGCACACCGTAAAAAGCGTCGTAGGCATACACGACTTCGACCGGCGCGCTGATGCGACCGAGTTCGGGACGCAGATCGGTGATCATCAATTCATATACGGCGTCCGCCACAGTCTTGCGATCGGAGCTGATCCCCGCAGAAACCAGCCCTGGTCTGACCGCCTCGGTCTTGGCGAGTCGGGCGATGGATGCCTTCTGCATCGCTTCACTCTGCTCCGGCGATGCCGCCAACAGCGAACTGCGCATTGCTGCAGCCTGCACGGTAGCAGTTTCGCTGGTGGCCAAAGGGTCAATCAGCAACGTATAGAACGGCAACGCATCGACGATCATCAAGCGCCCAACCTGATCGGGATGACGAGCCCCCAGCATCAATGCAACCTCTCCCCCCAGCGAATGCCCGATGATCACGGGGGCCTCGATATGCTGGGTGCGGATGTAATCAGCAATTGCCTCGGCCACTGGAGCGAGCACTTTCCCTTCGCTATCGGTCACCGCAGGCGAACCGGCAAAGCCTGCGAGCTGCACGAGGTGAAGGCGGTGGTCCTGGCGTAACCGAGTCGCCAGGTCAGCCCATACCTCACGAGACGATGCCAGTCCCGGAATCAGGATCACATCCCTGCCCTCGCCTTCGACCTGGACCGAGATACGCTGCTGATCAGTGGGTAATGGAGACGATGGCTGGCCGGGTGACGCCGATAGCGACACCGACATCAACGACAAGGTGGTCCCGACTGCCGCGAGGATCATTGCGATACGCATCGGACTCCCCTCTCCAGACGATGTGCTGCTTGATTCATGGCCACTCCTTTGACTGATGAGAGCTAGGCACTATACGGACTTGTCGCCACGATAGAAGGCGTTGAGGGCACTCGAGCATGGTCTGGGTCGGCGCGGCTGCCCACCCAGACCACCGGCCTCTGTTTCACACCTTCTTCAATATCCCCATATGCGCATCATCCATCAAGGCCTTGGCCATATCGCTCAGGTAGTGCGATGCCCAGACCAGCACCGGTTCGTTGTCCATCACACCAATGAAGGAAGCCCGGCGGGCGCTGTCGAGCAGCACGGAAGCCTGCTCCATGGCGTGGCTTGCGCAGTTGCCGGGCTCGACGCGGAACAGACGCATACCTTTGGTGGCGCCTTCCAGGCAGGTGCAGCTGCCGACGGTCCAGCCGAGTTGGCCGTGGTCTGCTGGGGTTTCGTTGTCCATTTGCGAAATCCTCTCTCGTAGAACAAACCGTGACTCATTGATTTAGCTAACCCCTGTGGAGCGGCCTTGTGTCGCGAAAGGGCTGCGCAGCGGCCCCGGCAATTTTGATTGCGGCGCGGAACCTGGGGCCTGTGGCAGCTCTATCAGTGCAATGTGTATGACAGCGGTCGCGCACTCATCTGGAGCTGGGCCAGTGCCGACTCCAGCAGCGTGCGGGTGGCATCAAGCTCGTGCATCATCGTCAGCATCACCAAAGTGGCCGGTGATTTGGGCAGGTGGCTGAACGACTGATGGGCGACGGCCAGCGCGCACATGACGTACTCGGTGGCTTGGACGAGGGTGTCCTCGAGGAGATGGGGGGATTCGGTGGACGGGGGTGGGTCCGGGACGATCTTGAGCATGATGAAATTCTCTAGTTGCGCTGATCGGACCGCAGCCCATCGCTTGCAGGCGATAGGGTGGCGGCTACGTACGGGCCTGCAAGACCGGGGCAACTAGAGTAAGCCCGGCTGACCCGAAGGCCACCCGTACGCAGCCACCATAACGCACTGCCAGTGGCTTGAGACCAATGGCAATAGGTGGCGCTGATCTAGTTGTCCCGCTCAGGCTTGCAGACCCGGCCGCTACTTTTTGCAGCGACCCAGCGAGACTAGACCTCTGTTGGAAGGCGTAAAAGCGGCTAAAGCATGCTTCGGAAACGGACTACTCGAAATAGGGAAAATCTGATTAATCCCTGTAGGACGCGACGCGGGGTCTCTCCCCTGCCCCTCTACCCAGCCGTGCCGTTGGGCGTGGGGCTGTTCGTGACGCGGCGTCGGTTCACGGAGGTGGGCTGAAGCCCAGGTCAAGCTCTTGCAGGAGATCGCCGTGCCCTATGGGCTACACAGTCGTGCAGGAAACAACGTTACAAGCATTACCAACGTGGGAGCGGGCTTGCCCCGCGATGCGGCGTATGGCACCGGCATTACCGGTGATCGCGGGGCCAGCCCGCTCCCACGCAGCCCAACAACCAGATTGCATTGAGAACAGCGCCTTGGGTCAATGTCCACTTCGGATCGATCAGGCAGCCCCCTTCGCCTGCTGTTCCAGATGTACCTGCAACGTCGGATCGATCCCCAACGCACTGGCCAATTCATCAAGGTAGGCCCGCTCCGCATCCTGCTGGTCATCCACCAGCATCACACTGGCCAGATACATTTCCGCAGCCATGCCCGAGTCCTGGGCCGACTGTGCCACTTCGGCAGCATCGAGGGGTTTGCTGACTTCCTCATCCAGCCATTGCTGCAATTGCGGGTCGCTGGTGTGACGTTTGATTTCGGCATAGATCAACTGTTCTTCCTGCGGGTCGATGCGACCATCAGCCTTGGCTGCCGCAATCAGCGCACGCAAGATCGCATGGCTGTGATCTTCGGCCTCGGGGCCGGACAGTTGATCCACGGTACGCACGGCCTGTTGCGGCGCGGCCGCCTGGCTGCGCTGCCAACTTTGATAGGCCTGGAACGCCATCATGCCCAATGACGCCAGAGCCGCGTAATTGACGCCGCCAGCAGAGCGTCCCTGAGCGGAAGCGCCGGCGTTGCCACCACCGCCACCCAAAAGGCCGCCCAGTAAACCACCAAGGCCACCACTGCCACCTGCGGTAATGCCGCCGCCAAGCAGCCCTCCCAGCAAGCCGCCCAGGCCATCCTGCGCTGACATGCCGCCGCGCCCTTGTTGTGCTTGCGAACCCTGCCCGGCCCGGAGCAACTGTTCCAGTAGATCACTCGTGTTCATCGCACCGCCCTCGGTCGGTAGTCGTCGCCCAGACAAGCAACGATAGCCCCCGCAAGGCGAACCGCCATTACCGTCTGGCCGACGGGTAAGCGGGGGCATACCGAGTGCAGCGAAATAGCACGAACGCTCCCTTCGATTTGAACCGGAAGCAGGAGCTTGACCGCCTCTATTGCGGTAGTTTCGCGATCACCTTGATCTCGAAATCGAAGCCGGACAACCAGGTCACGCCAAGAGCGGTCACCGTAGGATAAGGCGCTTCGCCCCAATACTCGGCCGCCACTTCCCAGATGGTTTCAAACTTCGAGTCGGGATCGACCATGAAGATGGTCGTATCAACCACATCCTCGAAACTACTGCCGGCCTCGGCCAGGATCGCGTTGAGGTTGGCGAAGGCCAGGCGAACCTGCTCAGCGAGGTCAGGCTCGGCCGAGCCGTCCTTACGGCTGCCGACCTGACCGGATACGAACAGAAACCCGTTGGAGCGAATCGCCGGCGAGTAGCGGTGCAGCTCGTACAAAGCATGGCGATCGGGTGGAAAAACCGACATCACGTTTACTGGACATTGCCTACCTCGTTCTGGGTCATCGCGGCCCGGTGTTTACGGTGAGACCACTATAAAAAGGCCACCTACCTGGATAAACGGGCAGTTCTGGCCAGGACTGTTTGTATACTCCAAACAATCCAGGTGCGAACGAGGCGTGGAATGGACCGATTCGATGCAATGCAGGCGTTTGCCCGAGTGGTGGAAACCGGCAGTTTCACCAAGGCGGCCGCCACCCTGCACATGAGCAAGACCACCGTGACGCAGCTCATTCAGCAGCTGGAAGCGAGGCTGCGCGTGCGCCTGCTCAACCGCACCACACGCAAGGTCAATGTCACCGCCGATGGCGCGGCCTACTACGAACGCGTGGTTCGGCTACTGATCGACATGGACGACGCCGAGACCAGCTTGTCCAGCGCGTCCACGACACCACGCGGACGGCTGCGGGTGGATGTCCCCAGCCCGCTGGCGCGAATGCTGCTCATACCCGCCTTGCCGGAATTCTTTGCACGTTATCCGGAAATCCAGCTGACCGTGGGCGTGAGCGATCGCATCGTCGACATCATTGGTGAAAACATCGACTGCGTGGTACGTGGCGGCGAGATCACCGATCAGTCCCTGGTGGCAAGGCATGTGGGCGATTTGAAACTCGGTATCTATGCCACGCCCGGGTACTTGCAGCGCTTCGGGACACCGGCACACCCGCGTGAGTTAGCGGAAGGCCAGCACAAAACCATCGGCTTTCTCTGGTTTCGAACAGGCAAAACCTTGCCCTACGTGATGCAGCGAGCTGAGGAGCGCATAGAGGTCCAGCCCCGTCCGCAACTGACGGTCGATGACGGCAATGCGTACCTTGCCGCCGGTCTGGCTGGCTTGGGGATGCTCTGGCTGCCGCAGTACATGGCCAAACCGCACCTTAACAGTGGGGAGCTACTGCCGCTGTTTGAAGACTGGCATATGTCGCCAATGCCGATGTACCTGGCTTTCCCGCCGAATCGCCATGTCAGCGCCAAGGTTCGGGTATTTATCGACTGGATAATCGAATTGATGGCCGAGCATGCGCCAGTGATTGGCTGAAACAGATGCAAGGCCGCTCCAGCGAATTTCCGCTGTTGCCCGTTTTCTGACAGTGCGGCGAAGGCCAACTATGGGTCGTTAGCGGCATTTCGTGACCGGCCGCTTCCGACCCAAAGCGGACGCTGGAGATAGACTGAAACGGGCGAAATGGAGTGCTACGCAAAAAAAGCAACTGTACCTCAACTCCCAGCGCTGAGCTTTAGCCTTTCTATTGCCCGAGCACATCCATGTTCGGCGGCTTTATTGAGATAGGAGAGCTGTTCTTGTCTAAGGTTTCGCGTCGACAGTTGAGTCGAAAAACTCATATAAAGATTGGCGCGAAAGCTTTTTTCGTCGAGCAATACGATTGTATTACTGCGAGAGTGACTGACGTGATCGCAACTCGGCATCATCGTTGGTTGAGGGTAGTACTTACTATACAGGGTATCATTTTCAGGCAATGCGTCGATAAGTGCTCGGAATTCAGGTGTTTTGACCTCGTCGAAGCAGTAGTAGGTCATTTGTAAACCCGCCGGAGTGAATCCATTGCTCAGACTGGACCTAAGGAGGGTGCAGACGTTTTCGACGGCTTGATCACGAGATTCAAAAGTCGACATTATCAGTGCTAGACGATACTGTGCCGCTGGATTACCTGCCTCGGCTGAACGTTGGAGTAAGGGCACTCCCTCTTTGACAAGCGCCTGTATGTCATCTCTGTATTTTTTCTTTTTCTGATCAGGGAATGTCTCGTTGGCAGATAACTGATTTCGAATATTGAAGATGTCGTTGTTTATTTCGTCGATCTTTTCCAGATAGGGAAGTGCTTTAAAGTACAGTGCATCGCCTTCGGTGGATATACTCAGGCTGTTTGCGTTTGCGAGCGTTATTAAGAAAACAGAACAAATAGTGAAAAAACTCTTTAGGGAAGCCTTTACCACTGGGAACGTCCTTTTTCACATTTTTGGGGCTATGACTGTACCTGAATAGCCTATAAGTGAGTAGAAGCCAGAATGATTGCTATTGGCCGTTTGCCGACCTCGGTGAACGGCCGCTTCGGGTCGAAAGCAGCCAGACACGGATAACTGCTCTCGTCCCATAGCTGCCCTTGGCGGAGCACAGATAACAGCCAGCAGCGGTCGACACAAACCAGCCCGGTACAGATAATCAACGTCTCACAGGGATGCCCGGGAACGAATGTCATGGACTGTCTTTCGACGCTTATCACTGACCGGCTGGTTCTCACCCCCCTTCAGTTAGAGGATTCACCCATTATTCAGGAGCTGTTCCCCTGCTGGGAGGTGGTTCGCTATCTGGATCGTCGTGTCCCATGGCCGTATCCAGAAGACGGGGCGCTGATCTATGTCCGAGATATCGCCCTGCCTGCCATGGCAGCAGGTCGTGAATGGCACTGGATGATCCGCATGCGCGACGAAGCTAGCTGCACCCTGGGTAGCATCAGTTTGTATGATCAGCCTGGAAACAACAGGGGCTTCTGGCTCGCACCACAGTGGTGGGGAAAGGGCTACATGCGCGAGGCATGCCGGATTATCAATGCCTATTGGTTCGAGACACTGTCGCGTCCGGTCATGCAGGTTCCCAAAGCTGTTGCCAACGACGCATCTCGCAAGGTCTCGAAACATGAGGGTATGCGCTTGGTAGAGGTGCGGGCAGGAGATTTCGTATCTGGACGGATGGAGGTCGAAGTATGGGAGATGACTCGTGCTGACTGGTTAGAAAGATCGACTGCCAGTCGCTAGTGCTTTACGTCAGAGGTTGAAGCGCGGGCAGCCGCCCCCGCACCGAAGTGCGGCGTTGGCTTGCCTTTTTGGCTTTTCAGGAAGGGAACAGCTTGCTCAGACAGTTGAACTTTTTCTTATAGGAACGTCGGGCTTGCAGCGCCTCTTCCAGCGTCACCGCAACGAAGCGGGCCTTCTGGTTGGGTTGCATCTGGCCGACCAGGTCGAGGTCGGCGCTGATCACCGTGCCGATCATCGCGTAGCCGCCACCGGACACCGCATCGCGGTGCAGGATGATCGGCTCGAGCCCTGCCGGCACCTGGATCGAGCCGATCGGGTAGCAGCTGTCGACGATGTTCGAAGGGTCGGAGCCAGCGCCGAACGGCTGCTCGCGAGGCTGGAAGCTCAGCGGGCTGCCACCCTTGAAGCGGTAGCCGATGCGATCTGCCTCCGAACCGACGGTCCAGGCTTCGGCAAAAAAGCTGTCCGCCGCCGCCAGGGTCAGGCGGTCGTAGTACAGCCCCGGCACCACCCGCAGGGTGATCTCCCCTCCCAGAGACTGACGCAACGCCATGGGCAGACTCGCCCCGGCACGCCCCTTGCCGCTGGCGGTGCCGATCGGCAGTTCATCACCCATCACCAGCCTGCGCCCCTGAAAACCACCCAGCGCCCCCAGTGCGTAGGTGGAACGACTGCCGAGCACCACCGGCACATCGATACCGCCGGCCACCGCCAGATAAGCCCGCGCGCCAGCCTTGGGAAAATCGAAACGCAGCACTTGTCCGGCCTTCACTTCGAAGGCGGTGTCCAAGTGCATGTCCACGCCATCGACCTTCGGCGTCATCTGCGCGCCACATACCGCCACCAGGGTGTCCTGCTGAAACTCCAGCTCCGGCCCCAGTAACGTGCACTCCAGCGCCGACGAATTGGCCGGGTTGCCCACCAACTGGTTGGCCGCGCTCAGGGCGTACTGGTCCAGCGCCCCGGAAGGCGGTATACCCAGGTGGTAGTAGCCTTCGCGGCCGAGGTCCTGCACCGAGGTGGCCAGACCGGGTTTGAGCACTTTGATCATGCCAGCACCTCCTGCAGAGACTTGGGATAACCGATCGGGTCGGCGAGGAACGCATCGAGCGAGAACTCCACTGGACGGATGCGCAGATCAAAACGCCCGGCTTCGACCTCGGCCACGGCGTGATCATAGGCATCGCGGTCCATTGGCTTGAACTGCACGATGTCGCCGGGGCGGAAGAACACCATGTGTTCCTTCAGGTACGCCAGGTTCTGCTGCGGGTCGTAGATCGGTGCCGGAGTGACGCCAAACATCTGGTAGCCACCGGCGCCACGTACCGAGTAAATGCAACCGAAGCAGCCGCCATGGCCCAGGGTCAGTTTCGGTGTGTCGGTGCGGGGTCGCAGGTACTTGGGCACCTGCAATTGCCGTTCGCGCTCGACCATCTGGAACATGAACGGCAGGCCCGCCACGAAGCCCACCATCGAAACGAACCACGGCGCGCCACTGTGGGCGGCGATGAACGCCTCGACGTCGGCCAAGCCATTGATGCGCGCAGCGTACTCCAAGTCCGTGGCATTCGGGTCCTGGTGGCGGTCGCGAAAGCGCATCAGGGTTTCGTGGGTCCAGGGATCGTTGTAGAGCACCGGGATCTCGATGATCCGGGTGTGCAGGGTGCGCTCGGCCACGGCCTGGGCCTCGGCCCCCTTCACTGCTTCAAGCAGATCTGCCGGCGCGATGCGATCCGGGTCAAAGCGGATCTGGAACGAGGCGTTGGCCAAGCACACGTCGAGCACGCCATCGAGGGCCAGACGCTCCACCGCGCGGGTGACCGCCATGCCCTTGAAGAAGGCCTCAAGGGACATGCTGTCGCTGACTTCGGCAAACAGATGTTCGTCGGCGCCAAAGCTGTAGCGAATCGGACTGCTCATGCTGCACCTCCACTGCGGCGCTCGGCCAGCCAGGTTTCCAACGTGCCGGTGTGGAAATCGGCGGTGTGCAACCAGGGTTGCTCCAGCAGTTCCCCATGCAACGACAAGGTGCTGGCCATGCCGGTGAGCGTGGTCTGCTCGACCGCCAGTCGCGCGCGGGCCAGGGCTTCGGCGCGGTCACGGCCATGAACAATCAGCTTGGCCAGCAGCGAGTCATAGTAGGGCGGCACCCGGTAGCCTTCATACAGATGACTGTCGACCCGCACGCCCTCGCCTTGTGGCCAGTTCAGCGCTTGCACAAGCCCTGGGCTTGGGAAGAAATCCCGCGCGGGGTCTTCGGCGTTCAGGCGCATCTGCAGGGCCGCGCCGTTGATTGCGATATCGCTCTGCTTGAGTCCCAGTGGCTCGCCACCGGCAATGCGCAGCATGGCCTGGAGCAGATCGATACCGGTGATCAGCTCGCTGACCGGGTGTTCTACCTGGATCCGTGTGTTCATCTCGATGAAGAAAAACTCGCCGGTGGCGTCATCGTACAGATACTCAAGGGTGCCGGCGCCCTTGTATCCCAGCGCCTCGGTCAGGCGCACGGCGCTCGCGCACAGAGACTCGCGCTGCTGGGCATCGAGGATCGGTGACGGCGCTTCTTCGAAGATCTTCTGGCGGCGGCGTTGCAGCGAACATTCGCGCTCGAACAGGTGCACCGCCTGCTTGCCGTCGCCCAGCACCTGCACTTCGATATGCCGGGCCTTGCCGATGAAGCGCTCCAGATACACCGCGCCATTGCCAAAGGCGGCCTGGGCTTCGCGCTGGGAACGGGGGAATTCTTCGCGCAACTGTTGCGGGTTTTCCGCCAGACGAATGCCGCGTCCACCGCCTCCGGCCGAGGCCTTGATCAGCAACGGGAAACCGACGGATTTGGCGGCCTCGACCGCCGACTCCACATCGAACAGTTCATCGGCAGAACCGGGCACCACCGGCACGCCCGCCGCTTGCGCGGTGCGCCGGGCTTCGGCCTTGTCACCCATGCGGCGGATGGTCTCGGGGCTTGGGCCGACGAAAATCGCCCCAGCCGCGAGTACCGCTTCGGCGAATTCGGCGTTTTCCGAAAGAAAACCGTAACCGGGGTGTACCGCAGTGGCCCCGGTGGCCTTCAGGGCACCGAGCAAGGCCTCGACATTCAGGTAGCTCTTGTCAGCGCGGGCCGGGCCAAGGATGTGTACTTCGTCGGCCATGCGCGCGGCCTGGGAATCGACGTCTGCTTCGCTGCACGCTGCCACGGTTGGAATCCCGAGCGCTTTCGCGGCACGGATGATCCGCACGGCGATCTCGCCACGGTTGGCGATCAGCAGTTTACCAATGCCTTGGGTCATGGTTGTGCCCTCACGCGTCTTCGAGTGTCGCGATGACCTGACCCGGCTCCACCGGATCACCGTCTTCGACCAGAAACGCGTCCAGACGCCCTGCCGTACCCGCGGTCAGTTCGGAAAACTGCTTCATGACCTCGATCAGGCCAATCACCGTGTCGGCACTGACGTTGGCACCGGCCTCGACGTAGTTCGGCGATTCCGGGGTGGCTTTGCGGTAGAAAGTCCCCGGCAACGGGGTGATGACGGTGTGCTGCGCCATGTCTGTTCCTCTTGGAATAGTTGTAGAAAGGCAGGCAAAAAATCTGTGTGTCGAGCAAACCCTGGCGTCTGTGCGCCAGGTGTCTTCGGTGGCGTTATCGCGGTGCGCGCACCTCGATCCCCGCGCCATCGAGCGCTTTGCGGGTGGCCTCGACCAGAGCCAGGGCTCCGGGTGTATCGCTGTGCAAGCAGATGGAGTCGAACTCGATCGCCAGGTCTTCACCTTCCACCGTGCGCACCACGCCCTCCTGACAGGCACGCAGGACCCGCGCAGCGACCTGCGCGGGGTCGTAGGCACGCACATTGCGGGTGAAGACGATGGAGCCGCTGATGTCGTATTCGCGGTCGGCATAGAACTCGCGGATCACTGGCTGGCCGAGCTCAGTGGCGATACGCCAGATCGTCGAGTCGGGCATGCAATACAGCAGCAGTTCAGGCTCCAGGCGCTGCAGGTTTTCCACCAGCAAGCGCGCCGCTTCTTCGTCCCGGGCCAGGTGCATGTACAGCGCACCGTGCGGTTTGATGTGCTGCAGGGCCACGCCTTGCGCTCGGGCGAGCTCACGCAGGGCCCCCAGCTGGTACAGCATGTCGTCCACCAGCTCCTGGGCCGATGCATGGATGTGGCGGCGGCCGAACCCGACCAGGTCGCGAAAGCCCGGATGGGCACCGACGGCCACGCCCAGGCGCTTGGCCTGCTCGACCGTGCGGCGCATGGTGCCGGGGTCGCCGGCATGGAAACCGGTGGCGATGTTGGCCGAGCTGATGAAGCCCATCAGTTCGTTGTCGACCCCGTCGCCGATCGTCCACGGACCGAAGCCTTCGCCCATGTCCGAATTGAAATCTACTGCCTGCATGACACGTGCTCCTGACGCTTGTGACTTCATGCAGAGCACGTTAAGTTCCAGCCACCCCCTTGGGAAGATCTATTATCTGAGGGGGCGTCTTCTGAAAATCAGATACCTCATCAAGCGGAGTGTTCATGTCACTGACCCTGCGCCAGGTTCGCTACTTCGTCGCCACGGCCGAGATCGGGCAAATCTCCCAAGCTGCGATTCATCTGAATATTTCCCAGTCGGCGGTGACCACTGCAATCAAGGAACTGGAGGGCATGCTCGGCACGCTACTGTTCCAGCGCTCGGCCCAGGGCATGAGCCTGACCGATGCCGGACGGCACTTTCTCAATCGGGCCTACGTGATCTTGCGCAGCGTCGAGGACGCCCTCAACAGCCCACTGCCGGACGTTCGCGCCACCGGCCTGTTGCGGGTAGCGGCCAGTTACACGGTGATCGGTTACTTCCTGCCCCATCACCTGCAACGCCTGGAACACTGGCACCCGGACGTGGCCATCGAAGTGCACGAACGGGAGCGCCAGGCCATCGAGCAAGGCCTGCTCGAAGGCGAATTCGACATGGCGGTGGTGCTGACCTCGAACCTGACCCACCCGGACATCGTCTCGAAAACCCTGTTCAATTCCGAGCGCCGGCTGTGGCTGCCCAGCCATCACCCGCTGTGCGAGCGCTCGGCTGTGAGCCTTGCCGACGTCACACAGGAGCCGTTCATCCTGCTTACCGTCGACGAAGCCGAACAAAGCGCCATGCGCTACTGGGAACATGCCCAGCAGCAGCCCAACGTGCGAATCCGCACCAGCTCTGTGGAGGCAGTGCGCAGCATGGTGGCCAACGGCAGCGGCGTGGCGATCCTCTCCGACCTGGTACACCGTCCCTGGTCGCTGGAAGGTAAACGCATCGAAACGGTGACCATCACCGACAAGGTCACCCCCATGAGCGTCGGCCTGGCCTGGCATCGCGAGCGGGAATTCAGCCCGGCGATGCACGCGTTCCACCATTACTTCCACGATGCATTCCTGGCGCCGCAACAACTTTCCGCACGGCGTTGAAAGCAAGCAAATGCCCCTCATCCATCAGGCCAATCATGCCCCGCGCCCTCCTGCATTCTTGTCGCTACCCAATTAATCTCATATGATACTAAGTCTCATTTGCACCAATTTCGTGACAGCTCATGGCATCTATCGATACCGCTCAGCTCACTGCTCTTTACCAACAGCAACACCGCTGGTTGCGTAGTTGGCTGTATCGGCAATTGAGCTGCTCACACCGCGCCGCTGATTTGATGCAGGACACCTTCATGCGCCTGTTGGCCAGCAACGAGGCGCTTGAGATCCGCCAGCCTCGGCCTTTCCTGGCCAAGGTGGCACGCAGTGTCCTGTCCAACCACTACCGCCGCGCACGCCTGGAAAAAGCCTATCTGGATGCGCTCCAGACCGAAGACAAAAGCGTGCTGCCGGACCTGGCGACCCAACTGATTATTTTCGAGACGCTGGTTCGACTCGACGAAGCGCTGTGCGAACTGGATGTCGCCGTCAAAAAGGCTTTTCTCTGGTCGCAACTCGATGGGCTCAGCCACGCAGATATTGCCGAGCGACTGGGTATTTCAATCGCTACCGTCAAACGCCATATCATCAAGGCAGGTGCGCGATGCATGCTGGTGACGGAAGCACTGTAATGACTATCACCGCAAACGCCTTTGGCCGAGAACCCTCGCTATCGCCGAAAATGTGTGAGGAGGCGATGGAGTGGTGGCTCGATATGCAGGAGGCCAATTTCGATTCACCCGCACAGGCCGCATTCATGGCATGGCGTAGTGAACACCCCTTGCATGAACTGGCCTGGGAAAAAGCCTTGGAGTTGGGGGCGCAGCTCGATTCATTGCGCACCCAAGGCGATCCAGACCTCGCCCGACAGGCCCTGTTGCTTCCCTCCCAGGAAGGGCTGAGCAGGCGTCGGGCAATAAAGGGCCTGGCCTTGATGTTGGCTGCAGGTACCGGTGCCTGGCTGGGTCGAGACAGCGAGTTGATGTCGCGCATGAGTGCCGACTACACCACGGGCGTGGGCGAGCGCCGACGTGTTGCGCTGGCCTCGGATCTGTCGCTTGAACTCAATACCCGTAGCGCAATAAATGCTCGCACGGCTGACCAGCGCTGGCACCTTCGATTACTCAGCGGCGAGGTCCTGATCAACACCGCCTTGAACCCGGCGCTGTTTATCGAAACCGCACAGGTTCGGGCGCAGGCGTCCTCGGCGCGCTTCACAATGCGGCAGTTTGACAATGGCTCAACCCAGCTGGCGATCTATCATGGCTCGCTTGAAATAAGCCCGACCCAAGCCAACCTCTGGACCACTCTGCAAGCCGGGCAGCTGGCGCGTTTCGGGCCGTTCGGGATACTCGATCAGGGGGCAATGCAAGCATCCTCTCCCGCCTGGGCCGAAGGCATGATCGTCGCCAACGGCCAACCGCTCAAGGCGTTTCTCGACGAACTTGGCCGGTATCGCCATGGGCATCTTGGGTGCGACGCCGCCCTGGCCAACCTGCGCGTATGGGGCACCTACCCGCTGGCAGACAGCGATCGAATCATCGATGCCGTCGCCCACACACTGAAACTGGATGTACAGCGTTTCACTCGCCTGTGGGTCAACTTGCGTCCCCTGCCCGCTAACGTTTGAAATTTTTTCGTCCTCGATGAGCCGTTTTGATTTCTGGCGAGACTCATAGGCCATACATCAAAAATCATCGGGAAACTTCACATGCACCACCGCAGTTTTTCCTCGTACTCCGTTACCTCGCTCGCCACTACCCTGGGTTGCACCGCAGCGGTTCTGCTCGCCACCTCATCGCCAGCCTGGGCAGCCACCGATAGCCGCGTGCAGCACTACGAAATTGCCCCGGCGCCACTGGGCGCTGCGCTCAATCAGCTGGGCCAGCAAGCCCATTTGTTGTTGTCGTTCCCCAATGAGTTGATTGCCGGGCAAAACAGCCCTGGCTTGAGTGGCGATTACACGGTCGACGGTGCCTTACAGGCGCTACTTGAGGGCAGCCAACTCCTTGCGGTTCGCCAGCCGGATGGGCGATACACCCTCCAGCGTGCACCGGCCTCTGCCGTCCTGGAGCTTCAGAGCATTTCCATTTCGGGCAAGGCTCCCGGGTCGACTACAGAAGGCACTGGGCTCTATACCACCTATTCATCCAGCAGCTCGACCCGCTTGAACCTGACCCCCAAGGAAACCCCGCAGTCGCTGACCGTCATGACCCGCCAGCGCCTGGATGACCAGCGCCTGACCAATCTCAGCGATACCCTCGATGCCACACCGGGCATCATCGTGCTGCGCGACGGACAGGGTGCCGAATCCGACGGTTACTTCTCCCGGGGCTTCGAGATCCAGAACTTTGAAATCGATGGCGTGCCCACCGTCAAGCGCATGGACAATTACACCCAGAGCATGGCGATGTACGACCGTGTGGAGGTGGTACGCGGTGCTACCGGCCTGATCAGCGGCCTGGGCAGCCCTTCAGCGACGATCAACCTGATCCGCAAGCGTCCGACCGCCGAGGCTCAGGCCAGCGTCAGCGCTGAAGCCGGCAGCTGGGACCGCTACGGTACCGGCTTTGATGTGTCTGGCCCGCTGACCGAAACCGGCAACGTACGCGGTCGCCTGGTCGCCGACTTCAAGACCGAGCAGTCCTGGATCGACCGCTACAAGCAGGACTCGCAACTGATCTACGGCATTACCGAGTTCGACCTGACCGAGGACACCCTGTTGACCATGGGCTTCAGTTATCAACGCACAGACGTCGACTCGCCCATGCGCTCCGGACTGCCGACCCGTTTCACCGACGGCTCTCGCAGCAACCTCAAACGCTCGCTCAATTCGGCACAGACCTGGTCCTACAACGACCATGAACAAACCAGCTTTTTCACCTCGATCGAACAGCAGTTTGCCAATGGCTGGAGCGGGAAGATCGAACTGACCCACTCCGAAAACAAGTTTGACGAAGTCTTCAACTACGTCAACGGCAGCCTCAACCCGGACGGAAGTGGCACCACGCAGTTGCCAGTGCGCTTCTCCGGTGTTCCCCGCCAGAACAACATCGATGCCTACCTGACCGGCCCATTCGATCTGTTGGGTCGCGAGCACGAGCTGATCGCCGGCGTGACCTTGTCCAACTATTACGAGAATGTGCCAAGCTACGGCGGCTGGAAATACGACTATTCCGGCTCCCCGGCCGGCGCAATCGACAACCTGCTGAACTGGAACGGCGCCTCGGTGAAACCGCAATTCGACGTCACGGGCAAGTCCACTGTCGACGAAACCCAATATGCCGCCTACCTCGCCACGCGCCTGCACGCCACCGACGATCTCAGTATCTTGCTGGGTAGCCGCGTGATCGACTGGCATCGCGAGATCGAGGATAAACCCTACAACGCTGAACACACCAAGACCAAGGAATCGGAAACCGGCGTCTACATTCCATATGCCGGCGTGGTGTATGACGTCAACGATACGTGGTCGCTGTATGCCAGCTATACGAAAATCTTCAACCCTCAGTCGTCCTGGGTTCGCGACATCAACAACAAGCCACTGGATCCGATGGAAGGCACCGGCTATGAAGTCGGTGTCAAGGGCAGCCACTTCGACGGCAAGCTGAACTCCAGCATCGCGCTGTTCAAGATCGAGCAGGACAACCTGGCGATCTGGATCGATACCCCAGGCGGCAATACCTACAAGTCGGAACAGGGCACCACCACCAAGGGCGCTGAATTCACCCTGGACGGAGAGCTGGCCGAAGGCTGGCAGGCCTCCGCCGGTTATGCCTATGCGGTGAGCACCGACGCTGACGACCAGCGTATCGTTACCACCCTGCCCCGCCACAGTCTGAAGACCTTCACCAGCTATCGCCTGCCGGGCATTCTGGACAAGGTCACCCTCGGCGGTGGTGTGAACTGGCAGAGCAAGACCGGTGCCGACCTGCACACCTTCACCCAGGGCAGCTACGCCGTCACCAACCTCCTGGCTCGCTACGACTTCAACCAGCACCTGAGTGCGTCAGTCAACCTGAACAACGTGTTCGACCGCGAATACCTCAGCTATGCCGGCGACCACGGTATGTACGGTGCTCCAAGGAACATCATGACGGGTATCAAGTACACCTTCTGACGTTCGCACGCGCCGTGCTGAAGCAGGGCCATCGGTTTCAATCCAGCGCAGCCCTTGAACCACACCATGACGAAGCAGTAGCGTCAGCATCACCTGGAGAAAATACGCCTGGGTCGATAGCGGTCAGATGCAACCGACAGTTTTCGCCCCATGGCTGCCTTTGGTGAAGAGCAGCCATAGGCCGTAATCGGCAGCATGGCGAGCGTCATGGCATGGGCGTGGGCGTGGGCGTGGGCGTGGGCGTGGGCGTGGGCGTGGCCCAGCCTATTGCCTGAGGGGGGGTGTTTCAATGGGTCAAGTAACCATTGACGTAGCGCACTGTCTTTTCCAAAGCTCGCGCCATGTCCGGATGTGTCAACTGATACTTCAGTTCCAGTTGCCGGCTATGACGCATGTCAAAGCGTTGCGTCTGAATAAAGTTCAATGACTCGGCGCTGATCGCGAATCGGGACGCCAGTCCGGGAATTGTCAAAAGCCATCTCAGCAACCCTATCGCTACATGGCGACGGGGTGCCTTTATATTCAGCGTTTTGGCTATCTGCCCCAGCATCTCCTGCAAGTTCGGTGTATGTTCATAAAGCGCCAGGACCTGCTGGTTGGCCATCGAGGGGTCGAACGCCGCGCAAGTTATCATGGTCACCAGGTAATCGACGCTGACTAAGGGCAACCAGTGCCTGGTGGAGCCGGGGACAGCCTTGAACCGGCCTTGTGCCAGATTTCGAATGAGTTCGGCCAAAGGTTGTCCTTCGACAATGTGCCCGCTCTCGCTGTGGCCACACACCGTAGCCGGGTGAACGATTGTGTAATCCGCGCCCACCTCCTGCATGTAACGGATGACCGCAAAATGAGCCTCGAGCTTGCTGCCTTCGTAGCCACCTGCACGGGCGTAGACGGAGGGCCAGTTCGTGTTTTCAGGGCGCTCATTGTCCACCCCGATACTGGCCAGGTGGCAAAGGTTTTGCAGCATGAAGCCACCCACCATCAGCAAGCGGATGCGCTGGCTCGCCGCAAGCCTGGCGACTCGCAGCGCCCCTTGCACATTGACTTCGCGGGCGCGCTCCATTGTCAGCCCCCAGGAAAATTGTGCCGCGAGGTGGAAGGCCACAGAGGCCGACGACACGCGCTGCTTGTCTGCCTCGCTGAGCCCAAGCCCCTCTCTGCTGATATCGCCCTCAACGGCATGGATACAGGCAGGGTTACCACCCAGTCGGCTTACCTGCTCCCTGAGGCGCTCAAGGTTTGCAGGGGTGCGCATAAGCACCCAGACCTTGTGCCCTGTCGCAGTAAGACGAGCCAGTAAATGCTGACCGATAAACCCACTGCCGCCTGTGACGAAACATTCCGCGCTCATGCCTGAATCCTTGTTTGGATGATGGGGGCAGGCTAAGGTGTAGAGTCTGCTCTACAGTCAAGGAATTTTTACTGTGAACATTGGAGAGTTGGAGCGCCGTAGTGGAGTTGGCCGCCATGCATTGCGCTATTACGAACAACTCGGGCTTATCGTGGCCCATCGACAAGCCAACAACTATCGCAGCTACAGCGATCAGGCCGTTGTTGACCTGGCCTTCATTCAGAGTGCCCAGGGCGTGGGCTTTTCGCTCGCCGAGATTGGCGACATTCTTGCTGCCAAGCGGGGTAATACGATCAATTGCGCGCAAGGCGCGGCCTTGGTCGCCAGCAAGATGGCCGAAATTCAGACGAAGATCACCACCTTGCAAGCCACGTATGTTTTTCTGGAAGCAGAGCGTGTGAAGCTTGAAACCAGTGCCATTGCCCTCGGGCAAACTATTCCTCACCTTCCTGTACAGGGGCATGGCGCAACGCATCCTGAGTAAAACCCTGCCGAGGGTAAGCACTGAAATGAGCCTTCACGTGCTCACCTACAACCTCAAGCGAATGATGAGCATCTTCGGCATCGCAGGGCTGCTTGAGGCGATCAGGGCGTAAACCCCGCTTGAGTCAACGAATCGCCCTCATCACCGTCTGATGCCCACCTCAAGCAACGCCGTGATGATAAATGGCCCCTTCTTCTCCAGATATTCAGCCATCCCCCCGGTATTGGTGGCCTCCAGCTCGATCTTGAGGTCTTGATATCGCTGGCGCAAAGAGGTGTCGTTCCTGAGCAGTTCCCTGAAGGTCAGCATCTGGATGATTGAAGGGTGACCACATCTGCAGATGTGGACCTTGTGGGTGCGCACCTCGCCAATATTGCGGCGATAGAAGTGGTGCCCTTCGGACAGGTCACTGCCGCGTACATACCCCAAGCTAAGCAACACCTCGTCTCGGGCTGCTGCATTGCAATGCTCTGAAACCTCGATCAGCACATCGATCTCGGGCTTGGCGGCGAGTTGCGGGACAGCCGTGCTGCCCACATGGTGCATGGCGATAAGCTCATCACCGAATGCCGAGACGAGCAGCATTTTGTCCGCCTCGTACCGTTGTGGCCATTCAGGGTTGTAGGTCGTGATCTTGCTGGTCAGCGCCATGGGCTATCCTTGCGCAGGTTAAAACGTTCTGACACGCCTTCACGGCAGGCGCCTGCCGCCACGAGATCTAATAACCTTGCGCAGCCTGATCAGCCTGTGCCCAGACTCGCGAGAAATACCTCGGTATCCCGGTTGGACCGCAGGCAGACCACGCGAAATCCCGACGGGACTGTCGCCACGAATCGCTTGATTGCCTCCCGGGACGAGGTTTTCGTCCGCCACATGAAGCCGAGAAACTCCGGCAAGTTGGCCAGCAGTTCCGGGCAGTCGTCCGGCAGGTCAGGCCGGGATCGGCCGCGGTTCAGCATCGTTCTGAGGAACACGCGCCAGAATCGAAGTGGCGCCGAGCGATCGATCCATATCAGCATGTCAGCGCGGGCCAGCCGATTGTTCCATGTGGTCGAGTGCCCACCTTCGAAAATCCAGCGCTCACGGGCCTCGACCTCATGGCAAAGACGCGTCTTCTCGTCCCGGCTGCGTTCGACCCACCCTGGCTGCCAGTGAATCGTGTCGATATGCACGACCGGCAAGCCCGTGCGCTCACCGAGCTTGCGCGCCAAGGTACTTTTCCCAGAACCTGGCTGGCCAATGATCATCACCCGTTGCATTGAAGCGCCCTGCCGGCTGGATTTTGGGCGCGCGATTTTACGGCAATGGCCGACATGGTCAACCGCAAGCACACTCTCGAAGCCGTTTGGACGCAGGTCCCGTATTCTGTTCCCTGCCGCTCTCACGGAGCTTATGGCAGACGTTTAAGCCCGCACTGATACCTGGCACCTGCAAGGCTTGCTTCAAACGCTTCGAGCCCTGCGTATATCTTCTGCAGCCCAGTGATTTGCCCCAGCACTTCGCGTTTCTTGTCGGCAATGACCTTGCCCGCCAAGTCC
The DNA here is from genome assembly GCF_002205115.1 of Pseudomonas sp. DrBHI1. Taxonomy (NCBI): domain Bacteria; kingdom Pseudomonadati; phylum Pseudomonadota; class Gammaproteobacteria; order Pseudomonadales; family Pseudomonadaceae; genus Pseudomonas; species Pseudomonas sp. DrBHI1. Next base: position 187,408 of record NZ_NIBE01000143.1, read on the forward strand.
CACGGCAAATCAGCACCCTGATGCCTCAGCAGAATGGCCTGCAGTTCTTTCAGTTTGAAACCCAACTGCTGCGCGCATTTGATGAACGTCAGCAACTCGACACTCTGCTGATTGTAAACGCGGTACTGCCCTTGGCGCTTGGGCGGTGGCAGCAGGCCAATCGCTTCGTAGTGGCGGATGGTCTTGACCGTGGTGCCCGACAGTTGGGCGGCTTTGCCGATATACATGAATGTCCTTTTCATCAGGGAGCGGGGCATCATTGCATGGCGCCAGCGGTTCTGGAACCACGTAGCCGCAGGTCAGCTGGCGATGCCTCGTGCCTGTTCGAGCCAGGCTCCACGCCGCAGCGCGCTGGAGCCGAGCAGTGGCCCGAACATCAGGGTACGCAGCGTTCTGATACCGCAGAACTGCAACGTGGTCTTGCGCACTTGGTGAAGGCCAGGCATGCGATACACCCAGCGGTAGTACCACGGCGGTGTATCCATCGTCACCAGCAGATGCGCTGTACGACCCTTGAGCAGTTGCTCGGGGAAAGCCTTGCCTGCCCTATACTGAAACGCGAAACCGGGCAGGAACACGCGGTCGAAAAAGCCTTTCATCAGTGCAGGGATACCGCCCCACCAAATGGGGTAGATAAAGACTAGGTGCTCGGCCCAGGTGATGTCGGCCTGGGCCCTGAGCAGATCGGGTTCCAGTGGCTGCGCTTGCCGGTAGCCGCTGCGTAATACCGGGTCAAAGCTCAAAGCATCAAGCCGTAACACCCTGACATCATGGCCGGCACTTCTGGCCGCCTCGACATAGCTCTCGGTCAGCGCTGCGCAGAAACTCTCGCTTGACGGGTGCCCCAGCACCACCAGTACTCGTTTGCTCATCATCACTTCATCCTGAACATGAAGCGTGCAGGGTAAAGCCTGACCATAACGGGAGAGTCAACTGCTCAGGCTGCTCTGGGGCCGTTTCAGTGCGCGGCATCCAGCGGCCAAAGCTAGAAATCCTGCCGTTGGTGAATGGCAGCTATGGCTCGAAAACGACCGCTCGTGAGCTCCCGCTTCCGACTCAAGGCGCACATCGATCCAAGGCCATTTAGTGAGTACCGGCCTCATCGCCTGCATCGTCAACTCAGATCCAGACGTCATTCACCGCAGTTCGCCCCCCTCCTTCATGACCGGTATTCAGAACGCCTCGCGGCTCGATCATCATCAGTTTCGTTTCCGCCTGGGCCGCTGTTCTGTGCGCTACACCACGCGGCACGACATACAGCTCACCCGGCCGCACATACACGCTGCCCTCTGGCAGATCGATACGCAAGGTGCCTGCAAGCACCAGGAACGCTTCATCCGTCTCCGGGTGCGAGTGCCAGATGAATTCCCCTTCGATGCGCACGACCTTGAATTGGTAGTCGTTCATTTCCGCGACCACCCTTGGGCTCCACTGCTGCTCGATCAGTAAGGCCTCGCTGGCGCGATAGAGGCGCGAGTCGCTGGACAGCCCGCCGGCAATGAACGGCAACGGTTCGCCGCCGAGCACGCTCTGGATCAGCGAAGGATCGATGTAGGCCATCCGGTAGCGAAAGCCGATATCCGTGCCGGCCATGCCGTCATGGAGTTCGTCCGGGTGCAGCACCAGGGTGTTGCCCGGCACGCCGTGGCACAGCGCCCCTTTGTAGTGAAAGCTCTGCACGCCGGCAAGGGTACGGCCTATCGAGTAGGTATCGTGCCGATGGGGGTCGTAGCCATGGCCGCCAAACCACGCCTCAATACGCTCCACGCTGCCAGGCGTGGCACTGCGTATGACCCAATCAGCGCAGGACGGGCTTGCTTTTCGTTCCATGGATAAGCTTGCTGCTAGTGCGCAATGGTGGATGAGGATGGCCCATCCTATTTCAGATTTGCGCGGACACCCAATCCATTTCCGCTGAATGTCCGCTATGGGTCGAAAGCGGTCATCCGGGAACGGCTGCTATCGACCCATAGCGGTCCTGCGCTGAGAGCAGCAAACAGCCAGAGGTGAACCGCCGTAATAGACTCATGCATCTATGAAAGCAACCGAGCGCTTCTGACCGATAGGCACTTATGTTGAGGGACCGCCATGGATTGGATAACGACGGTCATGCTTCAATCGGCGACGCATCGCTTCAGACCTCAGTCTGCTCCGCCATCTCCAAGGCGTCATCGACCTCAATGCCCGCAGGAAAACGCACACACCAGCTATCGAACCTGCACCCAATAATGGCACTATGGCACCAATCAGGGAAAGCAGTATCCGGTACACGACGTAACCGAATGTCCTGCGCACAGGAATAAGGGAATATGGCTTCGATTCAGGTGGATGGTGAGGACAAGACCGCAAAGATCAGCGACTGGGCGATTCACTGGAGCGAAAAGTACGAAGCACTGGAACTGACCTGTCATTTCCCCTCCAGTAAAAAATACACCCGCCCGCTCAGTAACTGCCGAGTATCACCTTCCCGCGAGTTGAGCAATGTACTGCTGACTAAACCTGGCAGCACGATCGTCAAACCCATCGACAAAGCGGTGATCTACGGCGAGCGATATGCCGTGGTGCACTATCCGGGCGGCACCAGGCCCTATGTCCACAAGATGGACGGCATCGTCTTCACCGCCCCTACCTCGATCAAGGACACGCCGGTCTTCGGTTATTTCACTGCGGTCGCGAGTGCCCGACACGCTCAAGCGCATTCGAAGGCTGATCGTGACATAGCCAGCAATGTCGTAACTCAGCTTGGAAAACTGCCCGCCATCGCCAGCACTGCCTTGCAAGCCTATTGCACCGGGCGCAACGGCACGCTCGCCCCGGGTCAGGGACTCATTTATCCGTTCGGGTTGAACGAAAGCCAGTACCAGGCCGTCGAGCGGGCATTCAGCGCGCAAATCAGCGTGATCGAAGGCCCACCGGGAACCGGCAAGACCCAGACCATCCTCAACATCCTCGCCAATATCCTATTGCGCGGGCAGACGGTTGCGGTGCTGTCCAACAACAATGCGGCCGTGGCAAACGTCTACGAAAAGCTTGAGAAATGCGGCCTGGGCTACCTGGTCGCAAAGCTTGGCAACAAGGAAAACCGCGAAGCCTTCTTCGACGACATGCCTGCATGGCCCTCCAGCGCACCCGGGCCGGCACCGTCCCAGGAAGAAATCCAGGGCTTGCTTACCCGCCTGAAGCAGCACCTGCACGACCACAACCGGGCGGCACAACTGCAGATCGAACTGGACGAGCTGGTCATCGAGCGGCGCTACCTGCAGCAGTGGCAGCTAGAAAACGGTGTGCAGGCCACAGGCTCGTTGGACAAGTACGGGCTGACCCCTCGCAAGACTGCCGACCTCATGGCCTACCTGGCGCATTTGGGCGAGCAGCGCGTGAAGCTCAAGGACCGCATCGAGCTGCTGCTCCAATTCAGAGTCTTTCGCACCAAGCCGTTCGCCGAGGGCGAGACGCGCATGGCCGCATTCCATGCCCTGCAGATGCATTACTACGACAAGTCGCTGCAGGATAAGGAAACCGAGCTGCGGGCGTGCCGTGAATCCTTGGCGCGCGCAAATTTCACGGCGTTGCTCAAAGAGCTGACAACCGCATCAATGCACCATCTGAAGCAGCATCTACAAGGTAAGGTTCCCCCGCGAGACAGCTTCGATGTCAAGACCTACCGCAGGGACTTTGATGCCTTCGTGCAGCGTTTCCCTATCCTGGGCAGCGGCACGCACTCGATCGTCAACTCGATCGCGCCGGGGGCGATCCTCGACTACGTGATCATCGACGAAGCTTCCTTGCAGGACATCGTGCCGGGCATCCTGCCGCTGGGTTGCGCCAAGAATCTGATCGTCGTCGGCGACAACCGCCAGTTGCCGCACATCCCCGTGAAACTGGGGCTGCAGGCGCCGGTCGAGGCCTACGATTGCGAGCACTACAGCCTGCTGGATTCGTGCATTGCCGTGTTCCAGAACGCACTGCCAAGGACCTTGCTGAAGGAGCATTACCGCTGCCACCCCAGGATCATCCAATTCTGCAACCAGCAGTTCTATGACAACGCACTGGTGCCGATGACCGTGGACAACGGCGAGGAGCCCCTGCGCCTGGTGGTGACCGCCAAGGGAAACCACGCACGCAAGAACACCAACCTTCGGGAGCTGGATTCCTTGCTCAAGGTGCTCGAAGACGAGAGGCAATCTGTTGTAGTGGACGGTGAAGGACGCGGCTACATCGCCCCGTTCCGGGCACAGGTCAACCTTTGCGACAAGCACCTGCCGGCGGACTTCGTCAAAGACACAGTGCACAAGTTCCAAGGGCGCGAGTGCGACGAGATCGTCTTTTCCACCGTGCTAGACAAGAAGCGCTACAACCAGACGCAAGGACGCCTGGATTTCGTCGACGACCCGCGCATGATCAACGTGGCAGTGTCGCGGGCCAAACATCGTTTCACCCTGGTGACCGGTGACGAGGTGTTCACCGAGAACAATGGCCACATTGCCGCGCTGATCCGCTACATCAGCTATTACGCACAGGACGAGCAGATCGTGCGTGCACCAGTGGTGTCGGCATTCGACTTGTTGTACCACGAGTACGATCAGTCCCTGGAACGCCTGAAGGCCCGACTGCGGCCCGAGGATTCACGCTACAAGTCCGAGCAGATCGTGGCGCAGTTGCTGCGCGAAGCGCTCTTGGCCCCGGCGTGCCATGCGTTGACGTTCCACACGCAAATCCACCTGGATAAGCTCGCATCGCCGAGCAAGCCCGAGTGGACGCAAACCCAGCGGGCGTTCATGAGGCGCGCCAGTTGCGATTTCGTCATCTATTTCAAAGTAGGCAAGACCCCGGTTGGGGTGATCGAGGTCGATGGCGGGTATCACGACCACCCCGTGCAGGCCGCTAGGGACGCCAGGAAGAATGAGATTCTAGCGGCCAGTGGCCTTCCCATTCTGCGGCTGCGGACGGTGGAGAGTGGTATTGAGCGCAGAATTGCCGAGTTTCTGGCGCAGTGGGCCAGGCCTGCTCCGAGTGTCCTGTCTCGGAATTAAGCTGTTCACTTCTGGCGGCGCCTTGGCCGGACACCCAAGCCACTCGCCAAAAGAGAACGTATTTCCGAGACAGGACACTAGTCTGCTTTGAAGTCCGAAGGCGCAGGTTAATTTTGATTCACCGCGAGGGAGCGCAATTGATCGACAGTACACAACAGCATGCCGTTTCAGAATCGTCGCCTAATCTCACTCGGCGCCATCTACTCCAGGCTGGGATGACCGGGATTGCCGTTAGTGTGCTTTCACCGTGGTCATCATGGGCGGCACCATCGGGCGTCCTGGTGAACGATGTGACGATGCTCAATCCGATTTGGGTCAATCGTTTGCTCGCACCTCGCACCACGCGCGAAATACAGCGGGCGCTCGCGATGTCGTCAGGCCCAGTCAGCATCGGTGGTGGCCGCTATAGCATGGGGGGGCAGATCGCTACCGAAAACAGCCTGCACCTCGATATGCGTCAGTTTAATCAGGTGATCCGATATTCGCCTGAGAGCAGAGTCATACGCGTGCAAACAGGGATGCGTTGGCGTGACCTGCAGTCGGTCATAGACCCGGACGATCTCTCGATAAAAATCATGCAGAGTTATGCCAACTTCACCGTCGGCGGTTCGCTGTCAGTCAATGGTCATGGACGCTATGTCGGCGCAGGTCCGGTCATCAACTCGGTGCGTTCTCTGCAACTGGTGCTTGCGGACGGTTCGGTAGTAGAAGCTTCCCGCAGCGCAAATTCCGACCTGTTCTACGCTGCTATCGGTGGCTATGGTGCAATGTGGGTGATCACTGAGGTCGAGCTGGACCTCGCGTCCAACATCACAATTGAACGTCAGACCCGCCGCATGCCAGTTGCTGATTACCCGCGTTTTTTCAATGACCAAGTCCGCGAGAACGAACAGGCTATCCTGCATAATGCCGATTTGGCCCCCCCTTATTTCGACATGGCTACTTCCGTCACTTGGCGTGCCTCGGACAAAGCGCTGACCGTCGAAGAACGACTGGTGGCACCGGGGCAGTCGTACAAAATCAACCAGACCGTCATGTGGAGTGTGACCAAGCTTCCCGGTGGTCCAATGATTCGCAAGGATGTGGTCGATCCACTGCGCTATCTCAATCAACCGGTCGTACGGCGCAACTACGAGGCCAGTGCGGATGTCGCTTCGCTTGGCCCCATTGCAACCCGAAACAGTACCTATGCGTTGCAAGAATATTTTGTGCCAGTGACACAATTCAATGCGTTCGTGAAGCAAATGGCCGCCATCCTTCAGACGCACAGCGTTGACGCCGTCAATATCTCCATCCGACACGCTCCGGCCGACCCCGACTCGTTTCTGTCCTGGGCACGCGAAGAAGTCTTTTCATTCGTGCTCTATTATTGGCAGCGCGTCGGGGTGGATGATCGCGAGGCAGTTGGCGTGTGGACACGCGAACTCATCAACGCTGCGCTGTTGCTTGGCGGTACCTACTATCTTCCCTACCAACTGCATGCAACGCAGGAACAGTTTTCAAGGGCCTACCCAAACGCGCGCCGTCTGTTAGCACTCAAAGCGCAAGTCGATCCAGAGGGGCGACTCCGGAACAAGCTCTGGGACAAGTACCAAACGGGATAACCCTTGGCGACTGATGGTTTCGACCTTATCCGTTCAACTGTCTAGAGTAGATTCAGTCTCGGCGTCAAACCTTACCTTTTGGGAGACGCTACCCCATGGACTGGAGAAACGACATGCCGGCTTGTCCCATACCGACTGACGAAACGTTGCGCCAGCGCACCCTCGATGAAATGAATGTGCTGGATACACCGGCTGAGCATTACCTCGATACGCTGGTGCGGCTCACTCAAGAAGTGGCGCACGTGGATACTGTGCTGATCAGCCTGATTGATCACGATCGGCAATGGTTCAAGGCCAGGATCGGGCTAGACGTAAACGAGACTCCGCGCAATGTGTCCTTCTGCGGCTACGCCATTCTGGGTGAGGGCACCCTGCTGGTGGCCGACGCCGAGTGCGATTCTCGATTCGCCGACAATCCGCTGGTACTTGGCGCACCCTACATCCGCTTCTACGCCGGTCACCCCTTGCGTGCCGGAAACGGCAAAGCGATCGGAACGCTATGCATGTTCGACCCTCGCCCACGCCTGCTAAGTGAGGCCCAGCAGGCCAACTTCAGAGACTTGGCCACGCTCGCGGAGGGTTATCTGCAACTGCGCAGCATGATACAGGCCAACCACGACTTACGCCTTGAAATGGACCGTGAGCAACGCAAGGCTTTGCTTGATCCGCTAACACAGCTATGGAACCGCGGCGCGTTGGCCGCCTTCCAGGATCGTGAACGCCGTTTGGCAAAAGAGAAAGATCTGCAGTTGGGTACTCTGTATGCGGACCTTGACCACTTCAAGTCTGTAAACGACAAGTACGGTCATGCTGACGGTGACCAGGTGCTTTGCGAGTGTGCGCGTCGTCTGCGAGCTGCCCTTCGCCCGGAGGATTTGCTGGTACGCCAGGGCGGTGAGGAGTTCGTCGCATTGCTGCGGGTAAAGGACCGTGACGAGCTGGTGCGGATCGCGGAGCGCGTGCGCCTGATCGTTGGCAGCAGACCGATGCAACTCTCCAGCGGTCCGCTGAGGGTGAGTCTCAGTGTGGGATGTACTTTGGTCGCCGATAGCGAGCAGATCGATGATGCACTACGGCGCGCCGACAGCGCACTTTATGCAGCCAAACAGGGAGGGCGCGACCAAGTTGTCTATGCACCGCCGATCTTGTGAGAATCCAAGGCGGAACAATTAACAGGCAGCCTCAAGCGCCTTGCGTACCTCCTGAGCGACCAGCGCCTCAATACGTCCCTCATCTGAGGCCGTCGAAAATACCGCGCAACACGCGACGGCCTCCCCAACCGCGCATCGATAGACCGCCACCACACTGCCGGGGCCACACCCGGTATGCCCGGCCAGCGTCAAGCCGCCCTCGATCGTCCCGCGCATCAGGCCCAGGGCATACCCAGGCGCAATCCACGGTCGGCCAGTCATTGGCCCGCCCAACACCTTTGTTGCCTGCATTTCCTGGAGCAGGTCGGCCGGAAGCAGTGTCCCGGCGAGCAGGCTTTCCAGGAAAAGGGCAGCCTGCGAAACAGGGCCGATCAGCAATCCGTGATAGACCCAGCCAGGGTCGTAGTTCAACGAATGGCCGAGGTAATCCCCGTTCAGATCTGCGCGTTGGGTTGCCAAGCGAACCGCCGAGATACCGAGTGGAGCCAGGACTTGCTGGCTGATCGCATCTTCAAGCGGTAGGCCTGTGGCACGTTCGATAAGCCTGGCGACCAACATGTAGCCCACATTCGAGTAACGCCACCCCGCTCCAGGGTCATAGCGAAGCCGAGCGCCATCCAGGCGCTGCATCATCTCGTCCACGGACCACGCGGCTTCATGATTGGCAACCGCCGCGTGGTACTCGGGTAGCTCGCCATAATCCGCGAGGCCCGCTTCGTGACGCAGTAGCTGACGCAAGGTGCACGTGGTTTCAGGAAGCGCGGCATCCAGGGCGAGTCGTCGGTCGCGCACCAGAGTCAGGGCGGTCGCGGCCAACACCGTCTTGGTGAAACTCCACCATGGCACACAGGGTTCGGCCTGGAGCGATGGCGTAATGAATCGACCGTTGGATAACGTGGAAATCAGCATCGAATACTCAAGCAGTCATGACAGGCCAGTAAGCAAGCGCAGAGGCAAGAACATACCCCATTCCGGCGATGCCAGCCGTCAGTCGGCCTCGGGACAATTACTGGATGGCGTATACCAGGGCACCGCAGAATCGATGTAAACGTGCTTTTGCTTGCGTGGCTGGAACGGTGTATCAAGTGTACCCAGCGCGATCGAGATCCAGCCGGCGAACTCACCTTCGGTTCGTGACCAGAACAACGTCGAGCCACACGCCCCGCAGAACTCGCGTAACACTGTCTGCGAAGAGGCGTAGGCCTTGATGCTGTCGGCCCCACGAAGTAGGCGAAGTGCGCTGCGCGGCACGCTGCCATATGACGCGAATGCAGCCCCGTGCCCTTTGCGGCACTGGCTGCAGTGACAATGACTCACGGCCTTGGGTGGCGTGAGCAGCTCGTAGCTGACCGCTGCGCACAGGCAGCTTCCTTGGTATGCCTCTGTCATATGCCCTTCTGTGCAGGTGAAAAACTTTGAGAGGGATGGCCAAACGCTCTATCCCAGGCCACCCATCGATCCCACTGATGATTACTATCAAGCCGCCCGCCTGTCGAGCTGCAAAATCCACCCCCTATAATCGCCTCCCCGT
>NZ_NIBE01000143.1:196796-207909 GCF_002205115.1 Pseudomonas sp. DrBHI1
TGGCTGGCGATTCTCTCGGTCGCCGTGGGCGCCTTCGCCCTGGTGACCAGCGAGTTCCTGCCGGTGGGCGTGCTCAACGATGTCGCCTCTGATCTTGGCATCAGCGCCGGCCAGGCCGGCCTGATGGTGACCCTGCCCGGCATCATGGCGGCCCTGGCCGCGCCCTTGCTGTCGGTGGGCATCGGCGCCCTCGACCGACGCTACCTGCTGATCGCCCTGACCCTGATCATGATCGTCGCCAACGCGGTGGTGGCCTACGCCACCGACTTCGGCCTGCTGCTGTTCGGCCGGGTGCTGCTAGGCATCAGCATCGGTGGTTTCTGGGCGACCGCGATCGCCCTGAGCGGCCGCCTGGCGCCCAAGGGCGTGGGCGTGGCCCAGGCCACCTCGATCATCATGGTCGGCGTGACGTTGGCCACCGTGCTCGGCGTGCCCGTGGGCACCTGGTTGAGCGGGCTAATGGGCTGGCGCATGACCTTCCTGGTCACCGCACTGGTGGGCGTGCCGGTGCTGCTGGCGCAGGTCCTGCTGCTGCCGCGACTCAACCCGGAGAAGGCCATCCGCATCAGCGACCTGCCGGCGCTGTTTATCAATCCGCAGGCGCGGGTCGGCCTGATCGCGGTGTTGCTGATCGGCCTGGCGCACTTTGCCGCCTACACCTACGTCGCGCCGTTCTTCAAGCACAACGCGGGCTTCGACGGGCCGATGATCGGCTCGCTGTTGCTGCTCTACGGCGTGGCCGGGGTGCTGGGCAATGTCTTCGCCGGTTTCGCCGCCAACCAGAGCGTGCGCTACACCCTGATGCTGGTTGCCTTGATGATCGGCGTCGGCACCGCGCTGTTCCCCTACTTCGCCACCAGCCTCACCGGCGCGGCGATGCTGATCGCGCTCTGGGGCTTCGCCTTCGGCGCCTTCCCCGCCTGCGCCAGCATCTGGATGTTCGTCGTGGCACCCAAGGATGTGGAACGCGGCATGCCGCTGTTCGTCGCCATGTTCCAGGTGATCATCGCCCTGGGCTCGTTCTTCGGTGGGCGGATCGTCGACCAGATGGGCAGCGCGGTGCTGTTCAGCCTGGCCACGGCGCTGGTGGGCTGCGGCTTTGTCACGGTGCTGGTGCTGGGACGCAGCGTCAGCAATCGCCTGGCGGCCCAACCTTCCTGAAATACCGATGTCGCGTGGGAGCGGGCCGGCGGTGTCCGCCCCACGTTTTATCAACTCTTTACACCGACGAGCCGCGAACCGGCAGCAACTTGATACGCAACTCAATTTCCTTGGCCGCATCTGCGGCGTATCGACCTGTTGCCGACGAAGATTTCCCTGCCCGCTTGCGCAGGTGTTGCCCAGCGCTTTCTGCTGGGCTAGCCTTTACACCCAACTCCCCCTGCGAGGTGTTCGTCCAATGCGCCATTGATGCCGCCGTCTACCTGACGGCCAGTCTTCAGCCTCCGGCCCGTACCGGAGATGTCGCGGCATGAGTGGAGTTGTGCATGACGAGCTCGTCGATCCTGACGCTGGACAGCGTCACCCTGGTCCTGCCCGATGGCAGACCGCTTTTCACCGACCTCAACGAATCCTTCGACCTGCGCCACACCGGGCTGGTCGGGCGCAACGGCGTGGGCAAGAGCCTGCTCGGGCAACTGCTGGCCGGCCTGCGCGAGCCCAGTGAGGGATACTGCCTGCGCCTTGGCCGAGTCCATCATCTCGACCAGCAGGTGATCGCCAATAGCACCACCGTCGCTGACCTGGCCCAGGTGGGTAGTACGCTGCGCGCCCTCGAGCGGATCGAACGTGGCAGCCTCGACCCGGAGGACTTCGACGCGGTCGGCGAGCGCTGGGATATTCGGCCGCGATTACAGGCGCAACTGCAACGCCATGGCCTGGGCCATCTCGACCCATACTACCCGGTAGAGCACCTGAGCGGCGGCCAGGCCATGCGCGTCGCGCTGCTCGGTGCCTGGCTGAGCGAGGCCGACTACCTGATCCTTGACGAGCCGAGCAACCACCTGGACAGCAGCGCCAGGACCCTGCTGCTGGACATGCTCCAGGGCTGGGACAAGGGCCTGCTGGTGATCAGCCACGACCGGGCGCTGCTCGGGCACATGGCACGTATCGTCGAACTGTCGCCCCTTGGCTTGCGCGCCTATGGCGGCGATTTCGGCTTCTACCGTCAGCAAAGCACCGCACAGGCCGAACGGGCCGCGCAGGCACTGCTGCGCCTCAAGCAGCAGCGCCAACGCCAGGTTCAGACATTGCAACGTCAGCGTGAGAACTTCGAGCGTCACCAGGCCTGCGCCGGGCGCCGGGCCAGGCAAGCGAACCAGGCGCAGATTCTGCTCGACCGCCAGCAGCAGCGCAGCCAGGCCACCGCCGGGCGCCAGCGCCGCGAACTGCGGGATGCCAAGGCGGCCCTGGACGAACAGGTACGCCAGGCGGCGCGTCAGGTCGAACGCGAGGTGCCGATCGTGCTGCACGCCCCCACGCCGCAACGACATGCCGGACGCGAGGTGCTGGCGCTGGAAAGGTTGTACCTGCCACGGGGCACGACCACGGCGCTGGACCTGCGCCTGTGCCTGGGCCAGCGGCTGGGGGTGGTGGGCGACAACGGCAGCGGCAAGTCCACCCTGTTGCGGGTGCTGGCCGGTGAACTGCCGCCGCGCGCGGGCAGCCTGCGGTTGACCGGCGAAGTCGCCCTGCTCGACCAGCATGGCAGTTGCCTGGGGCCACGGCAGAGCGCCCTGGAACATCTGCGCGCCGCCAATCCACGCCTGCCGAGCGACGAACTGCGTCGTCGGCTGGCGCAGCTGGGCATCGACGCGGCACGCATCACCCTGCCCGGCGCCCTGCTCAGTGGTGGCGAACGGCTCAAGGTCGCGTTGGCTGCCGTGCTGTACCGGGAACGGCCATTGGACCTGCTACTGCTCGACGAGCCGAACAACCACCTCGACCTGCCGTCACTCGAGGCGCTGGAGCACTTGTTGCACCAGTTCAAGGGGGCGTTGCTGGTGGTCTCGCATGACCAAGTGTTTCTTCAGTCCCTGGTACTGGAAGGCTGCCTGCATTTAAGTCCAGATAGTTTGTCGCCCACCACGCCCTGATGCTCGCCCGGCAGATTGTGTGACTGGCCGTTCCCGATCCGCGCCGGATGTATTATGGTGGCGGGGTGCGCATATAAAAGCAGCCCGCCGTGTTCGGGCCAGAGCAATGAGGGTGTCATGAGTAACGAAAGCATTAACTGGGACAAGCTGGGTTTCGACTACATCAAGACCGACAAACGTTACCTGTCCGTATGGCGTAACGGCGAGTGGGACAAGGGCACCCTGACCGAAGACAACGTGCTGCATATCAGTGAAGGCTCCACCGCCCTGCACTATGGCCAGCAGTGCTTCGAAGGCCTGAAGGCCTACCGCTGCAAGGACGGTTCGATCAACCTGTTCCGCCCCGACCAGAACGCCGCGCGCATGCAGCGCAGCTGCGACCGCCTGCTTATGCCACGGGTCTCGACCGAACAGTTCATCGAAGCCTGCAAGCAAGTGGTCAAGGCCAACGAAAAATTCGTTCCGCCGCACGGCAAGGGTGCACTGTACCTGCGTCCGTTCGTGATCGGCACCGGTGACAACATCGGCGTGCGCACCGCCCCCGAGTTCATCTTCTCGGTCTTCGCCATCCCGGTTGGCTCCTACTTCAAAGGCGGCATGACCCCGCACAAGTTCCTGATCTCCGACTACGACCGTGCAGCCCCGCAAGGCACCGGCGCAGCCAAGGTCGGCGGCAACTACGCGGCCAGCCTGCAACCAGGCTACGAGGCCAAGAAAGCCGGCTTCGCCGACTGCATCTACCTCGATCCGTTGACCCACAAGAAGATCGAGGAAGTCGGCTCGGCCAACTTCTTCGGTATCACCGCCAACAACGAATTCGTCACGCCGAAATCGATCTCGGTATTGCCGGGCATCACCCGCCTGTCGCTGATGGAACTGGCCGAATCGCGCCTGGGCCTGAAAGTGATCGAAGGCGACGTGGAAATCGACAAGCTCGACCGCTTCGTCGAAGCCGGCGCCTGTGGCACTGCCGCGGTGATCACGCCGATCGGCGGCATCCAGTACAACGGCAAGCTGCACGTGTTCCACAGTGAAACCGAAGTCGGCCCGGTCACCCAGAAGCTCTACGCCGAGCTGACCGGCATCCAGAGCGGTGACGTCGAAGCCCCGGCGGGCTGGATCGTCAAGGTCGCCTGAGGCTTCAGCCTGCAGTGAAAACGGGGCATGCCAGCAATGGCATGCCCCGTTTTTCTTGGCTTTCACGGCCCTGGGCAGCCAGATGAATTTTTCTTAAATCGCCGGTTGTCTATTCTTTGGCACAATCAGGTCTCCACTCGCCGCCCAGGAACCAGCATGCCTCGCGTACTGACCATCGAAGACGACGCCGTCACCGCCCAGGAAATCGTCGCCGAACTGTCCAGCCACGGCCTGGAAGTCGACTGGGCCGACAATGGCCGCGAAGGTCTGGCCAAGGCCATCGCCGGCGGCTACGACCTGATCACCCTCGACCGCATGCTGCCCGAGGTCGATGGCCTGACCATCGTCACCACCCTGCGCAACCTGAAGATCGCCACGCCGATCCTGATGATCAGCGCCCTGTCGGACGTCGACGAACGCGTGCGCGGTCTGCGCGCCGGCGGCGACGACTACCTGACCAAGCCGTTCGCCTCCGACGAGATGGCCGCCCGGGTCGAGGTGCTGCTGCGCCGTAACAGCGTGCCGATGACCCAGACCCGCCTGCAGGTCGCCGACCTCGAGCTGGACCTGATCAGCCACGAGGCGCGCCGCGGCGAACAGGCGCTGAACCTGCTGCCCACCGAATACAAGCTGCTCGAGTACCTGATGCGCCACTCCGGCCAGGTGATCACCCGGATGATGATCTTCGAGGAGGTCTGGGGTTACCACTTCGACCCCGGCACCAACCTGATCGACGTGCACATCGGCCGCTTGCGCAAGAAGATCGACTCGCCCGGCCAGAGCCCGCTGATCCGTACCGTGCGGGGCTCCGGCTATGCCATTGCCGAACCCGTCTAAGGGCTGGAGCTCCTCCACCAGCCGCCTGCTGGCGCTGTACAGCTTCCTGTTCGTGGCCTGGAGCAGCATCCTCATGGGGGTGCTGTACTTCGAGGTCACCAGCTACCTGAACAAGCTCACCCGCCACTCCATGCTGCAGCGCCAGCACCTGTTCGCCCACATGAGCGGCAAGCAGCTGGACGACGCGCTGATCGCAAGCCAGGCCTTCGAGGAGCGCAGCTTCGACGCCTACGGCCTCTTCGACCCCCAGCTGAACCCGATTGGCGGACGCATCCGCACCATCCCGCCGGAGCTGGGCCTGGACGGCACGGTGCATGAGCTCAAGCGCTGCCTGGACGCCGACGATCCGCACCTGCCCCGCGATAGCTGCGATGCCGTGGCGATCAAGGTCCAGGACGGCCGCTGGCTGGTGCTGGTGCGCGACAACGGCTCGCTGTTCGTGGTCACCCGGATCATTCTCGACGCGCTGCTTTGGGGCATTTCCCTGACCCTGATTCCAGGCTTTGCCGGCTGGTACCTGCTGCGCCGCCGACCGCTCAAACGCATCCGGGCGATCCAGGCCCAAGCCGAACTTATCGTCGCCGGCGACCTGACCCACCGCCTGCCGGTGTCGGTGCGCCGCGATGAACTGGACATGCTGGCCGCCATCGTCAACGCGATGCTCGACCGCATCGAAAGGCTGATGCATGAGGTCAAGGGGGTCTGTGACAACATCGCCCACGACCTGCGCACGCCCCTGACCCGCCTGCGCGCGCAGCTCTATCGCATTCGCCAGCAGAGCGGCGCCGATTCTGCCGAAGGCGCGGCGCTGGACCAGGCGATCGGCGAGACCGACACGCTGATGGCTCGCTTCCGAGGCCTGCTGCGTATCAGCGAACTGGAAGACCGCCAACGTCGAGCCGGCTTCGTGCAACTCGACCCACAAGGCTTGCTGGTTGAACTGCACGACTTCTACCTGCCACTGGCCGAGGATGGCGGCATCCATCTGCAACTGAGCCAGCCCGCGCAACTGGCGGCCCTGCATGGCGATCGAGAATTGCTGTTCGAGGCCCTGGCCAACCTGGTGGGCAATGCGATCAAGTTCACCCCGCAAGGCGGCCAGGTGCGCATGGTCGCCAGCGAGGACGATCAAGGCGTGCACATTGCAGTCGAGGACAGCGGGCCGGGGATTCCAGCGGATGAGCGAGAGGCGGTGTTGAAGCGTTTCTACCGCAGCGAGGAAGGCCATCGCCACCCGGGGTTCGGGCTTGGGCTGTCGATCGTCGCGGCGATCGTCGACCTGCATGGGTTCGGCCTGGAGGTGGGGGCCAGTGAGCTGGGTGGGGCGAGATTGGTTCTGCACTGCACCAGCGCGGCCTGAAAAGCATCGCGGGGCAAGTCGTATCGGCGCTGCGCCGATGCGACTTGCCCCGCGACAGGGCTTGAGCCGATCAGTCAGCCAGGCGCCAGGTGGTGGTGCCCTTGCTGTCTTCCAGTACCACGCCCATGGCGGTCAGCTGGTCGCGGATGCGGTCGGACTCGGCCCAGTTCTTGTCGGTGCGCGCCTGCAGACGCGCCTGGATCAGCGCCTCCACTTCGGCAGCATCGACCTTGCCCTCGGCACCGGCACGCAGGAAGTCATCGGCCTCCAGCTGCAGCACGCCCAGCACATCCCCCAGCTCGCGCAGACGACCCGCCAGGCCAGCGGCGGCCTCAGGGTCGCTGTCGCGCAGTCGGTTGATCTCGCGCACCAGGTCGAACAGCACGGCGCAGGCTTCCGGCGTGCCGAAGTCGTCGTTCATCGCCACGGTGAAGCGCTCGACGAACGCCTCGCCGCCCTTGGCCTCGACCCGCGGCAGGCCGCGCAGCGCGTGGTAGAAGCGCTCGAGCGCGCCCTTGGCATCGCGCAGGCTGTCCTCGGAGTAGTTGATCGCGCTGCGGTAGTGGCTGGCCACCAGCAGGTAGCGCACCACTTCCGGGTGGTACTTGTCGAGCACGTCGCGGATGGTGAAGAAGTTGTTCAACGACTTGGACATCTTCTCGCCATTGATGCGGATCATGCCGCAGTGCATCCAGGCGTTGGCATACTGCTTGCCGGTAGCCGCCTCGCTCTGGGCGATCTCGTTCTCGTGGTGCGGGAACTCCAGGTCGCTGCCGCCGCCGTGGATGTCGAAGCTCTCGCCCAGGCAGCAAGTAGACATCACCGAGCACTCGATGTGCCAGCCCGGACGGCCCGGGCCCCACGGCGACTCCCAGCTCGGCTCGCCGGGCTTGACGCCCTTCCACAGGACGAAGTCCAGCGGATCCTGCTTGGCCTCGTCGACCTCGATGCGGGCACCGATGCGCAGGTCTTCGATCTTCTTGCGCGACAGCTTGCCGTAGCCGACGAACTTACCGACGCGGTAGTACACGTCGCCGTTGCCCGGCGCGTAGGCATAGCCCTTGTCGATCAGGGTCTGGATCATCGCGTGCATGCCGGGGATATGGTCGGTGGCACGGGGTTCCAGGTCCGGCGGCAGGATGCTCAGGCGGCGCTCGTCCTCGTGCATCGCGTCGATCATGCGGGCCGTCAGCGCGTCGAACGACTCGCCGTTCTCGTTGGCCCGGTTGATGATCTTGTCGTCGATGTCGGTGATGTTGCGCACATAGGTCAGCTCATAGCCGCTCTTGCGCAGCCAGCGGGTGACCAGGTCGAAGGCCACCATGCTGCGGCCGTGGCCCAGGTGGCAGTAGTCGTACACGGTCATGCCGCACACGTACATGCGCACCTTGTTGCCGTCCAGCGGCTTGAAAACTTCCTTGGTCTTGCTCAGCGTGTTGTAGATGGTAAGCACGAAGGTTCCTCAGCTGCCCCACGAATCGCGCAGGGTCACGGTCCGGTTGAATACCGGGCGACCCGGCTGGGAGTCTTTCAGGTCGGCGCAGAAGTAGCCTTCGCGCTCGAACTGGAAGCGGTCTTCTGGCTGGGCCTGGCCCAGGGAAGGTTCCGCGCGACAACCGCTGAGTACCTGCAGCGAATCGGGGTTGATGTTGTCGAGGAAGCTGCCGCCGTCTTCGGTCTTCTCCGGGTTGGCGGAGCGGAACAGGCGGTCGTACAGACGCACTTCGCACTCGACGCTGCCTTGCGCCGGCACCCAGTGGATCACGCCCTTGACCTTGCGGCCCTCGGGGTTCTTGCCCAGGGTGTCCGGATCGTACGAGCAGCGCAGCTCGACGATGTTGCCGTCGGCATCCTTGATCGCCTCGTCGGCGCGGATCACGTAGCTGCCACGCAGGCGCACTTCACCGGCCGGCTCCAGGCGCTTGTAGCCCTTGGGCGGCGCTTCCATGAAGTCGTCGCGGTCGATGTACAGCTCGCGGGCGAACGGCAGCACGCGCACACCCATGTCTTCCTTCGGATGGCGCGGCAGTTCGAGTTGCTCGACCTGGTCCTCGGGATAGTTGGTGATCACCACCTTCAGCGGGCGCAGCACGCACATGGCGCGTGGCGCGGTACGGTCGAGGTCGTCGCGGATGCTGAATTCGAGCATCGCCATGTCGACCACGCCGTCGGAACGGTTGGTGCCGATCATCTCGCAGAAGTTGCGGATCGAGGCCGGGGTGTAGCCACGGCGGCGGTAGCCCGACAGGGTCGACATGCGCGGATCGTCCCAGGCCTCGACATGACCTTCGTCCACCAGCTGCTTGAGCTTGCGCTTGGAGGTGATGGTGTAGTTCAGGTTCAGGCGGCTGAACTCGTACTGGCGCGGGTGCGCCGGCACCGGCAGCTTGTCCAGGAACCAGTCGTACAGCGGACGGTGGCTTTCGAACTCCAGGGTGCAGATCGAGTGGGTGATGCCTTCGATGGCGTCCGACTGACCGTGGGTGAAGTCGTAGTTGGGGTAGATGCACCACTTGTCACCGGTCTGGTGATGGTGGGCATGGCGAATGCGGTACAGGATCGGGTCGCGCAGGTTCATGTTCGGCGAAGCCATGTCGATCTTGGCGCGCAACACGCGCTCGCCGTCCTTGAACTCGCCGGCCTTCATGCGCGCGAACAGGTCCAGGTTCTCCTCGACGCTGCGCTCGCGGAACGGGCTGTTCTTGCCCGCCTCGGTCAGGCTGCCACGGTATTCCTTGGCCTGCTCGGGGGTCAGGTCGCAGACATAGGCGTTGCCGGACTTGATCAGCTCCACCGCCCAGGCATGCAGCTGATCGAAGTAGTCCGAGGCATAGCGCACCGGGCCCGCCCACTCGAAGCCCAGCCACTTGACGTCACGCTGGATGGAGTCGATGTACTCCTGGTCTTCCTTGGCCGGGTTGGTGTCGTCGAAACGCAGGTGGCAGACGCCGCCGAACTCCTTGGCCAGGCCGAAGTTGACGCAGATCGACTTGGCGTGGCCGATGTGCAGGTAACCGTTGGGCTCCGGCGGGAAACGGGTGACGATGCTCTGGTGCTTGCCCGAGTCCAGGTCGGCCTGGACGATCGGCCGCAGGAAGTTCACAGGGACGGCGGGTGCGCCTTTGGCAGCGGCGTTTGGCGCGTTGTCGGCAGTGGGCTTGCTCATAGTGTCCTTGAATGCAGGTAGCCGGCCCGGGTAGGCCGATTGAATCAAAGGGCCTATCATAGCCGAAGCAGTCAAGCTGCTGACAGCCGGAGCACCGACAAAGTGGCGCGTTTTGTCGCCGCAGCGGTCTACAATCCGGCAGAATGTCGACCCAGTGGCGTGTGCCGCGGCTGCCTGATCCTGCGTCAGGTTATCCGAGCGCACCGCGCACCCTATTTCCCGAATGCCTTGAAAGAGCGAGTTTCAGCATGTCCAAAGTCAAACTGAGCACCAACCACGGCGATATCATCCTGCAATTGAATGCCGAAAAAGCCCCGCTGACCACTGAGAACTTCGTTCAATACGTCAAGGATGGCCACTACAATGGCACCGTGTTCCACCGCGTGATCAAGGGCTTCATGATCCAGGGTGGCGGCTTCGAGCCAGGCATGAGCCAGAAGAAGACCCGCGCCAGCATCCAGAACGAAGCCGACAATGGCCTGAAGAACGCCAAGTACAGCATCGCCATGGCCCGTACCATGGAGCCGCACTCGGCCTCCGCGCAGTTCTTCATCAACGCCTCCGACAACGACTTCCTCAACCACAGCGGCAAGAACGTTCAGGGCTGGGGCTACGCCGTGTTCGGTGAAGTGATCGAAGGCAAGGAAATCGTCGACGCCATCGAGAAAGTCGCCACCGGTTCCAAGGCCGGCCACCAGGACGTGCCGAAAGACGACGTGATCATCGAGAAAGCCGAGATCATTGAGTGATCCTGCTGATCTCCGATCTGCACCTGCAAGAAGAACGCCCGGACATCACCCGGGCGTTTCTTGATCTGCTCGACGGCCGCGCCCGTCACGCCACGGCGCTGTACATCCTCGGCGACTTCTTCGAGGCCTGGATCGGCGACGATGCGATGACACCGTTCCAGCAGTCGATCTGCCAGGCCCTGCGCCGGCTGAGCGACAGCGGCACGGCGATCTACCTGATGCACGGCAACCGCGACTTCCTCATCGGCCAGGCGTTCTGCGACGCAGCCGGCTGCACCCTGCTGGCCGACCCCAGCGTGGTCGAGCTGGGTGGCGAGGCGGTGCTGCTGATGCACGGCGATACCCTGTGCACCCGCGACGTGGCCTACATGAAGCTGCGCCGTTACCTGCGCAACCCGCTGACCCTGTGGATCCTTCGGCACCTGCCGCTGGGCACGCGGCACAAGCTGGCGCGCAAGCTGCGCAGCGAAAGCAGTACCCAGGTGCGCATGAAGAGCACCGAGATCGTCGACGTCACTCCCGAGGAAGTGCCCAAGGTGATGGCCGCCCACGGCGTGCGCACCCTGGTCCACGGCCACACCCACCGGCCTGCGCTGCACAAGCTGGTGGTCGATGGCCAGCCGGCGCGGCGTATCGTGCTGGGGGACTGGGACCGCCGGGGCTGGGCGTTGCAGGTGGACGAACAGGGCTTCCAGCTGGCGCCGTTCGAGTTTTCCTGAGCGACCGCCCATGCGCGCTCCCTGTAGGAGCGGCCTTGCCGAGGCGTCGG
>NZ_NIBE01000022.1:0-11748 GCF_002205115.1 Pseudomonas sp. DrBHI1
AAGCATCATCAGGAACCAGCAATAGATGCACATGGTTGGTCATCAAGCAATACGCATAGACTTTCACTCCAAAGGCATCCTTCAACTCTCGGAGGTCGGCTAAATACCGTTGAAAGTCTGTATCTTGCGCAAACACAACCTGTCGATTGTGACCCCGCTGGACAATATGATGCGGGTAGTGTGGTAACAGCACTCGCCCACCTCTAGGCATGACGGCGTCCTCCTTGGATCACCTTGACGACTGATGAATCAGGAGAATGACATGACTGCTCGATTCCTTCGCCCCCACAAGGGCCGATATTAGAGTAGGAAAAGTAGATCTGCCTCCTTTTTCTGACATCCTTAAGTACACCACTGCAAAAAAATGGGACATGCAAAAAGTAGACAAATTTAAATTATACACTCTAATCTCGGCCTACCTACATGATGGCTAGATCCCTTCGCCGCCAGGAACCGAAATTAGAGTATGTCTTCTTTTCGGTCTTACTCAAGCTTAGACCCTTGTGGCTCAAGCAATCCGCGCTCGGGAATCATTTCGAAATTTACTTCCTATCACCCCACTTGAAATATGAAGCAACACATATCCCAAGCCACACAGGTACTGCATAAGCTAAAAACCCAGGAAATAATCCGAAAACATCAGACCAACCAAAATTCCACGCACCATGCTCATAATAAATAATTATACCCCCTAAAAAATTTGCCATAACACCTGCAAAGAAAAATAAAACAACTAAATATATAAAAAGCAGCACATAAGCTTGAAACCTCGACTTAGGCTTAATCACTTATAATCTCCCATTGCTTCTAACTTACCGCCTACAACCTCGGACGTCTGAGAAGCCACGGAGGCACCTACCGCCTCGGAATAACTTCCGGCATACTGGAAGAAAGGGGGACGGATTTATTTTCTCTAAGAGCAGTAAAAATATATCTACCCCGTTCCCCGTCCTTTTCCCGCCCGCCCCTTTTTCTTTGCCCTTTTTCCCTGTTTTAGTCGACAGAAAATGATGAAAAATAAAATGAAAACAACTCACCCTCAAGATCGCTAAACTTATAGCGCATCCTATCAAGACCAGAGTCCAATTTTTCTACATTCATATGCATAAGCTGAGTCAACCCTCCACCAAAATCGCGAATCGCAAACTGACTGACATCGAAGAACCTCACACGAACAGCAGCACCCCATACATCTTCAGATTCCGAAATTGATAGAGACAGATCATAGGCCACCCCCTCATCATTCAACTGAACATTAATAGAGTGCAAGCAATTATTAGCAATCAGCATCTCATTCAACTCAGCAACACTAATCATTGTTTATCCTCGTCTGGACCAGCAGAAAAGGGGACAGATTTGAATGGCACTTACTTAACAGCCAACCCTTTGATCCACAAGAAAAAATGAAGAAGGGCTGGCCTTGGTCTACGGTGATAGTTGCGAACACACACCATTAAGCCAAGGACGCAGCCCAGAATGGATCGTAGACGTCAAATCCTGCAGCATCAACAGCAGCGTTTCCGCCACCATGCTTCGACCAGTGACGCTCAGGCATTTTTCGATCTCCTCATGGCCCCCGAACTGCTAAAGCGTGTCGAGTCATTGTTGCCAGCACATCGAGAGCGCCTATTCCCACCGACTGAAACGCTCTCGATGTTCCTGGCTCAAGCAATGAATGCTGATCGCTCCTGCCAGCAGGCGGTCATTGACTTTTCCATCAAGCGATCCTGCAACGGTATGAAGCCCAACAGCACTCGTACAGACGCCTTCTGCAGAGCCAGGCAGCGCCTACCGGTGGAAATGGTCTCAACACTGGTTCGTCACACGGCTTCATCGATCAGTGATCAAGCCCCCTCGTCGTGGCGTTGGAGGGGACGGCCCGTGCGTCTTGTTGATGGAACAACCGTTTCGATGCCCGACACGGCTGCCAATCAGGTTGCATATCCACAATCACGGGGGCAGAAGGTCGGCCTGGGTTTCCCACTCTGCCGAATGGTTGGCATTGTCTGTCTATGTAGCGGTGCTGTTCTGGACGCGGCTTTGGGGCGCTTCAGAGGTAAAGGTGGTGATGAACAGACCCTGCTCAGGTCAATGCTCAATGTGCTGAAAACAGGCGATATTCTGTTGGGTGATGCGTATTACGCCACCTACTTTCTGTTGTGTGAGCTGCAGCGAAGGGGCGTCGATGGGGTGTTTGAGCAGTACGGAGCGCGACGGCGCAGTACGGATTTTGCTTTAGGGCAACGTCTCGGATCGGAAGACCATTTGATCGAGCTGAAAAAGCCTGGATGCAGGCCGCCCTGGATGAGCATGGCGCAGTATGAACAGGCGCCGGAGAGGCTGACGGTGAGAGAGCTGAAGGCCGGTGGAAAGATCCTGGTGACAATGTTGCAATGCCCAAAGCAAACACCCAAATCAGCCCTCAGGTCGCTCTACAAAGGGCGCTGGCATGTCGAACTGGATTTACGAAACCTGAAGGCAACGTTGGGACTGGGAAAACTGAGTTGCAAAACACCAGGGATGGCCGTCAAGGAGCTGTGGGTCTATCTGCTGGCACACAACCTGATCCGAATGCTCATGTCACAATCGGCGTTAATGGCCGACTGCTTGCCCCGCGAACTGAGTTTCAAGCACAGCCTCCAGCTATGGCTGGCGCTACGACAGCGCAGCTACGGCGAGGGGGAGGATCGGTTGGCAGATTTGCTGATGCTGATTGCTCAAAGGCGTGTAGGCAACCGGCCTGGTCGTGTCGAGCCTCGGGCGATAAAGCGAAGGCCTCAGGCCTACCCCTTGCTGACCAAACCACGTCGATCAGCAAGGGCAGATATCAGGAAACATGGGCATCCGAAGCATGTTAAGTAAGTGCCATTCAAATCTGTCCCCTTTTCGCTCTTTCGCTATTGAGCCCATCATCCAACGTCACCAGACCTTAACTTAAAAATAATAGATTTTTGATCCGCACTTCTAAACACCAATGTGCCGGAAAAATAATACGCCATCAAACTAACCGCATCAGGATTCTTCGTCCTCGCCCTCATTAGCTCTTTCAAAACCAACGAAGTACTTAGTCGGCGCGAAAACAAACGACCTACAAACTGCCTTATAGTATTACCCCCCCACTTTCCAAAAGCTCCCTCATCAACTGCACCTGCTGCCGCTCTGCCAAATGTATTCGTGTGGCGACAGCAGCAGCGAGGCGAACATTAAAAACCATAAGATCACGAACAACCTGTAACTTTTCATCCTCTGAAATCGATCTAACTTCGCAACACAGCTCATTTTCGTCGCGCGAGTTCCTATTGATCGATAACCTGGCGATCAGCTCTTCAACTTGCTTACTCCTCGACTGCCCATTCATATTCCGTTCACTCATACATTTTAAAAATATCTTGCGGCAATTTGACGACCGGCGCAGCACCCGCAGGAGGTTGATAATGCCCAGAATGATTATCCCAATTCTTCAAGCCTCCTTTTTGTGAGAAATGGATCTGCCCTGCAAAATCGACATCCCCTCCTTTCGACAATGAGAGATGACCTGAAACCACATTATCCCTTGGGGGGGCTATATAAATTTTTCCGTCCACCTGAATAAAATCATACTTTCCTTTAGGTGTACGCATACCACCTGCAAGAGTACCAGGCCTGCGGCCAGGAAGCGGGTAGGAAGGGGCATGGGGCGTGTCCATCACTTAAAGCCGAGCGCATCACTGCGAAATAGTCGCGCAGGGTACTAGAGGACAGCAGTGCTATCAATAAGCCACCTTTCCCCTGTATTGCCGGATAAGTTCTCTACGCCGGGAAGCCGCCCGTCATTGCTTTACTGTTGTCGCGCAGGCTTGCCGGCAGGCCGGAACCACCACCCCTGCTGCATGCCGGCAGCAGCGAGCAGAATCAGCCCGACTCCCAACCACTGCAATGCTGCCAGGCGATGGTCGAAGGCCAGCCAGTCGACCAGGATCGCGGCGATCGGGTAGATGAACGACAGCGCTCCGGTCAACGCCGTTGGCAGGCGCTGGATGGCGCTGTACAGCAGCACGTACATCAACCCCGTATGCAAGATGCCCAGCGTGACCAGGCTGCCAAGCGCCGGCAGTTCACCCGGCAGCCCGCCCAGTTGCACCCAGGGCGCCAGCAGCAGGACGCCGGTGCTCACCTGGATCAAGGCAATGAGGTGCGGCGGCGTGCCGGCCAGGCGCTTGATGATCAGCGCCGCCACGGCATACAGAAACGCCGCACCCAGTGCCAGGGCGATGCCCTGCAGGTACTCGCCACCACTGGCCTGCCCCGCGCCGTGAGCGCTGACGATAGCCAGCATGCCGAGGAACGCCACGCTCAGCCAGGTCAGCTTGGCCACGGTGATCTTCTCGCCCAGGAACAGCGCCGCCAGCCCCACCAGCATGAACGGCTGGACGTTGTACACCGCGGTGCCGATGGCGATCGATGCCCGCGAGTAGGAGGCGAACAGCAGTACCCAGTTGCCGACGATCGCCCCCCCGCTGGCCACCGCCAGCAGGAAGGTGACGCGGGTCAGCACGCCCGGTTTGAGAAAGCCCATGGCCGCGCAGATCAGCAGCAAGGTGCCGGCGCCGAACACGCAGCGCCAGAACACCACCTCCAGCACCGGCTGCCCGGACACAAGCACGAACCAGCCAATGGTCCCGGAGATCAGCATGGCGGCGATCATTTCCAGCGAACCACGGCGCAGCGAATTGTCCATCTCACACCTCCTGTCGACGATGGGCACAGTATGCGGAGGGTCGAGGACGACCTTCCAGCGGATAACCAAGGCATATCGGTGCTCTCGCCTTTACTATCAAGGCATTTATTGAAAATCACCTAACGAGGCTGCCATGACCGATACCATCGACCAGTTGCTGATCAACGCCCTGATGGAAGACTCGCGCCGCTCGCTCAAGGCCTTGGCGCAGATCAGCGGCCTGTCGGCGCCCAGCGTCAGCGAGCGTCTGCGCCGCCTGGAGGAGCGCGGCGTGCTGCGCGGCTATACGGTGGAGGTTGACCCGCGCTGTTTCGGCTACCAGTTGCAGGCCATCGTGCGCATTCGCCCGTTGCCGGGGCAGTTGCAGGAGGTGGAACGGCAAATCATCGCCATTCCCGAGTTCACCGAATGCGACAAGGTTACCGGCGATGATTGTTTCATTGCCCGCCTGCATGTGCGCTCGATGGAGCAGCTGGACACGCTGCTCGACCGCCTCAACGTGCTGGCCGAGACCAATACGGCAATCATCAAGAAAACGCCGGTGAAGCGGCGGCTGCCGCCCATGGCATGAGGCCAAGTACCCGAGAAAAACTTGTACACAAGAATGTCACCATAAGTGCCATTTTTGTGTGCACTCTCCACGGGTAACGCCCCATTAGGTTACACACTTCGTTTAACTAAATTTGACTAAACGATCAGCTAATTGGTTGTGTGAAAAATATAACCTGTTCATTTGGTCAACTTATAGTTCCAATATTTCATCTACTTAACTTTCAAACAGATAGATTCAAAATAGTAGCCGCCTGAAAGCGTATTGATCGCTGGCATGGAACTGGCTTTTGTGTGCTTGTGTTTTGTATACAAGTTTTACGAAACATAAATACACAAGAACCCGCAGCGTCGCCCCGTCGGCGACCGTTGCGCCCAGAACCCAGTGATGCCAACGCCTGCACCGACGAGATGGCGAGCCCGTGCGCCAGCGCCCGCTCATCGCAGTCACACGCATCAGGAGCCACCGGAATGAGTAGCAGCCTCCCCCTTGCCCCTGAACTTTCCGTTGCCAGCCCCCATCCCTCGACCACGACCCTCGAAGGCCACCCGGCCGATCTCGAGCTGAGCCCTCGCCTGCACAACCGCGACCTCGCCCCGACCAAACTGGCCGGCCGCCGCTGGGGCGGCTACAGCATCTTCGCGCTGTGGACCAACGACGTGCACAACATCGCCAACTACTCCTTCGCCATGGGGCTGTTCGCCCTCGGCCTGGGTGGCTGGCAGATCCTGCTGTCGCTGGCGATCGGCGCGGCGCTGGTGTACTTCTTCATGAACCTGTCCGGTTACATGGGGCAGAAGACCGGCGTGCCGTTCCCGGTGATCAGCCGCATCGCCTTCGGCATCCATGGCGCGCAGATCCCGGCGCTGATCCGCGCGGTGATCGCCATCGCCTGGTTCGGCATCCAGACCTACCTGGCCTCGGTGGTGCTGCGGGTGCTGTTGACCGCCGTGTGGCCGCAGGTGGCCGCCTATGACCACGACAGCATCCTCGGTCTGTCGAGCCTGGGCTGGGTGTGCTTCGTGGCGATCTGGCTGGTGCAGTTGGTGATCCTCGCCTACGGCATGGAGATGGTGCGCCGCTACGAGGCCTTCGCCGGCCCGGTGATCCTGCTGACCGTGGCGAGCCTGGCGGTGTTCATGTACTTCAAGGCCGATGCGCGCATCGCCTGGTCGGTCGCCGAGCCCCTGAGCGGCTACGAGATGTGGCGCAACATCTTCGCCGGCGGCGCGCTGTGGCTGGCGATCTACGGCACCCTGGTGCTCAACTTCTGCGACTTCGCCCGCTCCTCGCCGTGCCGTAAAACCATCCGCGTCGGCAACTTCTGGGGCCTGCCGGTGAACATCCTGGTGTTCGCGGCGATCACCGTGGTGCTGTGCGGCGCGCAGTTCCAGATCAACGGCCAGGTCATCGACAGCCCGACGCAAATCGTCGCCAGCATCCCCAACACCGCGTTCCTGGTGCTGGGCTGTCTGGCGTTCCTGATCGTCACCGTGGCGGTGAACATCATGGCCAACTTCGTCGCCCCGGCCTTCGTGCTCAGCAACCTGGCGCCGCGCCACCTGAACTTCCGCCGCGCCGGGCTGATCAGCGCCACCCTGGCGGTGCTGATCCTGCCGTGGAACCTGTACAACAGCCCGCTGGTGATCGTGTACTTCCTCTCCGGCCTGGGCGCCCTGCTCGGCCCGCTGTACGGCGTGATCATGGCCGACTACTGGCTGCTGCGTAAGGGCCGTATCAACGTGCCCGAGCTGTACAGCGAGAGTCCCGCCGGCGCCTACCACTACACCCGCGGCATCAACCTGCGCGCCGTGGCCGCGTTTATCCCGGCCGCGCTGCTGGCGATCATCCTGGCCCTGGTACCCAACTTCCACGGTATCGCGCCGTTCTCCTGGCTGATCGGTGCCGGTATCGCCGCCGCCGTCTACCTGCTGATTGCGCCACGCCACCGCCAATACCTCGATGTCAGCGGCGAATGCATCGCCGTCGACCACAGCAGCCACTGAATTTCAGGGAGATCCGTCATGCGTATTCTGATCGCCAACGTCAACACCACCGAAGCCATCACCGAAGCCATTGCCGAGCAAGCGCGCAGCGTGGCCGCGCCCGGTACCGAGATCGTCGGCCTGACCCCGTGGTTCGGCGCCGAGTCGGTGGAGGGCAACTTCGAGAGCTACCTGGCCGCCATCGCGGTGATGGACCGGGTGCTGGCCTACGACCAGCCCTTCGATGCCGTGATCCAGGCCGGCTATGGCGAGCATGGCCGGGAAGGCCTACAGGAACTGCTGGACGTGCCGGTGGTGGACATCACCGATGCCGCCGCCAGCACCGCCATGTACCTGGGTCACGCCTACTCGGTGGTGACCACCCTGGACCGCACCGTGCCGTTGATCGAGGACCGCCTGAAACTGTCCGGGCTGTACGAGCGCTGCGCCTCGGTGCGCGCCAGCGGACTGGCGGTGCTGGAGCTGGAAAGCGACCCACGGCATGCGGTGGAAGCCATCGTCGAGCAGGCCGAACGGGCTGTGCGCGAGGACAAGGCCGAAGTGATCTGCCTGGGTTGCGGCGGCATGGCCGGGCTCGACGAGCAGATCCGCCAGCGCACCGGGGTGCCGGTGGTGGACGGCGTGAGCGCTGCGGTGACCATTGCCGAATCGCTGGTGAGGCTGGGGTTGAGCACCTCCAAGGTGCGCACCTACGCCACGCCGCGGGCGAAGAAGGTGGTGGGCTGGCCGATGCGTTTCGGTCGCTGATTGACCAGTAGCGCCCGTCGCAGGGCAAGCCCACTCCCCTGGCGTCAAAAGCAACCCGTGGGAGCGGCGATGCGGCGACCCGACTTGCCCCGCGATGAGGCCAACAAGGTCAGCGCAACAGCCTCGCCAGCCGCTCGCCACTGCCACACGCCAAGGTGAACCCCAGTGCACCATGCCCCAGGTTCAGCCACAGGTTGCGATACCGTGTGGCACCAATGATCGGCACCCCGGTCGGCGTCGCCGGCCGCATACCCGCCCATTCCACTGCCTGCCCGTAGTCGGCGGCCTCGGGCAAGGTTTCCCGGGCCAGCCTCCGCATGCTCGCGAGCCTGCCGACATCCACCGACTCGTCGTAACCGACGATGTCCACCATAGCCGCCACACGCAGCTGATCCTCCAGCCGGGCATAGACGATCTTGCATTCGTAGTCGGTGATACTTACCTCGGGTGCCCGATGCGCGGCGCCGACCGGCGCGGTCAGGCTATAGCCTTTCAAGGGATAGACCGGCAAATTCAAGCCCGGCAAAGCCAGGCCGGCGCTACGGTGCCCGGCGCTGAGCACCAGGCGCTGCACGTCCAGCTGTTCGTTGCCCATCTCAAGGGCCAGCACCTGATCATCGTGCGCAATCAGCCGTGTCACCGGCCGCCCCAATAGCAACCGGCATTGCCCGGATGCCTCCAGGCGCTCGGCCAGGCGCAGGCAGAAACGGTGGCAATCGGCGACCTCTTCGTCCGGGGTGAACACGCCGCCAACGAACGGTGCCTCGCAAAGCGCCGGGTCGAGCTCGCGCAGTTCGGCGGCATCCAGTGTTCGCTGGCTGTGGGGATCAAGCAGGTGTTGGCGCCCGCGGTCGAATGCACGCTGGGTACGAAATGCAACCAGCTTGCCGTTGCGCCGCCAGGCGAAATCATCAAGGCCGTCCTGCTCGCGCCAGCGCTGTAACGCCGCCTGGCTTTCGAGCGCCAGGCTCAGCAACTGAGCAGCATTACGGCGATTGACGGAGGTGCGGCACGCCATGACGAAAGCCGCCAGCCACCGCCACTGCGCAGGGTCCAGACGCAACCGAAGGCGCAATGGCGAGTCCCCCTGCAACAACCAGCCAAGCGCCTGCCACGGTACTCCGGCATCGGCCAGAGGCGCCACATAACGATACGAAAGCTGTCCACCGTTGGCGAAGCTGGTGGCGCTGGCCAGGCTGTCACGGGCTTCGACCAGGTCGACCTGCCAACCGTCGCGCACCAGCGCATAAGCCGTCGCCAGGCCGACCACCCCGCCGCCGATCACTGTCACCCGCTGGTTCATGCGTCCATTCCCGTCCAGGCCTTATGGCCAGACAGTAACAGCAGGTCAGGTCGGACAGCCAGGCTCACCGTGATCGAGCCCCTGACGCACGCTACGGCTGAGCAGGGTAGCCTTGCCCTCGCGCCAGGTCAGCGTGAGCACGTACAAGGTATCGAAGTCGTCGCGATGCCAGTCTTCGGTGAGCACCCGCTCCTCCCCCAGGGCCTTGCCGGCCACGGTGTTGATCAATTCCGGGAGGTAACCGCGGGACCAGGCGGTGTAGACTGTGGCATTGCGGTACTTGCTACTGAGCAATTCGTCAGCCAGATCGTCGGTGTCGTTGGCGCCATAGTCGATGTTCACCGGCAAGCCGAGGCGAATGGCGCTGGGACTGATGGTCATCAACGGGCGGATATAGCTGTAGCGCTCATCCTGGCTACCTTCTTCGACCCCCCGCGAAGGGTTGGCGGCGAATACGTAATCAGCCTTGCCGAAGCGCTCGGGCAACAAGGTGGCGAGATCCAGGGCGCGATTGAGCCCCTGGCAGTTCAGCTGTCCCAATCCTTCGCCGGGCTTCTCGGCATGGCGCAGGAAGACCAGCGTCTGGGTGCCATCCACGGGTTGCGCACGGCTCTCGACCACGGCCAAGGCCAATGGCACGGCCGCAGCGGCGAGCGTCAGGCTCAACAACAGGTGACGACGACGGCGAAGGAAGGTGGGCAGCTTCATCTGGGGCGGACTCTTGTGGCCAGGGTACTGGGTTGCCACGCCACATGGTCCCGCAGCCTTGGCGGCGGGCCGTCCCTGTTGTGAATGCCATCCGTGGCAGCGAGTGAGGGTCAGAGTGCCCTCGACCCGTTTGGTTCCTCCCTGGGCGCACAGGCCGTTCCATCGACAAAGGCCACGTTAATGCATGTGTGTTGCTGAATTATTGCTCGTGGCTCAATCGTCGCGGGTCAGCACAGTTTCGGTCTATCGCAGGACCGGTGAGCCCCAAAGGCTTGAGTCAAAGCGTTGGGAGAGCAACGTCACGTCGCATCCTTGTAGCGGTCTCTGAATACAATCAGGCATACACCCAGCACGATAGCGAAAGACTTCCACAGCACCACATCAACACCAGTGAGCGTTTCACGGTGCAAGAACAGCATACCGAGCCCCCCATAGTGAGAAGACTCACGCCAAGCCAGGTACGCAGCCGGGGTGACCTCAACCAGCGATCAATGGCAAAGCCTATGAACAGCGACAGGGCGATCTGAACAGGATCCTCGTACATTGGGGGCTCTCACTCTGTGGCATGCGGAGCATCTCCTCCGTAAGGCTCTGGACAACGATCCAAATGAGCTTGGGACGATAGCTCCGGACATGCCTCTCAAGGCACCAATTGACGTCTGACATTCAAGTGGGAAATTTCCCAAATCAAACAATTAGTATCGCGGCGCCAGGTTTTCATGATCCGGTTTCTTTGCATGGCGCACATTGATGGACTGGATGACCTCGATTTTCTGCCATTTGTTCAACGGGTAGAAGCGCATTGACCATACCGAAGGCCGCATCTCAGTCTTCCCGGGTCAGCACTTCCAGCAGCTCGATCTCGAAGGTGAGGTCCGAATTCGGTGGAATCGAACCGACCGAGCGCTCGCCATAGCCCAGGTGCGCCGGGACCAGCAGCTTGCGCTTGCCGCCCACGCGCATGCCCATCAAGCCTTGATCCCAGCCCTTGATCACCCGGCCGGTGCCGATCACGCACTGGAACGGCTTGCCGCGCGACCAGGACGAATCGAACTCGCTGCCATCGGCCAGGGTGCCGCGGTACTGGGTGGTGATCAGCGCGCCCTTGACCACGGCCTTGCCGTCGCCTTCCTGTAGATCGATGACTTGCAACTCACTGCTCATGGCAGGTTCCTCGAGACGGTTTTGGTGGGCGCCCTTTTCTCAGGAATGCGTGGGTTTGGCAAGGCGGGTCGGCTCAGGACGGGGCGAACTGTTCGAAGATCTGTTGGCCGGTGAGGTCCTTGGTTTCGTTCTTGAAGCAGTACCAGGCGGGCTTTTCGTCGATGAAGATCTGCTCGGTGAAGGTCCAGTTTGCCTTACCGTCGAGCAGGCCGACTGGTACGACATAGAGGTTGCTCTCTTTCAGGCGGTAGAACAGGTGCGTGCCGCACTGGCCGCAGAAGCCGCGCTGGGCCCAGGGGGAGGAATCATAGACGCTCGGGGTTGAGCCTTCGAACTGCGGGGGTTCGGCGCAATGGACGGCCAGCAGTGGGCCGCCGGTCCATTTGCGGCACATGCTGCAGTGGCAGGCGCTGACGTGGTTGTTATCGACCTTGACGGTCAGTTTGGTGGCTTGGCATAGGCAGGTGCCTTGGTTTTCCTGGGGCATGGGGGGCTCCTTGCTGTTGTTTTTGGGAGTTGGAGTATAGGTGGTGGGTTCGGGTTCGGGTTCGGG
>NZ_NIBE01000144.1:0-380 GCF_002205115.1 Pseudomonas sp. DrBHI1
TGGGCCCTGCAGCGCGGTCCTCCCGGGAGCAAGGCCGGAGTGAGGGGACCCGGAGCGAAGCGTAGGGCCGGATGAATGGAGCGAGGATTTTTTGGTTCCTTTTTGATCCTTCAAAAAGGAACTCGCCGTAAGGGCGAAAAGGTGACTTTGCGTCGACATCGCAAATGAATGCACTTACAACTATTAAAACCGACTCCGACCGCATTTGACTTTGACTTTGACTTTGAGAGAGTTTGTTTTGAAAGTTATATGCGCATTCATTTGCGATGGTGACGCAAAGTCACCTTTCCGCCCTTACGGCGGGTAACTTTTTGAAGGATCAAAAAGTCACCAAAAAATCCTCGCTCCATTCATCCGGCCCCTACGCTTCGCTCCGGGGT
>NZ_NIBE01000023.1:0-4282 GCF_002205115.1 Pseudomonas sp. DrBHI1
TTCTTCGGGGTAACGCTGACGACTCATGGCACCTCCTATTTGGGCCTCATTATGAGGCTTGGAGGTGTCTACGAAACCAGGGGCGATTCAAGGTATTCGTTGAAACCCTCCCACTGGTTGGTCGCCATTACGTCCGCTTGAAGCTGGGCGGGAGCCTTGGAGTTATGCCACCGGCGTCATCACCACCTGTAGTCCCTACGTGGACACCTCTCATTTCGAAGGTGAGGTGAAATGCGTCCTAGGTAGACCAAAAACAGGGACTTGCCCCCGGGTGCGTACCGACTGGGTAATTGCATTCATTTGACCACCTGTTTGCATTCGACTTGACCAGTCGTTTGCGTTCAGCGCCGCCAGGCGCGCCTTAGCTCGGCAGGGCTTTGGTACTGATAGCGCGCTTCGTAGCGGCTCAGGTAGTCGATGACATGCTCGCATGAGGGGTAGCCATCCTGAACAGGCGGGGCAAACTGGCGTGCAACTCCAGCCACTGGTCGATGCACTGCGTGAAGCGGTGCTGAGCCAGGGCGTGATCAACGCCGATGAAACACCGGTACAAATGCTTGCGCCGGGCGAGAAGAAAACCCACCGGGCCTATGTCTGGGCCTACAGCACGACGCCGTTTTCGGCGCTTAATGCGGTGGTGTATGACTTCAGCCCAAGCCGCGCAGGCGAACATGCGCGCAACTTCCTGGACTCTTGGAACGGCAAGTTGGTCTGCGATGACTTCGCGGGCTACAAAGCCGGTTTTGAGCAAGGCATCACTGAAAGCGGCTGCATGGCTCATGCTCGCCGCAAGTTCTTCGACCTGCATGTCGCGAATAAAAGTCAGCTGGCCGAACAGGCGCTGCACTCGATTGGCGGTTTATACGAGGTTGAACGCCAGGCTCGGGATTTGAGCAACGAGGACCGTTGGCGAATACGCCAGGAAATGGCGGTACCGATCAGCAGCACACTGCATGAGTGGATGTTGGCCCAGCGCGATCTGGTGCCCAACGGATCAGCCACGGCCAAAGCCCTCGATTACAGCCTGAAACGCTGGGTAGCGCTGACGCGCTACCTGGACGATAGGGCTGTGCCCATCGACAACAATCAGGTCGAAAACCAGATACGGCCATGGGCACTCGGTCGCTCGAACTGGTTGTTTATCGGGTCGCTGCGCAGTGGCAAACGGGCTGCGGCAATCATGCGTCTGATCCAGTCGGCGCGTATGAATGGGCATGATCCGTATGCATACCTCAATAATGTGCTGACACGGCTGACTACGCAGCGGGCTAGTGAAATCGATCTGTTGCTACCGCATCAGTGGACACATCGCTAATTTGTGATTCATGGAAAAATGTTTGCTAGTAGGAGTTCCGCGCTTACATCTCTTTAATCTGAGTCTTCAGTTTTTGAACGACCAGCTCTGCCCGAGTAGATAGAGGCCATTCTGAGCGGTGTATCAACCATAGCGTGTCCTCGACTAATCGTGGCCCCTTAATTACCTGGATACTTTCCGCTCGTTGAAACGCCAACCGTGCATAGCGCGGTAGCACCGTAAAGCCTAACCCTCGCGCAACAGGCTCAAGAATCAGACCAATCTGGTTGGTAAAGCCACGACAGGGAAGACTGCCGATGCCCGACTCATCAGGGTAGTAACGACTGAGCAGTCGACTGCCCATCGCGCGACCATCAGGGTGATCGATGAAGCCTATGCGTCTCAGATCCTCCCAACCTTCGACTCGCTCCGAGGCAGGTGCGATCAGCTCCAGTGGCTCCTCGGTAAAGCGACTCACGCACAAGCGCGGATCGTCGGGCTTGAACGTGACAAGGCCTAACTCGAATCGATTATCCAGTACGGCTTCGAGCACCTCCTTATCAGGGGCAAAGCGTTGTCGAATAACTAGGCCAGGATGCGTCTGCTGAACGGTCAACAGCATGGGGTACAGCACCAGTCCAATGCTGCCGGGACAGATCAACCCGACGTCTCCGTGCTTGTCATCATGCTCGGACAAGCGTTGATACAGGCGCTGATCGGCTGCGCCAACCTCCTCGCAGTAGCTCACCAGCGCTCGCCCAGCAGGTGTTAGTTCGAGCTGGCGCGGGCGGCGTATCAATAACGGGCCAAGCCTCTCCTCGAGCTTCAGCACATGCTGGCTGACAGCGGCCTGCGTCAGGTCTAAGTGTTCAGCGCAGCGAGTAAAGTTACCCTGTTCGATCAGAGCAGCGAAGGTTCTCAGCCATTGTGGATTTAGCATAACAATCTCTTATCACTACCATAATCTGATGATCATTTTCATTATGGCTCCGCCTTCCTAGACTGGCCACCTCACCAACGATGAAGAGGTACAGGTTATGTCATCAGTTTACCCACGTAGCTTCTCCCACTTAGGCTTGTCGGTAACCGATCTGGACGCTGCGGTGAAGTTCTACACTGAAGTCATGGGTTGGTACTTGATCATGCCCCCGACTACGATCACCGAGGACGACTCAGCTATAGGCGTCATGTGTACGGATGTGTTTGGTGCCGGCTGGAGCTCCTTGCGTATCGCTCACATGTCCACGGGTGATCGGATCGGCGTGGAAATTTTTGAGTTCCGTAACGCCGAAAAGCCTCAGAATAATTTTGAATACTGGAAGACCGGCATCTTCCACTTCTGCGTCCAAGATCCGGATGTTGAAGGCTTGGCAGCCAAGATTGTTGCCGCTGGTGGCAAGCAACGCATGCCTGTGCGTGAGTATTACCCTGGGGAGAAGCCATACCGCATGGTCTACATGGAAGACCCGTTCGGAAACATCCTGGAAATCTATAGCCACAGCTACGAGCTGATTTATTCGGCTGGTGCTTACAAGTGACGACCAGCGGCCCAAGCTCACAGAGCCTGGGCCGCATCATGTCCAGCAACAGTCGCATAGTCACCACACAACCGGATATCTCTCAAAAAAGGTGTGACTACCGCCCGCTTACCTATCAGTTCCCTATTGAGCGGCCAGTACGGGTCACCTCCGTCGAGCGCCTGGGCGGTACATTGCGTGTCCATTCCGAGCGCGGGTACTGGGATGCTAAAGCAGTGGTCAGTGCCACCGGCACCTGGAGCAACCCCACTATCCCTGCTTATCCCGGTGCCGAGCTGTTCCGTGGCCAGCAGTTGCATTCAGCTCACTATGTTGAGCCGCAGTCGTTCTCGGGTAAGCGAGTACTGGTCGTCGGTGGCGGAAACTCTGGGGCACAGATCTCGCAGAGGTGTCCCATGTAGCGGATGCGACCTGGGTAACGCCCACCGAGCCACTCTTCCTGCCGGATGATGTGGATGGTCGAGTGTTGTTCGAACGGGCGACAGAGCGCTGGAAAGCGCAGATGGAGGGCCGTGTGATTGAGCAGCCAGTCGGTGGGCTGGGCGATACCGTGATGGTCCCGCCTGTGGTCGAGGCGCGTAAGCGAGACGTTCTTCATGCAGTGAGGCCTTTCGTTCGCTTCACCCCCGACGGAGTGGTCTGGGCAGACGGCTCGGAGACCGCAGCCGATGCTGTGATTTGGTGCACCGGATTCAAGCCGGCGCTGGGGCACTTGGCGAGCCTCGGGGTAGTCACTGGTGACGATCGCGTCGAAGTTTCAGGTACACGTGCAGTGAATGCGCCAGGCCTATGGCTGGTGGGTTATGGCGAGTGGACAGGCTCTGCATCCGCCACCTTGATCGGGTTGACCCGCACAGCCAGAAGCACTGTCGCTGAGATCGAGCAGTTTCTGGTGAAAGCGGAGGCTTGAGTGCCTCCGTTCTTACCCTGTGCTCAGTGGGTCTGCTGAGCCATCTCGCTATGTCTGGGCAACCCGATCGAGATGAGCGCAGCAGCCAGTACGAAAATGCTGGAAACCCACAGGCAGGCCTGCAAACCGTAAGCTTGGAACACCCAGCCTGACAGCAGTGTCCCGACCAGCCGCCCCAAGGCGTTGGACATGTAGTAGAAGCCTACGTCCAGCGAGACCCCATCTTCCTTGGCATAGTTGACAATCAGGTAGCTGTGCAACGAGGAGTTCACCGCGAACAGCACGCCGAACAGCATCAGCCCACCAAGCAACACCACCTGCGCCGACCAGCCTGCTGATAGGCCCACGGCAATAAGCGCAGGCAGTCCGGCCAGGGCGAGAGCCCAAATGAAGGCCGCTCGGCCGTCGGGCACATGACCACGCTTCTTGCCGGTGATGTGAGGAGCAAACGACTGGACGATGCCGTAGCCAATGATCCACGCGGCGAGGAAGCCGCCGACCAGCCAGAAGTCCCAGCCAAACGCGGTGCTCAGGTACACC
>NZ_NIBE01000145.1:0-283 GCF_002205115.1 Pseudomonas sp. DrBHI1
GCCGCAGCCGGGCAGCGAGGCGCTGGTCAGCCGTGCCTTCGAGGCGCCGCAAGGTGAGATCGAAACCGCGCTGGCCGCGATCTGGGCCGAGGTACTCAAGGTCGAGCAGGTTGGTCGCCATGACCACTTCTTCGAACTCGGTGGCCACTCGCTGCTGGCGGTGAGCCTGATCGAGCGCATGCGTAAGGCCGGGCTGGATGCCGACGTGCGCGTGCTGTTCGCCCAGCCGACGCTGGCGGCGCTAGCGGCGGCGGTGGGTTCGGGGCGTGAAGTGGCAGTGCCT
>NZ_NIBE01000024.1:0-14936 GCF_002205115.1 Pseudomonas sp. DrBHI1
CGCTCCTACAAAGAGCCCGCAGTTACTGGGCGCTGACCACCCGCCCCTTATCCCGCTCACTGATCACATACCGTCGATACTGCGGATCAGCCTTGATCTGTGCCTCGGTGAACGGGATCGGCGCCAGTTGCTTGGCCGCGAAGGCCCGCGTCTGATCGGCGGCATGCGCCGACGCCTGCTCGCTCGACTGGGAGAACGCCAGCAATCCCTGAGCCTTTGGCCCCTGCTCGGTGAAGCTGACCACCTGCAGATAGCTCGAACCACTGACCACCAGGCGCTTGCCCGGCCCCACCGGCACACTGACCATCGCGTTGTAGACGCCCAGGCCCTGCGGACCACCAGGCACCGGCGTGCCATCGGCAGCCTGCTGGATCTGCCCCCAACGCTGATCAGCGGTGATGCCCGCCTCGCCCACCTGCGCCAGGGACGCCAACGCCGCCTCGCGCAGCAGCTTGCCTACCGCGGCCTGCTCCACCGCCAGGCCACGCGGCGTGTGCTGCGGGTCGGCCGGGTCGAACGGCACGCGCCAGCTTTGCGGGTGCTCGGCCAACGCGTCGGCAATGTTCATGAAATGGAGCAAACCGACTCCGCTGTCCAGATCGGCCTTGCCGTTCCAGTCGCGCAGGCTGGCGCACACTGATTCCAGATCCGCCTCCACGCCCTTGCACCACTGCAGCAGGTCCGGCAGCAGCAGGCTGGCCTGGTACACCTCGTCATCGAACACCATGCGCCGCAGCTCGGCGACACCCAGCTTGCCCCGGCCCTGCAGGCGCTGCAGGGCAAAACGGCTGCGCATGCCCAGGGGCTGGTCAGCACGACTCACCAGCGGCGAGAAGCCGGTCAACGGTTGGGCTGGGTTGGCCATCCATGCCGAATCGTTGGCGTGCTGCACATAGTCACGCCGCTCCAGGCTCGGCAGCAGGCTCGCCGGGAAGATCCCCGGTTGGGCGGCCTGCGCATCGACCTTCCACTGGCAGGCGCTGCGTGAGCCATCGAGCACCACCAGCGGGCCGGAAGCAGCCGGATTGCTGCACTGCGCCAGCAGCGCCTGGTCGACATAGGGCACCACCGACTGATTCAGGTACAGGGCCTGGCCAGCGGCATCCACCGCCAGGGTGTTGACCCAGGGGATACCCTGCAACCGCCCCACCGAGGCCTTGAGCGTTTCCAGGCTATCGGCGCGGTTGATCCGGTACCACTGCTGCAGGACCCGGGTATTGTCCAGGTTGGCGTCACGCAGGCTGTAGGCCGCCTGGTTGTCCCAGTCCAGCCGCCCTGGCCACTGCACCACCGGGCCGAACTTCGACAGGTGGATCGTGCGCTCCACCTCGCTCAGCGTGCCGTCCTTGCCCTTTACCATGACCTTGAGCTTTTTACGTTCGAGCGGCAGCGACTGGCCGTCAACCAGGTAACGGGTCGCGTCCTTGGGGTCCAGTTGCAGGCGGTAGAGGGTGAAATGCTTCGAGGTGTCGACAGTGTGGGTCCAGGCCAGGTGTCGGTTGAAGCCGATATTGACCACCGGCAGCCCCGGCAGGGCCGCGCCCATCACATCCAGCTGCCCGGGGATGGTCAGTTGCATCTGGTAGAAGCGCATCCCGCCGACCCAGGGGAAATGCGGGTTGGCCAGCAGCAGTCCGCGACCATTGGCCGAACGCTCGCTGCCCACCGCCACGGCGTTGCTGCCACGCTCGGCGGCGAACTGAGCCTGGCGCGCCAGGGCCACGCTGTAGTCGGCCACCGGGCGTTGCGCCGCCAGCTTCGGCGGGGTCGCGGCCACCACCGCCTCGACAAACTGACCGACACCGCCTTCGGCCAGCAGGCGCCGGGTCAGCTTGATCAAGTCACGGCTGCTGATAGGCCGCACCCAGTCTCCTGCCCCGCACTCGGCCGGCAGGCCTTCGGCGCGCCGCTCGCCCAGGGCACGGTTGTAGCCGCTGGCATAGCCGTCGAGCAGGTCGCGTACCGCCACCGGCTGCGCCTGCAGGAAGTCGTCCACTGCCGCTGGCTCGTTGAGCCAGGTGAAGAACAGATCGCTGGACAGGTTGTCGCGCTGCTCGACGGTTTTACCGTCGCCACCGAAATAACGCGAGCGCTCGCCATTGACCGTCAGCACCTCGCTGGCCAGCAGGCACAGGTTGTCCTGGGCGTACGCGTAGCCGATGCCGTAGCCCAAGCCGCGTTCGTCCTTGGCCAGGATATGCGGCACGCCAAAGCTGGTGCGGCGGATCTGCGCAGAGGCCTCGTCGGCGACCTCCCGTGCCTGGACGGCCAGGCTGGAGGCAACCAGGGCGGCGGCAAGGCCCAGGCGAAACAGGGGAAGAGGGATCACAGGCACTCCTCGTGCTATCGGGGTCATCCCGAACAGACGAATGGCCAGATGAAAATTTTACGGTCGAAGCAAGGCTGCAACGTTCTCAACAGAACGTGTCAGATTTTTTCACCGAGGGTTGCAGTTTTGTCGATCTCATTCGTCTTTAGATGTGAGGCAACCATGATTTCGGGACAGTCCACGAAAAGGAGCATTCACATGTACAACCCGCAACAGTCGCTATCGGCGCCGCCCGCCCCTGGCCAGGCCGCCGCCCACCAGGAGGAACGCGTGGGCAACGAACAGATCCGCGAGCTGCTGCGCGCCTACGGCCTGCGCACCAGCCTGATCCGCCTGAAGGTCATCGACGCGCTGCACACCGCCGGGCGCAATGGCCGCAGCATCGGCGTGCGCGGGGTGCATGCGCAACTTGAGCAACTGGATATTCCGCTGTCGTTCCTGAGTGTGCGCGAGGTGCTCAAGCGCCTGTGCAGCGAAGGCGTCATCAGCCTGGGCAGCGACAAGTGCTACAGCCTGAACCCCCAGGCCTGGGCCGTGCTCGAGCAACCCGCTTCGCGTTGAGCGCCTGGCCGGCAAGGATATGCCGGCCCGCCCGTTTCAGGGCTTGACCTTGCGCCGCAGGATACCGTTGATCACCACCACGACCACCGCGATGGCGATAGCGATGTACTGGAATGTCTGCTCGCTGATAGTGCCCTGCTTCTGCAGGTAGCTTAGGCCGAGCATGATCCCCAGGACCACCAGGATGATCAGGATCGAGTATTTGAGGCGCTGCACGTGGGTCATCGGTAATTCCTTGCGACATCGGGGACATGAGGCTCCAGCGGAGCCGACGCCATGATACCTCGCCCGCTTTACCCCCGCTGAAGTTCCTGCCCGCCGCCATTCCCGGCACGCCCCTCCTCCAGGCCCAACCGCATCGCCCCGGGATATGCCTTTGCGCCTACGCTTGGGTCATCCACCCAAACCGCCATCATGGAACCCCTTCACTAGACGGTTTGGGGCCTGCAGCCAAAGGGCGGAGGCGTTTCCTACTTCACGCTATCAGGTTACCTGCAAACAACAGGCAGCTGCGACTACAAGCTCCGGTCCGCTTCGCACCTAGCGACCCTTTCCGCTGCTGTTCGAAAATCGGACCACGCCACTCGTACCGCCACCCGTGGCCCACCACGCCGCAGCCATTCGGGCCTCGGCGCCTGCCAAACCTACATGACGGAAGGAACCATTTCGTGGAACAGCCAGACCTGAGCAATATCGACATCACCCAACTGCCTCAATCGCTGCAGGCGCTGATCGAGTGCGTAGGCCTGGACAGCGCCTACCGCCTGACCTGCGTATTCGGCGGCCGCCCCAAGTACATTCCCAAGCATCGCGACCGCAGCAAGCTGGCCGACGTGCTGCCAGCCGAAGCACTCGATGCGCTGATCGAGCGCTACGCCGGCCTGGCTCTGGAAATCCCCAAGCCGGATCACTTCCAACGCCAGTTGCGCAACCAGCAGATCCAGAAGGAAAGCGCCAGCGGGCTGTCGCGCAGCCTGCTGGCCAACAAATATGGTCTGAGCCTGCGGCAGATCGGCAATATTCGTCGCCAGGAGTGCCATGCCCGCTGAGCAGGCACTCCACCTGGTTTAGAAGTCGCGCTTGTAGAAGATATCCAGCGAGCTGGCCAGGCCGCTGGCGGCCTCGAGGTAGACCTTCTTGCTGAGTTTGTAGCGCAAGGCGATGGTGTTGGCGGGCTCGAACACGCCGACGCCATAGCGCAGGCTGAGCCGCTCGGTGAGGTTGCCGCTGGCCACCACGCTGGTCTTGTTGCCCGTGCCCTGGGTGTCGAGTTGGAAGTCGTCGATGCCCAGATTGGAAGCCAGGCCGCCGGTGAGGCCGGCACTGCCCATCAGGCCCAGGCCCAGCGCCGCCTCGGCGAGCATGTTGTTGTCCTCGCCGGAGCTGTTCAACGGACGGCCCAGCACCAGGTAGGACAATGCCTGCTCCTGGCTCATCGCCGGCTCCGAAAACACCTTGGTGGTCGGCTGCTCGGCACTGCCGCTCAGGCGGATGCCGGCAATCACGTCATCGACCTGGCGGATGGCCTCGATGTCCAGGTACGGCTGGTCGATGGGCCCGGCGAACAGTAAGCGAGCGCGGCGGATGGTCAGGTTCTGCCCGTATTGCCGGTAGCGCCCGTCAGCCAGGCTCAGTTCACCGCGCGTGTCGAGGTTATCGCCGATATGCACATGCCCCAGCAGGTTGGCGGTGAGGCCGAAGCCCTTGAACGACAGTTTTTCGCTGCCGACCTCGACATCGATGTCCATGGCCACCGCCATCGGCGGCGTGCCCTGTTCGGTCTGGTGACCGACGATCACCGTGTCATCCGAGACCTTGACCGTCGACGGCGGCAGTTCGCGCACGGTGATTTTGCCTTTGGGCACCAGCACCTTGCCGGTCACCGCCAGGCGCTCGTCCAGCAGACGGATGGTCAGGTCGGGCGCCACTTCCAGCGCTGCGTACGGCTCGACGCTGACCGGCAGCTGCTGGCCCTGCAGGCGCAGGTCCATGCCCAGCGCCTGTCCCCAGGTGAGGTGACCGGCCAATTGCCCACGGCCGGCGGCGCCGCTGCGCCAGTTGCCGTTCAACTGCACCTGCTCGCCGGCGATCAGTGCCTGCAGCGACAGGTCCTCGAGACTGATCGGCAGTTCCGCGCCGCTGACTTCGCCGCCGCTCAAGGCCAGGTTGCCATTGACCTGGGGTGCGAGCAGGCTGCCCGACAGGCGCCCGCTGCCGTTGAGCTGGCCGGCCAGACGCTCGACCATGGGCAGGAACGGGCGGATGACCGACAGATCGAGCCCGGCCAGGCGGAAGTCGCCGGACAACGGCTTGTTGCGGCCCAGCGGGTCGATGCGGGCACTCAGGTTCACCTCGCCCAGGCGCTCGCCACGGAAATCCACGCGGGTGTCGACCCGGCGCGGCGCCAGGGTGCTGTCCAGGCGCAACACCTGGTAGGGGAAATCGATCCAGCGGTCCTTGTCGCGCACGCGCAGGGTACCGCCGCCGGCATCGATGCGGATGCTGCCCTTGGGTCCGCTGGCCGGGATATCGAGGTTGATGTCGGCGTTGAGCAGGCCCTGCCAGGCGAAGTCCTTGGGCAGCCACTGCGCCAGGCTATCCAGCGGGAACTGCTTGAGGTGGTAACGCAGGCGCGGCTCCGGCGCCAGGCGCTGGTCCTCGCCGCACAGGCTGGCCTGGCCGGAGCGCCAGCAGTGGGCGCCAAAGTCGAGCTGGCCGCTGGCCAGGCGCTGCAGACGCGCCGGCGCCTGCAGCTGCCAATCCTGGCCGCCGGCCTGGATGCGACCGCTGGCCAGGCGACCCCGCCAGTCGCCCTTGCTCAAGGCGCCGTCCAGCGCCAGGTCGAGCTTGAGTTGCGGGCCGTCGAGCGCCAGCGTCGCAGCCTGCTGGCGGATATCGCCCTTGCCTTGCACGTCGAGGCTGCCCAGGGCGGTGTCCCCCAAACGGATCCCGCCGGCCTTGATCACCAGTTGGCCGCGCTGGGCGTTGTCCAGCCGTGCGTCCAGGTCCAGGCGCTGCACACGGTTGTCGGCCTGGCCCAGTTGCTGCCCCTGCAGGGCCAGGGTGCCCTGGGGCGCAGCCAGGGTTCCGGCCAAGTCCAGGCGGCCCTTGGCCTGCCCTTGCAGCTGCGGCCAGAGCTGACCCAGGCGCGGCAGGTCGAGGTCGATGCGCCCGGACAGGCGTTGCTGCAGACTGGCGCTGCCGGTGATGCGGTTGTCTCCCAGCTGTACCGCCAGGCTACCCAGGGTCCAGCGCTCGCCGGCACCCTCGGCATCTACCTTGACCAGCGCCGACTGGCCACGCAAGCGGCCCTTGAGGTCCAGTTGCGCCTTGAGCGCCAACTGCTCGTGCTTGAGCTCGCCCTGGCTGCGCAGCGGACCGGCCAGGGTGCCCGGCAGCTCCGCCAGCCAATAGGCCGGATCCAGCGCCGACAATTGCAGGTCGACATCCCAGGCCAGGGTGTCGGCAAAGCGCAAGGCGACACTGCCCGCGGCCTTGCCCTGCCCCGCGCTGAGCAGAAGCTGCGGCAGGCGTACCTGGCCCAGGTCGCCCTCGAACGGGCTGGCCAGGGTGAAGGCCCCCGCCGGGCCGTCCAGATCGCCGTTGAACGCGCCCTTGTAGTTACCGCCGCGGTACTGCACCTGGGCGTTGAA
Source organism: Pseudomonas sp. DrBHI1 (assembly GCF_002205115.1). NCBI lineage: Bacteria > Pseudomonadati > Pseudomonadota > Gammaproteobacteria > Pseudomonadales > Pseudomonadaceae > Pseudomonas > Pseudomonas sp. DrBHI1. Next base: position 6,544 of record NZ_NIBE01000024.1, read on the forward strand.
ACGCTTGAGGGTGACCTGGGGCGCCTGCTCCAGCGGATACAGGCGCAACCAGGGGAAGTCCAGCCAGTCGAGGCTGGCGTCGGCGCTCAGGTCCTGCTGCCAGTCGGCGCTGGCCTGCAGCTTGAGGCGCTGCGTGTCGCTGGCATTGAGGTCAAGGGCATCGATTCGGGCGCCCTTGGCGTCCACCTTGCCGGCCAGCACCAGGCCCACCGGCCCTTGCTCGGCGGGCAAGGTGGCGGAACCTGAGAGTTGATAACCCTTGAGCAGGTCGCCCTGGGCGTCAAGCTTGAGCTGGTTCAGTTGCAGGGTGTCGGGCAACTCGCCGGCCGGCTTGAAAGCCTGCGAACGGATGCTCAGGCGGGCCGGCAAATGCTCGGCCAGGGCCTGCAATTCGCCGTTCAGCCGGGCGTCCAGGTAGCCGCTGCTGGTGGCCTCGATGACGAGGGTCTTCTGCAGCTCGCCCTTGGCGTTCAAGGCCAGTTGCCACGGCTTGCCATCCACCGTCGGCAGTTGCAGCGTGCCCTGCAGCTGCAGTGGCCAGTCACTCCGTGGCGTCAGGTCACCTTGAACGTCCAGGTGCAGATCGTCTCGGCGCAGTTGCAGGCTGTCCACCCGCAGCCCGCTGGCGGTCCAGTGGGCCGCCAGGCTCAGGTCGCCCAGCAGGTCGCTGCCATCCAGGCGCAACTGGCCCACCTTGACCTCGCCCAGCTCGATGGCCAGCGGCAGGTTCAATGCTGGCAATTGCAGCGGACCGCTGTCGGGCTGGTCTTCGCCCGGCGCAAAGGCCATGTCGATGCGCTCTGCCTGCAAGCGTTCGACGCACAGGGTCGCACGCAGCAGGCAGGCCGGCGACCAGGCCAACTGCGGCGCCAGCAGCTCGACCCGATCGTCGCCAGCAGACCAGCGCAACAGGCTGGCCTGCCATCTGCCGCCAAGGCGGCCGGTAAAATCGCTGACCTCGAGCCCCGGCACCCGCGCCAGCGCCCAGCGGCTGCCCGCCTGGGTGCCGAGCACCAGCCCCAGCGCCAGGACGATCAGCACCAGCAGGCCCGCCAGTACCAGCAGGATCGGTTTGAACACACGCATCAAAGCTCGGGCCCCATGGAGAAGTGCAAGCGAAAACCACCGTCGTCATCCAGTGCGCGGGCCAGGTCCAGGCGCAGTGGCCCCACCGGCGACACCCAGCGCACGCCGATGCCGACGCCGGTCTTGAGGCTGGGAAACTCCAGCGAGTTGAACGAGTTGCCTTGGTCGACGAAGGTCGCCAGGCGCCACTTTTCCGCGATCGAGTACTGATACTCGGCACTGCCGGCCACCAGGTAGCGGCCGCCGATGCGGTCGCCCTGGTTGTTCTTCGGCGACAGCGACTGGTAGTCGTAGCCGCGCACGCTCTGGTCGCCACCGGCGAAGAAGCGCAGCGACGGCGGGATGTTCTGCTGGTAGCCGTTGGTGGCGCTGCCGCCGAACTGCACGCGACCCAGTAAACGATGGCGCTTGCCCAGCGTGGTCAGGCCCTTGAGCAGCACGTTGCCATGGACCAGGTTGGTATCCGAACCCAGGCCTTCCTTGGCCGCCTGCAGGTCGAACTGCAGGCGGTAGCCGTTGTGCGGATCGATGCGGTTGTCGCTGCGCAGGTACGAAAAGCTGACACCTGGCATCAACAGGTTGCTCAGCCCCGAGTCGTCGCCCAGGCGGTACTCCTCACGCTGGTACTTGAGCGAGATCACGCGCTGCCAGCCACTGGGCAGCTTGCTGTGCCACTCGGGGCCGACGGTGAGCAGCTTGCTCAAGGTGTCGGTACCGGAAATCTCCTCGTTCTGGTAGCCGCCAGCGAAGCGCAGCTTGTCGGTGAGCGGCGGATCCAGCGGGATGTCATACCACAGCCCGACGTTCTGCCGGGGCGCCGACAGTTCGGTTTCCCAGCCGTAGCTGTGGCCCTGCGGGTTCACCCAGTGACGGGTCCAGTTGGCCTTGCCACGCGGCCCGACGTCGGTGGAAAAGCCCAGGCCCAGGCCCAGGGTACGCGGCTTGCGGGTATCGAGGCGCACGTCCACCGGAATGTCCTCGCCCACCGCGGCGGTGGGCGCGGCATCCACCCGCACGCTGTCGAAGTAGCCGCTCGATTGCAGGTCGTTGTTGAGTTCGGCGATCAGCTCTGAGTCATAGGGGGTACCGGGCTTGAACGACACCATGCGCTGCAGCAGGTCGTTGTCCAGCGGCGCGTCGCCGCCGAAGGTCACCGCGCCGAGACGGTAGCGCGGGCCGCTCTGGTAGACCAGCTCGATGTCGGCCACGCCAGCCTGCGGGTCCACCGCCAGGCGCTGGCGCTCGAAGCGCCCGGCGAAGAAGCCGTAGCGCGACGCCTGGTTCTGGATCAGCCGCTTGGCATCCTCGTAGGTGCCGTGGTTGAGCTGCTCGCCCGGGCGCAGCGCCTTGCTGTCGGGGATGCGAAAGACCTTGAGCTCGCTGGCCGGCCCGTCGATGCGCACGGTCACGTTGCGCAGACGCACAGGCTCGCCGGGCTCGACCCGGATGATCAATTGCGCGGGTTTGTCCTTGTCGCCTGCGGGCTTGACCTCGGTCTCGACCCGCGCCTGGTAGTAGCCAAGGGCCTGGGCCGCCTTGCGCGTCTGCTCCTCGGCGCCCCGGCTGAAACGCAGCAGCGCTTCTTCGTCGCGGTCGCCCAGGCTGCCGATATACCCTTCGATATTGGACTTGAGCGCCTTGTTGGCGGGTTTGACCCGCACCAGCAATTCGCTCTGCGCCCATGCCATGGAGCTGGCGGCCAGCAACAGCAGGCCCCAGCCAAGTCTTCCTGAATACGTCATGCGCGGCATGCTACCAGAGCAAAGGGGTCAAGAGGGCTGTCGGCAAACGCCTGTCACAGGTTCGTCACCCTCGACGAGCGCGGATTGGGATGGAAGAACACCCGTTCGCGGATCGGCCCTACGGCGATCTCGCCGATCTCCTCATAGCCCTGGCGCTGGTAGAACGCCAGGTAGTGCGCATTGCCGGTGTCCAGCACCACACCCTCGGTGCTGGCGTCCTCCGCGCACCAGTCGTGCACGGCCTGCAGCAGTTGCTCCCCATAATGCTGGCCCTGGAACTGCGGGTGCACGCCCAGCAACGGCAGGACGTGGACATTGTCGCCCGGCAGGCAGCCGGCCAGCGCGGCCTGGTAGTCCAGGTAGCGCCGGGTACAGCGCAGGCCGGTACCGAGGATCATGCGCAGGCGCCAAGCCCAGCTGTCGGCCACGCCCAAGCGCCGCTGCGGCGGCACGATCAGCGCCAGGCCGATCAGGCGGTCCTCCAGCAGCAGGCCGATCGCCGGCAGTTGCAGATAGAAGTGCTGGCGCACCCACTCGCGCACCATCACCCGCAGGCGGCGCTCGTAGCCGGGACGCTGGCCCTCGAACAGCCAGGCAAAGGTCGGCTCGTGACGATAGGCATGGTAGAGCAGCGAACGCGCCTCACGGGCGTAGCCGGCGTCGAGCAGGCAGGTCCGGGCCGGGGCGGCGATGACGTCGGGCATTGCGGGCAGTCCTCCTGGAATGGGCGTACAGTGCCTTGGAGCCAGATTCCGGCGCTGGGTTCACCTCCTCCAGCACGTTAGCAGCGCCCGCCGCGCGGCGCCATGCTGGCCGTGGCCGGCGATGTCGGCTAGCATCCGTGGCTTTTTACCAGGATCATCTTTCCATGAAGATCGTCTCGTTCAACATCAATGGCCTGCGCGCCCGTCCGCACCAGCTGGCGGCGCTGATCGACAAACACCAGCCGGACGTGATCGGCCTGCAGGAAACCAAGGTCAGCGACGATCAGTTCCCGTTGGCCGACGTCGAGGCGCTCGGCTACCACGTGCATTACCACGGCCAGAAAGGCCACTATGGCGTCGCCCTGCTCTCGCGACAGGCGCCGCTGTCGTTGTCCAAGGGCTTCGCCGGCGATGAAGAAGACGCCCAGCGCCGCTTCATCTGGGGCACCTTCGCCGATGCCGACGGCACGCCGATCACCATCATGAACGGCTACTTCCCACAAGGCGAAAGCCGCGACCACCCCACCAAGTTCCCGGCCAAGCAGCGCTTCTACAGCGACCTGCAGGCCCTGCTCGAAGGGCAGTTCAAGAATGACCAGCCCGTCGTGGTGATGGGCGACCTGAATATCTCGCCCCAGGACTGCGACATCGGCATCGGCGCAGACAATGCCAAGCGCTGGCTGAAGACCGGCAAGTGCAGCTTCCTGCCCGAGGAGCGCGAGTGGATGGAGCGGCTCAAGGGCTGGGGCCTGGTCGACAGCTTCCGCCACCTGCACCCGGAAGTGGCCGACCGCTTCAGTTGGTTCGACTACCGCAGCCGCGGCTTCGAGGACGAGCCCAAGCGCGGCCTGCGCATCGACCTGATCATGGCCTCCCAGGGCTTGCTGCCACGGGTCAAGGCCGCCGGGGTCGACTATGAACTGCGGGGGATGGAGAAGCCTTCGGACCATGCGCCGATCTGGCTTGAGTTGGCTTGAGTTCAGCCGTTAGCGCTTTACTGTAGCCTTGCAGCGCTCTCGAGATCGAGCGCCGCCCGCGCGGCGCTCGATCTCATAGGCGCCACACCTCTCCCGCCAGACACTTGTTACAAAACCACCCTTAAACATCGCCTCGTTCATTTCGTCCATCAGCACGAACTCCCGCTGTCTGCCCAGCAACCCTGAACAAGGCTTCCCCATGACCGCACCCCTGAACCGCCTCACCCTGGCCGCCCTGCTGGTCGCCTGCAGCCTGCCGGCCCTGGCCGCGGCGCCCGCGCACAAACCCGGCACGGTGTTCCGTGACTGCGCCAAGACTTGCCCGGAAATGGTGGTGCTGCCCGCCGGCAGTTTCATGATGGGCACCCCGGATGACGAAAAAGGTCGCCAGGACGACGAGGGCCCACTGCACGAAGTGACGTTCAAGAACGCCTTTGCCGTCAGCCGCTACCAGATCACCAACGGGGAATGGAAGGCCTACCTCAAGGCCAGCGGCTACAAGGTCCCCAACGGCGACACCCGCCCGGGCCGCGAGTGCATCGCCGGCGTGCCGCGCTACCAGCAGGGCGACCGCCAGCCCGCCGTGTGCCTGAACTTCCACGAGGCCGAGGCCTACGCCTCGTGGCTGTCGAAGAAGACCGGCAAGGTCTACAAGGTGCTCAGCGAATCCCAGCGCGAATACGCCGTGCGCGGCGGCAGCACCGGGCCGTTCCCCTTCCCGCTCGATGACAACGACGAGCAGAAGTACCAGATCTCCAAGCACGCCAACACCTACGGCCCCACGGACGGTTTCTCCTTCACCTCGCCCGTCGGCAGCTTCCCGCCCAACGCCTACGGCGTCTACGACGGCCACGGCAATGTCTACGAGTGGACCCGCGACTGCTACGTCGACAGCTACGCCACCGCCCCCACCGACGGCAGCCCGCAGACCAACAGCAGCGAATGCGAGGACCGCCGGGTGATCCGCGGCAACGACTACACCGAGGCACCGATTTTCTCCCGTTCGGGCAACCGCAACGAGCGCAGCTCCACCTTGCGCGGCGACTGGATCGGTTTCCGTGTCGCCCGCGAGCTGTAACGCCCGCCCTGCCTCCGGCGCCCCGGCGCCGGATCCGCCTCGCAACTAAATCCGCGTAAAACCCTCTCGTCTACCAAGATCAGGGCCTGGTCCGCCGCCCTGCGCCAACGAATACTCACGAGATGACTCCATGACGTCCACGACCCCCAGCCTCGCCCAGGAAACCCTGCGGATACTCAAGCCGTTCTGGATGCTGGTCGCGCTTTCGGCGGCCCTCGGCGTGGTCAGCGGCCTGAGCGTCACCGCCCTGCTGGCCACCATCAACAGCGCGATGAACGCCGCAGGCGGGCCGGACACCCGCACCGCCCTGCTGTTCGGCGGCCTGTGCCTGCTGACCCTGGCCTGCTCCACCGGCTCGAACCTGCTGACCAACTACGTCGGTCAGAAGGTGGTGGCGCGCCTGCGCCGCGAGCTGGCCGCCAAGGTGCTGGTGGCGCCGATCGCGCAACTGGAGCGCTACCGCGCCCACCGCCTGATCCCGGTGCTGCTCAACGACGTCAGCACCATCAGTGCCTTCGCCCTGTCGGTGGCGCCGATGGTCATCGCCTTCACCGTCACCCTCGGTTGCCTGTCCTACCTGGCGCTGTTGTCCTGGCAAATCCTGCTGGTCACCGTGCTGACCGTGGTGATCGGCACCGGCGCGCAGTTCCTCGCCCACCGTTACGGCATGAAGAACATCCTTACCGCGCGCAACAACGAGGACGAGCTGCAGAAGCACTACCAGGCCCTCTCTGGCGGCGCCAAGGAACTGCGTATCCAGCGCAAACGCCGCCAGCACATGCACGACCAGCTGATCCACGGTGCCACCGAGCGCATCAGCAAGGCCAACATCCGCGCGGCGAACATCTTTGTCAGCGCCGAGACCTTCGGCTCGATGCTGTTCTTCGCCGTGATCGGCATCGCCATCGCCTTCCAGGCCCTGTGGCCGAGCGCCGACCGCACCGTGCTGGGCGGCTTTGTGCTGGTGATGCTGTATATGAAGGGACCACTGGAACAACTGATCAACAACCTGCCGAGCATCAGCCGGGCGCAGATCGCCCTGCGCCGCATCGCCGAGTTGTCCCAGCGTTTCTCATCGCCCGAGCCGCACCTGCTGGTCAGCGACCGCGTACCGCAAGTGACCGAGGTCGCCTCCATCGAACTGCGCCAGCTGCGCTACGACTATCCCCAAGTCGAGGGCAGCCAGCCGTTCCATCTCGGCCCGGTGGACCTGACCATCCGCCAGGGCGACATCGTCTTCATCGTCGGCGAGAACGGTTGCGGCAAGACCACCCTGATCAAGCTACTGCTGGGCCTGTACACCCCACAGCAGGGCGAGGTCCGCCTCAACGGCGAGACGGTCACGCCGCAGCACCTGGACGACTACCGCCAGCTGTTCACCACCATCTTCGCCGACTACTACCTGTTCGACGAACCCTTGCCGGGCCTCGCCGAGCTGCCACCGGAGGCCGCCAAGTACCTCGAACGCCTGGACATCGCGCACAAGGTCGGGATCCGCGACGGCAGCTTCACCACCACCGACCTGTCCACCGGCCAGCGCAAGCGCCTGGCGCTGATCAACGCCTGGCTCGACCAGCGTCCGGTGCTGGTGTTCGATGAATGGGCCGCCGACCAGGACCCGGCCTTCCGCCGGGTGTTCTACACCGAGCTGCTGCCGGAGCTGAAGCAGCAGGGCAAGACCATCATCGTCATCTCCCACGACGACCGCTACTTCCCGGTGGCCGACCAGCTGGTGCGCATGCACAGCGGCAAGATCCTGGTGGAGCGCAACCAGGAACCCGCCCTGCCCGCCTGACGCCCTCTCACGGGCGGCGCCCTGGCGCCGCCCGCCGCTTAAATTCTCAGTCGCACCGCTCGTTCCCCTATTGCCGCACGCCGAATCAACCCTGCCCACAGGGAAGTCGCAGGTCACGCCTCTACCAACCGTAATAATTATTTTTCCGGTTTTGGCATTCGCATGCGTCCTACTCGCAACGGAATAATTTTCATTTACTTTGCGTACCTTGAGCCAGAGCATAAAAATGCCAATACCAGCCAACACCCTGACCCCTTTGAGCAAAGCGTTGATGCTGCGCCGGATGCTGCGCTCTTCCCCGGCCATGGCCACCCTCGGCCTCGCCCTGTCCCTGCCGCTGGCCGCCCAGGTGCAGGCCCAGGAGCAGGACTTCGACATCCCGGCGCAGTCGCTGGCCAGTGCCCTGCAAGAGCTGGGTCGCCAGGGCAACCTGCAGGTGCTGTTCAGCCCCGAGACCGTCCAGGGTCTGCGCAGCAGCCCGGTCAAGGGCCGCTTCTCGCCAACCCAGGCAGCTGGGGAGCTGCTCCGGAACAGCGGGATTCGCTACAGCGTGCAGGACAACACGCTGATCATCAGCGGTGCGGCGGAGTCCGGCTCGGCCATGACCCTGGACGCCACCACCATCAACGGCCAGGTGCTGGGTGCCACTACCGAAGGTACTAACTCCTACACCACCGGCGCGGTGACTATCGGCAAGACCGCGCAGTCCCTGCGTGAAACCCCGCAGTCGGTAACCGTGGTCACCCGCAAGTTGATGGATGACAAGAACCTGGTATCGCTGGACCAGGTGATGGCCCAGACCACGGGTATCACCCGCGCCAACCGCGGCTACGGCAACCACCACTTCAGCTCCCGTGGCTTCGACCTCACCGACGACAGCTACATGGTCGATGGCGTGCCTGGCCAGGCGTACGCCTACACCGGCTGGATGACCCCGGACATGGCGGTGTTCGACCGCGTCGAAGTGCTGCGCGGCGCCTCCGGGCTGCTGGTGGGTGCGGGCAACCCGGG
>NZ_NIBE01000024.1:14987-54214 GCF_002205115.1 Pseudomonas sp. DrBHI1
GACCTGGACGCCAGTGGCCGGCTCAACCCCGAAGGCACCCTACGTGGGCGCATGGTCGCCTCCTATGAGGACCGCGGCTACTTCACCGACGTGACCAAGTCCAAGCGGCCGCTGCTGTACGGTATCGTCGAAGCCGACCTGAGCGATGCCACCACCGTTGGCCTGGGCCTGCGCCGCCAGACCTCGCGCATCGACGGCTACAGCGTACTGGGCATCCCGAACAATCCCGATGGCAGCAACCCGCACCTGAAGCGCTCGACCTTCCTGGGGCAGGACTGGGCCACGCTGCAGACTGATATGGACGAGGTGTTCGGCGACATCACCCACCGCTTCAACGACAACTGGAGTGGCAAGCTGGCGCTGTCGCACTCCGAGGGCGGCTACAACCGCAGCGCCATCGAGTGGAGTGCGGATGACACCCTGGAGTACGGCGCAGCTGGCGGGCCGGTGGTCAAGGATGTCAGCTACCACAAGTTCGACGTCACCTCCAACGCCGTCGACGGCCATCTGGACGGTACCTTCGAAGCTTTCGGCCTGACCCATCAGGTGACCTTGGGCGCCAACTGGTCCAAACGCAAGATGAACGACAAGGACCGTACCGAATACCTGCCGACACCTATCCCACTGAACGTGTTCGATCCCAGCCACAGCAACATTCCCAAGCTGGCACGCCAGGGCTGGGACTACAAGGACGACACCATCGACACCCGTTACGGCACCTACCTCAGCACGCGCCTGCGCGCGACTGAGGACCTGAGCTTCGTACTCGGTGCGCGCCTGAGCTGGTACAAGACCGAGGCCTGGGATGGCGACCTGGTCACGACCAACGAGCAGAAACACGAGTTCACTCCCTTCGCTGGCGTGATCTATGACCTGAACGACCAGTGGTCCTGGTATGCCAGCTACGCCGATATCTTCCAGCCGCAGGCCAACTACCGCACCGCCGCCGGTAGCATGCTGGACCCCTCCACGGGTACCAACTCCGAAACCGGTATCAAGGGTGAGCTGTTCGACAAGCGCCTGAACGTGTCCTTCGCCGTGTTCTACATCGAACAGGAAGACGTTGCCGCACGCGACTGGGAAAACGACGGCAAATGCCAGAACGACGTGGCCGGTCGCTGCTGGGTCAACAGCGACGGCATCAACCGCAGCAAGGGCTTCGAAGCGGAGGCCAGCGGTGAACTGCTGCCGGGCCTGCAGGTGGCTGCCGGTTACACCTACAACACCACCAGCTCCTCCGACGGCGGCCCGATCTCCGCGCAGACGCCGAAACACATGCTGCGCCTGAACACCAACTACACCCTGCCGGGCGAGTGGAGCCGCCTGAGCATCGGTGGCGGCGTCTCGGCGCAGAACTCCTACGTCGACAAGGGCAACGAAGCCTACAACAGCGGCCGGGCGATCTTCGACGCGCGCGCCGCCTACAAGCTCGACGAGCACTGGACCGTGGGCGTGGACGTCGAGAACCTGTTCGACCGCAAGTACTTCGACTCGATGGGCTACTGGACCCGCGGCACCACCTACGGTACGCCGCGCAGCTACATGTTCACCCTGCGCGGCGACTTCTAAGTCCCGCGTTGCATGACCGGCGCCCCCTCCGGAGGGGGCGCTGTGCTTTCGGCGCCAGCCAGCGCCCCTGTTGTCTTTCCCCGCGCCTCACCGCACACTCGTCCCCGCCAGCCAGGAAGCGGAGTCCGCAGTGCCCACGCCACGCCAGTTCAGCAAGAAGACCAGCACCAGCAACATGCTGCGGCTCAAGTCCGGTGACGCCGGCAGCCAGCGCCCCTATCGCGTGGACTTCGTCCTGCTCGAGCACTTCTCCATGGCCAGCTTCACCGTGGCGATGGACGTGCTGGTCACCGCCAACCTGCTGCGCGCCGACAGTTTCACCTCCACCCCGCTGTCGCTGGCGGGCGATCGCGTGCTCAGCGACCTGGGCCTGGAGCTGGTGGCCAGCCCGCTCGAACCGCGCAGCCTGCAGGACCTCGACCTGCTGGTGATCTGCGGCGGCCTGCGCACACCGCTGAAATACCCCGACCTCGACCGCCTGCTGGCCGACTGCGCCAGCCACGGCATGACCCTCGCCGGGCTATGGAACGGCGCCTGGTTCCTCGGGCGTGCCGGGGTGCTCGACGACTACGGCTGCAGCGTGCACCCCGAGCAGCGCGCCAGCCTGGCCGAGATCAGCCCGCAGACGCGCATCACCCCGGCCAGCTTCACCCTCGACCGCGACCGCCTGAGCGCCGCCAGCCCCAACGGCGCCATGGAGCTGATGCTCGGCCTGGTGCGGCGGCTGTACGGCGATGCCCTGGCCGAAGGCGTCGAGGAGATCCTGTCGTTCTCCGGAGCGCGCTATCGCCAGGTCGGGCCCGGGGCGAAGAAGTCCATGAGCCTGCACCTGCGCACCATCGTCGAGCTGATGGAGAACAACCTCGAGGAAACCCTGAGCCTCGATCAGCTGGCCGTCTACTCCGGGCGCTCGCGGCGGCAGATCGACCGGCTGTTCCAGGCCCAGCTGGGCACCTCGCCCCGGCGTTACTACATGGAACTGCGCATCACCAAGAGCCGGCGGCTGCTGCAGTATTCGGACCTGTCGGTGATGGAGGTGGCGGTGGCCTGCGGGTTCGTCTCGGTGTCGCACTTCAGCAAGTGCTATGCGGCGTATTTTGGTTATCCGCCGTCGCGGGAGCAGCGGCTGGGCGAGTGATCCGGCCCCGCGACAGGGCCGGAGCAGGCAACGGATCACCCCTGCTCATCCAGCAACGCCTGAATCACCCGCTCCTGCCCCGCGTAATCCCCCTCGCCAAAGTGCACATGACGCACCTGCCCCTTGCGATCGACAAAGTAATGCGCCGGCCAGAACTGGTTGCCCCAGGCGTTCCAGATCCGGTAGCCATTGTCCACCGCCACCGGGTACCCGATCCCCAACTGCTGCACCTGTGCCCGTACATTGCCCACATCGCGCTCATAGTCGTACTCCGGCGTGTGCACCCCGACTACCACCAGGCCCTGCTCGCCGTAGCGCCGCGCCCAGTCGTTGACATGGGGCAGGCTGCGCCGGCAGTTGATGCAGTCGTAGGTCCAGAAGTCCACCAGCACCACTTTGCCCTTGAGCGCCGGGCCATCCAGCGGCGGCGAGTTGAGCCATTGCTCGGCCCCCGCCAGCGACGGCATGGGACCGTAGCTGTCGCGGGCCAGCAGGTGGCCAGCCAGGCCCAGTCCGAGCAGGGCCAGGGCCACGCCGCCGGCCTTGAGCAGGCGGCGCTTGCCGCGCGCCTTAGTTGTCATGGCAACCACTGGTGGCGTAGGAGCGATACTCGACACTCTGCGGCTTGCCTTGGGAATCGAGGTAGTCCATGCGGGTCTGCACCGGTCCGCAGGCATTGCTGCGCTCGTCCTTGACCGACAGCACCTTCTTGACGTCCAGCCGGTCGCCGTAGCGGTATTGCATCACGCTGGCGTCATTGAGCGAGCTGCTGCTGGCCTGGGCAGCCAGGGAGCCAAGGCCGAGCACGGCGAACAGGGCGGCGCTGGCGAGGGTCTTGATAGTCATGGCGTGTCTCCTGATACGAGGTCTTGTGTGGGGAGGCTTCACTCCCCGGTCGAGAGCCATTTCACGCCTGCCAGGTATCCCGCTTGTGTCCGCCCAGTGCCCTTCGTGCTTCTTCCTGTATCTGTGCCGCCAACAGATACACTGCAATACAAACCTGGGCAGGCAAGTCCGGATCCGCTCGGTACACTGCGCCCATTCCCCACGTACAAGGACATCCCGATGGAACACGCCGATCACATCCTGGTCGTCGACGACGACCGCGAGATCCGCGAACTGGTCGGCAACTACCTGAAGAAGAACGGCCTGCGCACCAGCATCGTTGCCGATGGCCGGCAGATGCGCGCCTTCCTGGAAAACAACGCCGTCGACCTGATCGTCCTCGACATCATGATGCCCGGCGACGACGGCCTGCTGCTGTGCCGCGAACTGCGCGCCGGCAAGCACCGCAACACGCCGGTGCTGATGCTCACCGCGCGCAACGACGAGACCGACCGCATCATCGGCCTGGAGATGGGCGCCGACGACTACCTGACCAAGCCGTTCTCCGCCCGCGAGCTGCTGGCGCGGATCAACGCCGTGCTGCGCCGCACGCGCATGCTGCCGCCGAACCTCACCATCAGCGAAAGCAGCCGGCTGATCGCCTTCGGCCAATGGCGCCTGGACACCACCGCCCGCCACCTGCTCGACAACGAAGGCACCCTGGTGGCGCTGTCGGGCGCCGAGTACCGCCTGCTGCGGGTATTCCTCGACCATCCGCAGCGGGTGCTCAGCCGCGAACAGTTGCTCAACCTCACCCAGGGCCGCGAGGCGGACATTTTCGATCGCTCCATCGACCTGCTGGTCAGCCGCCTGCGCCAGCGCCTGGGTGACGACGCCCGCGAACCCACCTGCATCAAGACCGTGCGCAGCGAGGGCTACGTGTTCTCGCTGCCGGTACAGCTGCTGGAGTCGCCGGCATGAAATGGCCGCGCACCCTGGCCTCGCGCCTGGCCCTGATCTTCTTCACCGGGCTGGTGCTGGCCTACGGCCTGTCGTTCAGCCTGCAAGCCTACGAACGTTTTATCAGCAGCCGCTCGATGATGCTCAGCAACCTGGAGCTGGACGTCTCGACCTCGGTGGCCATCCTCGACCGCCTGCCCGCCGCCGAACGGCCGGCCTGGCTGTCGCGCCTGGAGCGGCGCACCTACCGCTACCGCCTGGACGGTGGCCTGCCCGGCGAAGCCATGCCCAGCGCCGACCCACCCATGGCCGCCGAATCCATCGTCAAGGCCATCGGCGACCGCTACGCCCTGACCTTCCAGGAGATTCCCGGCCCCAACGCGCACTTCCAGGCCCACCTGCGCCTGGCCGACGGCGCGCCGCTGACCATCGACGTCACCCCCGCCCCGGTACCGGTGGCCACCTGGCTGCCGGTGGTGCTGCTGATCCAGCTGGCGGTGCTGCTGGCCTGTACCTGGCTGGCGGTGCGCCTGGCCATCGGCCCGCTGACCCGCCTGGTCCAGGCGGTGGACAACCTTGATCCGAACAGCCCCGGCCCGCAGTTGGACGAAAGCGGCCCGCGCGAGGTGCGCTACGCCGCCGTGGCCTTCAACGCGCTGCAGGCGCGCATCGGCGCCTACCTCAAGGAACGCATGCAGCTGCTCGCTGCCATCTCCCATGACCTGCAGACGCCGATCACGCGCATGAAGCTGCGCGTCGAACAGATGGACGACGGCCACGAGAAGGACAAGCTGGCGCACGACCTGGACGCCATGGAGCACCTGGTGCGCGAAGGCGTGGCCTATGCCCGCAGCATGGACAGCGGCACCGAGGCGCCATGCCGGGTCAACCTCGACGCCTTCCTCGACAGCCTGGTGTTCGACTACCAGGACAGCGGCGCCCGGGTGGACCGCCACGGCAGCGCCCAGGCTACCCTGCAAACCCGCCCCCATGCCCTGCGCCGGGTACTGGTTAACCTGGTGGACAATGCTCTCAAGTTCGCCGGCGCCGCGCAGCTCGAGGTGGGCTGCGAGAACGGCGTGACACTGATCCGTGTGCTCGATGATGGCCCGGGGATTCCCGAGGCGGAGCTCGACGACGTGCTCAAACCGTTCTACCGGGTCGAAGGCTCGCGCAACCGCAGCACTGGCGGCACCGGACTGGGACTGGCGATCGCCCAGCAACTGACCCAGGCCATGGGCGGCAGCCTGACCTTGCGCAACCGCGCCGAAGGCGGGCTGTGCGCGCAGGTCGAGCTGCGCTGAAGCCACAACCGCGGTCTCATACAGGGATTGCGCAAAGCTTGGGGAGCGGCGACAACAAAGCAAGATCGTTCAAGCCACCCTCGGAGCTGTCTGTCATGCTGGCCTGCCCTGTCGATTCGTTGTCGTTCCCATGTCCAGCCCTCCGCTCGCCCGCCACGCCTTTCTCCATGGCGCCATCGCCATCCTGCCGCTGTCCCTGGCCGTCGCGCCCTGGGGCCTGCTGGCCGGCTCCATGGCCATCGAAGCCAACCTCAGCGCCTGGCAAGGCCAGGGCCTGTCGGCCATTGTCTTCGCCGGTGCCGCGCAACTGGTGGCCATCGGCATGCTCAAGGGCGGCGCCAACCTGCTGTCGATCCTGCTCACCACCCTGCTGCTGACCTCGCAGCACCTGCTCTACGGGCTGTCCATGCGCCCGGTGATGTCCGGCTTGCCGACCCGCTGGCGCCTAGGCCTGGGCTTTCTGCTTACCGACGAGTTCTTCGCCCTGACCAGCCACCACGACCAGCAGCAGTTCAACCGCTGGTACGCCCTTGGGGTCGGCCTGACCTTCTACGTGGCCTGGAACCTGTTCACCCTCGCCGGCATCATCCTCGGCCAGAACATTCCACATCTGGACCAGCTGGGCCTGGACTTCTCCATCGTCGCCACCTTCGTTGCGCTGATCGCGCCGCTGGTGCGCAACCTGCCGACCGTGGTGTGCGTGGCGGTGTCGCTGTTCTGCTCGGTGCTGTTCAGCTACTGGCACTGGGAAACTGCCCTGGTGGCAGCCGGCCTGCTGGGCATGGCCGCCGGGTTCGTCTGCCAGAAATTCTCCGGAGGCCGCTCATGATCTGGCTGCTGATCGTCGCCATGGGCGCGGCGGTGTTTCTCAACCGCTACGCCTTCCTCGAACCACGCCTGCCGCTGCGCCTGAGCTCCAACGCGCGGCAGTTCCTCGGCTTCGCCGTGCCCGGCATGCTCACCGCGATCTGCGGGCCGATCATCTTCCTGCCCGGCCACCAGCTTGAGTTGAGCCCGCTCAACCCTTACCTGCTCGGCTCGGTGGTGGCGATCGCCCTGGTGCTGTTGACCCGCAGCGTATTGCTGAGCATGCTGGCGAGCATGCTGATCTTCTTCCTTCTGCGCAGCTGGCTGGCATGAGCACGCCCCTGCGCGAACAGGCCCACCTGTGGCAGGCGCCCGCCCTCGGCGACGTCGAGATGCTGCACGCCCGCTACATCCAGCAGCGCTTCGCCCCACATGTGCACGAAGGCTACGTGTTCACCGTGATCGAGTCCGGCGCCCAGCGTTTCTGGCACCGCGGCAGCGAGCATTTGGCGCCGGTGGGCAGCATGGTGCTGATCAATCCCGACGAACTGCACACCGGCGCCACCGCCCACGAGGCCGGCTGGCGCTACCGTGGCTTCTACCCCGAGCACGAGCGGGTCAGCGGCGTGCTCGACGAACTGGAGCTTGGCCGCCACGGCCTGCCCCGGTTCAAGGACAGCGTGATCCAGGACCCGGCCCTGGCCGCCGCCTTCAGCCAGCTGCACAAGCTGTCCGAGTCCTGCGCCAGCGCCCTGGAGCAGCAGACCGCCTGGCGCCAGGCGGTACTGGCGCTGGTGCAACGCCATGGCCACTGCGCCGAACCCGCCGCCCCCGGCAACGAGCCACTGGCCGTGGCTCGTGCCCGCGAGCTGCTGGAGAGCCAACTGGCCGAGCCGCCCTCGCTGGAAGCCCTGGCGGCGGCGGTGAACCTGTCGCCGTTCCACTTCGCCCGGGTGTTCCGCCAGGCCACCGGCCTGCCGCCCCACGCCTGGCTCAAGCAGCGCCGCCTGGCCCGCGCCCGCGAGCTGCTGCGCAGCGGCCTGCCGGCACTGGAGGTCGCCGTGACCCTGGGCTTCGCCGACCAGAGCCACCTCAGCCGCCAGTTCAAGCAGGCCTATGGCGTTACGCCGGGGGCCTATCGCCAGGCCTGTCTGGGCCTGTAGCCGCGCCACGGTTCCAGGCCCCTGGCGTGGTGCCGGTCATGCCGCGGAAGAAGGCAATGAACGCACTGTCGCTGGCGAACCCCAGGTCGTCGGCGATAGCGCCCAGTGGCCGCTGCAATGCCAGCTGCTCCAGCGCACGCAACAGCCGCCACTGCTGGCGCCATTGCTGATAGGACATGCCAGTGTCCCGGCGCAGCAGGCGGCTGATGGTCTTCTCGCTGGCACCGACTTGTTGCGCCAGTTCACCCAACGCCGGCGGCAGGCGCTCGAGTCGCTCGACCAGCCCGGCCAGGCGCCTATCGCCAGGCAATGGCAGGAACATCGGTTGGTGAGGTGCAAGGCGCAACTCACCCAGACACAGCGCCAGCAAATGCGTTTGGTCGCCTTGGTCCCAGGCCGTGTCGAACGGCGCCTGGGCGATGCGTTCGAGCAGTTCGCGCAGCATCGGGTTGACGCTGATGATCGTCACCTCGTCGGGCAGCCCCACGCTGAGCGCGGTGCTGAAGTAGAGCGAGCGATAGTCCACCGTTTCGCGCATGCGCGCGCGGTGCTCCAGCCCTGCCGGAATCCACGCTGCCTGGGTCGGCGGCAACAGGCACAGGCGCCCGGGCGTCTGGATACGCACGCAGCCCTGACGGGTGAACAGCAGCTGTCCGCGGCCATGCCGGTGGCGCCCGGAGTCGTGGTCGCCCAGGGCCGAGCAGATGCCCACTACCGACGCATCGAATGCATCGGGATCGAAGTGGGCGTCGGGGGCTAACCAGGCCATGGCAGTAATTGTCCGATTTCAACGATAGATCAGCAGAGTCGCGATAATAGCCCACGGCACAACGTCCCTACCATGACCATTCGTTTGTGCTGCAAGGCGTTCACTCCCATGCTTTCCCGTTCCTGGTTGGCCCTGGCCACCGCCCTGCTGATGTTTCCTCAGGTTGCCGAAACCCTCTACAGCCCTGCCCTGGTCTCCTTGGCCGAAGCATTCGCCGTCAGCCCTGCCCAGGCTTCGCTGACCCTGTCGCTGTATTTTTTCGCCTTTGCCGCCGGGGTGCCGGCCTGGGGGCGTGCCTGCGACCTGTGGGGGCGGCGCCCGACCATGCTTGCCGGGCTGCAGCTCTACGCTGGTGCAGCACTGGCAGCGCTGCTGGCGACCGACTTCAGCCAACTGCTGCTGGCGCGGATCGTGGCGGCGTTCGCCGCAGCGGTGGGCTCCGTGGTGACCCAGACCGTCCTGCGCGATCGCCATGCCGGCCCTGATCTGGCCCGGGTGTTCTCGTTGATCGGCGTATGCCTGGCGCTCAGTCCAGCGCTGGGGCTGATGAGCGGCGCCTGGCTGGACCGGCTGTTCGGCTATCACGGCGTACTCGCCAGCCAGTTGCTGATGGCCGCGCTGCTGCTGGGCTGGAGCTGGCGTGGACTGCCCGAGACACGCCCCGCCACGCAGGCAACGCCCGCGTTCGGTCAGGTGCTGCGGCGCCTGCTGCGTGACCGTCGTGTGCTGTTGGCCAGCGCCCTGGTGGCGGTGTTCAACATCAGTGTGTTCAGTTGGTACAGCTTGGCGCCGTTTGTTTTCGAGCGCCTCGGTGCCAGCCCGTGGATGGGCTACTCCGGCGCGGCGCTGGCGCTCGGCTCGCTGCTGGGCGCGCGCCTCAATGCATGGTTGCTGCAACGCGGGGTGGCCATGGCGTGCCTGTTGCGCCTGGCGTGCCTGCTCGACCTGCTGGCGGCGCTGGCACTGTTGGGGCTGGGCGACAGCCTGTGGACGGTGCTGGCCATGGCCTTGGTGATGTTCGCCTTCGCCATGGCGATTCCGCTGGTGCTGGGCTCGGCGCTGGTCGACTACGCCGACTGCCGTGGCACGGCGGGTGCGTTGTTCGGCTTGTTCTACTACCTGCAGATCGGAGCGGGACTGCTGCTGGCGGGTGCTTGCCAGGCTATGGGGGGGACGCTGTTTGTCTGTGCGATGGCGGCCTGGGCACTGGCCATCGGCTACGAGCAGCCTGGCCGGGCGCTGCTACACTCAAGGGGCTGAATGGAGGATCGCGTCATGTCCGAACGAGAAATCACCACGCTCCTGTCGCTGATGAGCCAGCGCCAGGCCTGCCTGAGCAGTGCCTGCAAGGAGATCGCCGACTGGATCGACCGCCAGGGCGATGTGCCTGCCGCCGGGAAGATCCGCGCCAGCCTGAAGGCGCTGGAGGCCGAGGATGCGCAAGTGCGCAAGACCCTGACTTCGCTGAACATCGAGCGGCCGCTGCCACGTTTTCGTAGCTGACCGCCGAAAACCATCGCGGGTCAAGCCCGCTCCCACCGATCGCGTGGAAGCGGGCTTGACCCGCGATGGTGGCTGTATCAGTGGTTCATGTGCATATGGTCATGCCCGCCGCCAGCCTCGGCGTTGAGCGCACGCACCGGCGCCTGCACCTGCAGGGTTTCCTTGGCGCCCTTGGCATCCTCGATGGTCAGGGTCAGAGGCACCTGCTCGCCTTCCTTCACCTGCTGGTTCAGGCCCATCAGCATCACGTGGTAGCCGTTCGGGTCCAACTTCACCGCCTTGCCCGCCGGCAGATCGACCGCCTTCACTTCACGCATGCCCATCACATCGCCGTTCATGGTCATCTCGTGCACCTGCACGGTCTTGGCCACGGGCGAGGCGACGCTCACCAGCTTGCTGTCGCTGCTGGCGGTCAGGGTCATGAAGGCGCCGGTCGACTGCTGGTGCGGCACGCTGGCGCGGACCCAGGCGTCGCTCACGGTGGTCTGGGCGAAAGCCGGCAGGGCCATGCCCAGCAGGGCCAGGGCGGCCAGGCCGCGTTTGATCGGTTGCATCGACATTCAGCAGATCTCCATCAGGGTGACCAGATCTTCGGCGCATTCCTTGGCATTCAGGGAATGGCCCAGGCTCAGGCGCAGGGTGCCACGCGTATCGTAGACGTAGCTGGTGGATGAGTGAGAGATGGTATAGGTGTCGCCGGCCGGGACCTTTTCGTAGAACACCTTGAACTCGCGGGCCACCTCGGCGATTTCCTCGGGGGTGCCGGTCAGGGCGACGATCGACGGGTCGAAGGCCTTGGCGTAGGCGTCGAGCACTTCGGGGGTGTCGCGCTCCGGGTCCAGGGTGATGAATACCGGCTGGAACAGCTCGCGGTCACGGCCCCTGAGGATCTTCCTGATCTGGACGATCCGCGCCAGCGCGGTCGGGCAGACCGCCGGGCACTGGGTGAAGCCGAAGAAGATCATCGGCATCGAGCCGTAGAAGCTCGACAGGGTGCGCTCGTTGCCTTGAGTGTCCTTGAGCTTGAATTTGCGCCCTAGGATCTCGTTGCTCATGTTCTTGCCGTACTTGAAATCCAGACCCCGGGCCGGGTTGCAACCCGCCAGCAGGCCAAGCCCCAGTACGCCCATCCCGGCGACAACCGCGCGCCGGGTCAACAGATCATTCATGGAACCATCCTTTACAGGGAAGGTGCCGACCCCTGGGATGGGCCGGCCAGAAAACCGGGGCATTCTGTCACGCTCCCCCCGCACCATCCACCCGACATCCGACCAATCGGGCTGCAGCCCTTTGTTTACGGGGCGCGACCGGTTGTCGCAGGGGTTGAATCCGTAACACTTTGTTGCTAGGGGTCAATGCACACATCTGAAAAGCATCGCGGGGCAAGCCCGCTCCCACGCTGTGCCCCAGGTATGCCCTAGGCGTGGGAGCGGGCTTGCCCCGCGATTGGAAAGACGCCTTAGTAGTAGGCGTTTTCCTTCTGGCTGTGGTCGGTCACGTCACGTACGCCCTTGAGCTCCGGAATGCGCTCGAGCAGGGTACGCTCGATGCCTTCCTTCAACGTCACGTCGGCCTGGCCGCAGCCCTGGCAGCCGCCGCCGAACTGCAGCACGGCGATGCCGTCGTCGACCACGTCCACCAGGCTCACGGCGCCGCCGTGGCTGGCCAGGCCGGGGTTGATCTCGGTCTGCAGGTAGTAGTTGATACGCTCGTTGATCGGGCTGTCTTCGTTGACCATCGGCACCTTGGCGTTCGGCGCCTTGATGGTCAGCTGGCCGCCCATGCGGTCGGTGGCGTAATCGACCAGCGCGTCCTCGAGGAACGGCACGCTGACCGCGTCGAGGTAGGCGGTGAAGCTCTTCAGGCCCACCGGCTGGTCGTCGGGCTTCTCCTCGCCTGGCTTGCAGTAGGCGATGCAGGTCTCGGCGTAGGTGGTGCCCGGCTGGGTGATGAAGATACGGATGCCGATGCCAGGCGTGTTCTGCTTGGAGAGCAGATCGGCCAGGTAATCATGGGCGGCGTCGGTAATGGTTATAGCGCTCATGGAAGTTCCTCACAGACTTGCCGGCAGTGTACGCCAACCCGGCCCTCGAACAAAGTCCTAGTATTTGACTCGGGATAGCACCAGCGCAGGCTCCACGGCGCTACGCCCCGCGAATCCGGCCTTGAGCCGCCCGTACAGGCCACGCTCCAGCCAGTGGTAACTAAGCCACGACATTAGTCCGATTGACGGTACGCACAAGGCGAATACCAGGTACGGGTTCAAGTGCAGGTGTTCGCTGGCGAATAGCCCGCCGTACAGCACCAGCACATGCACCAGGTACACCGAATAGGAGCAATCGCCCAGCGCCTTGAGCACCCGGTTGCCCTTGAAGTAGCGCTCCAGGGCGATGAACGCCAGCACCACCAGGGCGCTGGGCAGGCCCCAGTGCAACAGGCGTTGCGAGGCGTCCAGGTGATACAGCGCATACCCCGCCACACCCAGCAGCCCCAATGGCAGCCACAGGCCCTGGCGAATCAGCCCGCGGCGGTACAGCACGCCCAGGCCGATGCCCAGCAGGAACTCGTAGACGATGTCGTTGCTGTAGAAGCGGCTGAGCACGCCGAGGCGGCCCAGCACCTCGCTGACCAGCAGCAGCGCCCCCGTCACCAGCAGCAGGTGATGACGCTGGCGCACCAGGAACGCCAGGCCGAACAGCAGGTAGAAGAACATCTCGAAGTTCAGCGTCCAGCCGACGTTGAGGGTCGGGTACAGGCCGTAGCCGCCCGGATTCTCCGCCGGGATGAACAGCAGCGACAGCAGCAGGTGCTGCCATTCGAACACCTGGTGCGGCATCCAGCGGCTGGCGACCAGCATCAGCGCGGCCATCAGCAGGGTGTAGAACCAGTAGGCAGGCACGATGCGCAGGACGCGATTGAGCAGGAACTGCGCGGGCGCGATGTCCTTGTCGCGGGTCGAAAGGTAGATCACCAGGCCGCTGATGACGAAGAAAATGTCCACCCCTACCGCGCCGCGATCGGCGAGCAGTTGGCCGACAGGGCCGGTGGCGTTGAAGTCGAAGAAGATCTGCATGAAGTGGTGGCAGACCACCACCCAGGCGGCGAATGCCCGGAGAGCCTGAAGCGAGTACAGCATGAAAAACCCTGCGATCGTCGATGCATTGAGGCCCGGCGAGCGCTTCGCGCTCGTTTCGCCGGCAAGTCGGCTCCCACTGGGATAGCGCACGTCTGTGGGAGCCGGCTTGCCGGCGATGGGCTGCAAAGCAGCGCCAGGGCCTACCCATCGATTCCGACCGCATGGGTGCCGAAAAGATCAGGCCAACCGATCAGAGGTTCTCGTAGCGGTTCATGTCCAGCACGCCGGCCTCTACCGGCTCGGTTTCCTTGATGTAGCTGTTCAGGTCATGGAAGTAGCGCCAGAACTCGGGGTGGCTGCGGCGAACGCCCCAGCGCATGACGATGCGCTCGAACTTGGCCGTGTCGTCCCGCGCCGCCTCCATGTCCTCGACGAACTCCGGCACATCGGCCACCGGGATGTTGAAGATGAAGTTGGGATAGCTGCTGAGCACGCCCGGGTACAGGGTCAACGTGTCCAGCCCCGGCTGGTAACGGTAGGCCTCGCCAAGCAGGAACGCCACGTTGCTGTGCGCGCGATTGCGCAGCAGGCTGTAGACCTGGCGCTGGCCGCCCTGCCCTTCGATGCGCAGCATGGTCGCCTCGGGCAGTTGCCCGATCACCTTGAGCCCTGCCGCCGGGCGCGACACCAGGCGGCTCAGCGACTGCTCGGCGTCACGGAACTCCGTGGGCAGGCCGGACCGCGAGCAATAGGCGCCCTGGCAGCGGTTGATCGGATCCGGCGCGGCGTTCAGGCTGCCGGTGCGTTGCAGCAGCTTGAGGCCGAAGTCGCGCTTGGGATCGTGCTTGTCCAATTTCAGCGCGCTCGGAGTGCTGGTGTCGATGTCCTCGTAGTCCATCCACATCTTCACCTTGCCGCTGTTCTGGTACCAGTCGCCGAGGATCTCGCCACGCTTGCCCGCAGGCATCAGGCGCAGGAAGTTGATCTCGGCGCCGTTGCGGATCAGGTCGAAGTACAGCCGTGTCTGCAACTGGTGCGAGACATTGCCGAACACATCGAAGTTCACCGCCAGCTGGTAGTAGGTGCGCTCGAACAGCGGGTAGTCGAACAGCCACATGGTCAGCGGCACGTCACCGATCAGGCCCTTGGTCACCGAGGCGCTGTCGAAGTGGCGGAAAATGCTCAGCAGTGCGTTGTCGTTGCCGGCCCACAGGGTCGACCAGCTTGGCGCCGGCTGCTCGGCATAGGCTTCGCGACGCAGCGCCTCGTACTCGTTGCGCTTGTCGCGGTAGGCGTGCCACAGGCTCAGCACGCTGCCAACGTCATCGATCTGCCCGGGCATCGCAAGCAACGGCGTGGCCTCGCCCCGGTACTTGGCGTCGGTGATGTACAGGTCGTGGGCCGGCTCCTGGAACAGCGCCCAGAAGTTGTCGCGGATCACGTCGGTGGCGATCTGCCCGCGGCACACCGGGCCGCGAATGAAGGTGCGGACGAAGTACTCGGCGTTGTCCAGCATGAACTGGTAGCGGGCCACCGCCGGGATCGCCTCGAAGGTCTCGAACGGGTTGGCGCGGTGGCGCGGGCCATAGCCGGGCAGCGACGAGGCATGCCAGTCGCCGCTGTAGAACAGCTGCTTGACCCGCTTGAGCTTCTGCGGCCCCATCGGGTAAGTGATGTGGGTCTTGTGGACGATCACGCCCTGCACCGGAATCAGCCGGTAGTAGAAATCGGTGCCCGGCGGGTCGTTGGGCCGGCGGGTGGCGATCAGGTCCACCGGCTGGCCGCTCGGCGTGCGCGAGCGCACCCATTGGAAGAAGTGTCCGGGCTCACCGCCGACGAAGTGGATGTGCGCGAGGAACAGGTGCTCGTACAGCCAGCGGCCGACCAGCGCCTCGGTAGAGCCCGGGCGGTTGAGCAGCTCTTCCCAGTCGGCGATCTGCTTCGCCTCGACCGCGCTGGGCTGGATTGGCGTCTTTTCGACCGGAGCCCCGGCTGCCAACCAACGCTGCAGGGTCTGATACTCCTGGTCGGTCAGGCCGGTGACCGCCAGCGGCATGCCCTCTTTCGGGTGGGCGCCGGCGTAGGCGTCGAACTCGTGGGGCAGCGGGCACATGTTGTTGCGGTTGAGCCCCAGGACGATCTCTTCGGGCAGCTTGGCATTGGGCGTGAGCGGGGTCTTGTGGCCCAGTTCGAGCATGCGCGCCATCAACGCCGCCTGGCTGCCCTGCTTGTCCAGCACCGAGTAGAAACCCTGCTTGCGCCAGCCGGCTTCGTCGCGGGCATCGTAGAACAGCCGCGTGGTGGGCACCGCCTGGCTGCGTTCGCCTTGGTAGACCGGCACCTTGGAAGCGCCGCGCTCGGCGCCCTCGGCGCTGCCCAGGTTGAGTTGGCAGGCTGCATCGTTGCAGGCGTGGCAGGCCACGCACTTCTCGGTGAAGATCGGTTGGATATCCCGGGTATATGAAATCGTCGGGCTCGATTGGGGGGCCTGCCCGAACGCCGCGCCACTGAGGAGCAGGGCGAAGGCGCTGGCAAGTATGCGATGCAACATGTGCCGAATGTCCTGGTTCTTGAAAGCCATCACGATGTGCCTGGCGGGTCCTGAGGTGTTGGGGGCGCCGCGCCAACATGAGGGAAATTCATGCAAATGGGCGATACGCCTAAAATCCGTGCAGCTTTGTTATTATTCGGCACCTTCTGATATTCGCCCGACCAGGTAGTTCCTATGTCCGACCGCAGCGCTCGTTACCAAGCACTCCAGAAAGCACTCAAAGAGCGCATCCTGATCCTCGACGGCGGCATGGGTACTATGATCCAGAGTTACCGCCTCGAGGAACACGACTATCGTGGCACGCGCTTCGCCGATTGGCCAAGCGATGTTAAGGGCAACAACGACTTGCTGCTGCTCAGCCGCCCGGATGTCATCGCCGCAATCGAGAAGGCCTACCTGGACGCCGGCGCCGATATCCTCGAGACCAACACCTTCAACGCCACGCAGATTTCCCAGGCCGACTACGGCATGGAGGCGCTGGTCTATGAGCTCAACGTCGAGGGCGCGCGCGTCGCCCGCCAGGTGGCCGACGCCAAGACCCTCGAGACCCCGGACAAGCCACGCTTCGTCGCCGGCGTGCTCGGCCCGACCAGCCGCACCTGCTCGATCTCCCCCGACGTCAACGACCCGGGCTATCGCAACGTCACCTTCGACGAACTGGTAGCGAACTACATCGAGGCCACCCGTGGCCTGATCGAGGGCGGCGCCGACCTGATCCTGATCGAGACCATCTTCGACACCCTCAACGCCAAGGCGGCGATCTTCGCCGTGCAGCAGGTGTTCGAAGAGGACGACGTCGAACTGCCGATCATGATTTCCGGCACCATCACCGACGCCTCCGGCCGCACCCTGTCGGGCCAGACCACCGAAGCCTTCTGGAACTCGGTACGCCACGCCAAGCCGATCTCCGTCGGCCTGAACTGCGCCCTCGGCGCCAAGGACCTGCGCCCTTACCTGGAAGAGCTGGCGACCAAGGCCGACACCCATGTGTCCGCCCACCCCAACGCCGGCCTGCCCAACGCCTTCGGCGAATACGACGAGACCCCGGCGGAAATGGCCGCGGTGGTCGAGGAGTTCGCCGCCAGCGGCTTCCTCAACATCATCGGCGGCTGCTGCGGCACCACCCCGCCGCACATCCAGGCCATCGCCGAGGCGGTCGCCAAGTACAAGCCGCGCGCGATTCCGGACATCCCCAAGGCCTGCCGCCTGTCGGGCCTGGAGCCGTTCACCATCGATCGCCAGTCGCTGTTCGTCAACGTCGGCGAGCGCACCAACATCACCGGCTCCGCCAAGTTCGCCCGGCTGATTCGCGAGGAGAACTACACCGAGGCCCTGGAAGTCGCCCTGCAGCAGGTCGAGGCCGGGGCCCAGGTGATCGACATCAACATGGACGAAGGGATGCTCGACTCCCAGGCCGCCATGGTCCGTTTCCTCAACCTGATCGCCGGCGAGCCGGACATCTCCCGGGTGCCGATCATGATCGACTCCTCCAAGTGGGAGGTGATCGAGGCGGGCCTGAAGTGCATTCAGGGCAAGGGCATCGTCAACTCGATCTCGATGAAGGAAGGCGTCGAGCAGTTCAAGCACCACGCCCGCCTGTGCAAGCGCTACGGCGCCGCCGTGGTGGTGATGGCCTTCGATGAGGTCGGCCAGGCCGACACCGCCGCGCGCAAGAAAGAGATCTGCCAGCGCAGCTACGACATCCTGGTCAACGAGGTGGGCTTCCCGCCGGAAGACATCATCTTCGACCCGAACATCTTCGCCGTCGCCACCGGCATCGACGAGCACAACAACTACGCCGTCGACTTCATCGAGGCCTGCGCCTACATCCGCGACCACCTGCCGTATGCCCTGAGTTCGGGCGGCGTGTCCAACGTGTCGTTCTCGTTCCGCGGCAACAACCCGGTGCGCGAGGCGATCCACTCGGTGTTCCTCTACCACGCGATCCAGAACGGCCTGACCATGGGTATCGTCAACGCCGGCCAGCTGGAGATCTACGACGAAATCCCCGCCGCCCTGCGCGAGAAGGTCGAGGACGTGGTGCTCAACCGCACCCCGCACGGCACCGACGCCCTGCTGGCGATTGCCGACGACTACAAGGGCGGCGGCGCCACCAAGGAAGTCGAGAACGAAGAATGGCGCTCGATGCCGGTGGACAAGCGCCTCGAGCATGCGCTGGTCAAGGGCATCACCGCCTACATCGTCGAAGACACCGAAGAGTGCCGCCAACAGTCGGCGCGCCCGATCGAAGTCATCGAAGGCCCGCTGATGAGCGGCATGAACGTGGTCGGCGACCTGTTCGGCGCCGGCAAGATGTTCCTGCCCCAGGTGGTGAAATCCGCCCGGGTGATGAAGCAGGCCGTGGCCCACCTGATCCCATTCATCGAGGCCGAGAAAGGCGACAAGCCCGAGGCCAAGGGCAAGATCCTCATGGCCACGGTCAAGGGCGACGTGCATGACATCGGCAAGAACATCGTCGGCGTGGTGCTCGGTTGCAACGGCTATGACATCGTCGACATGGGCGTGATGGTCCCGGCCGAGAAGATCCTGCAAACCGCCCGCGAGCAGAAATGCGACATCATCGGCCTGTCCGGCCTGATCACCCCGTCGCTGGACGAGATGGTCCACGTCGCCCGCGAGATGCAGCGCCAGGACTTCCACCTGCCGCTGATGATCGGTGGTGCCACCACCTCCAAGGCGCACACCGCGGTGAAGATCGAGCCCAAGTACGCCAACGACGCTGTGGTCTATGTCACCGACGCCTCGCGCGCGGTGGGCGTGGCCACCCAGTTGCTGTCCAAGGAACTCAAGAGCGGCTTCGTCGAGAAGACCCGCCAGGAATACGTCGAGGTGCGCGAGCGCACCGCCAACCGCAGTGCCCGCACAGAGCGCCTGAGCTACGCCCAGGCCATCGCCGCCAAGCCACAGTACGACTGGGCCGCCTACCAGGCCGCGGTGCCCTCCTTCACCGGCGTCAAGGTGCTGGAGGACATCGACCTGCGCACCCTGGCCGAGTACATCGACTGGACGCCGTTCTTCATCTCCTGGGACCTGGCCGGCAAGTTCCCACGCATCCTCACCGACGAAGTGGTCGGCGAGGCCGCCACGGCGCTGTACAAGGACGCCCGCGAGATGCTCGACAAGCTGATCGACGAAAAGCTGATCAGCGCCCGCGCGGTGTTCGGCTTCTGGCCGGCCAACCAGGTCGAACACGACGACATCGAAGTGTACGGCGACAACGGTGACACTCTGGCCACCCTGCACCACCTGCGCCAGCAGACCATCAAGCCCGACGGCAAGCCGAACTGGTCCCTGGCCGACTTCGTCGCGCCGAAGGACAGCGGCGTGACCGACTATGTCGGCGGTTTCATCACCACCGCCGGCATCGGCGCCGAGGAAGTGGCCAAGGCCTACCAGGACAAGGGCGACGACTACAGCTCGATCATGGTCAAGGCCCTGGCCGACCGCCTGGCCGAGGCCTGCGCCGAGTGGCTGCACGAGCAGGTGCGCAAGGAGCACTGGGGTTATGCCAAGGACGAGCACCTGGACAACGAGGCGCTGATCAAGGAGCAGTACAGCGGCATCCGCCCGGCACCTGGCTACCCGGCCTGCCCGGACCACACCGAGAAGGAAACCCTGTTCCGCCTGCTCGACGGCACCGCCATCGGCGAGACTGGTCCGAGCGGCGTGTTCCTCACCGAGCACTTCGCCATGTTCCCGGCGGCGGCAGTCAGCGGCTGGTACTTCGCCCACCCGCAGGCGCAGTACTTCGCCGTGGGCAAGGTGGACAAGGACCAGATCGAGCAGTACAGCGCCCGCAAGGGCCAGGACATCAGCGTCAGCGAGCGCTGGCTGGCGCCGAACCTGGGCTACGAGGGCTGACGCCAGCCCTGCACTACCCCTGTAGGAGCGGCCTCGTGTCGCGAAAGGGCTGCATGGCAGCCCCAGGATCTGCAAATATCGCTGGGGCCGCTGCGCGGCCCTTTCGCGACACGAGGCCGCTCCTACACAGGGAACGCGTGAACCTCCCGACACATGCACAAGGACCCCCGCATGTCCCGCAGAATCCTGGTGATCGGCGCCTACGGCAACTTCGGCCGGATCATCTGCCGCCACCTGCAGCAGATGCCCGCCGTGCAACTGGTGATCGCCGGCCGTAACGCCAACAGCCTTGCCCAACTGGCCACACAGCTTATTGGCAGCGAACGCTGGTGCGGCGACGCCATGGCTCCCGGTTTTGCCGACGCCCTGCGCGCGCTGCGCATCGACTGGGTGATCCACACCGGCGGCCCCTTCCAGGGCCAGCCCTACAACGTGGCCGAGGCCTGCATCGAGGCGGGCGCCAACTATTGCGACCTCTCCGACTGCCGGGTGTTCGTCAACGGCATCGAGCGCCTGGACGCCCGCGCCCGAGCGGCCAATGTCGCGCTGCTCAGCGGCTGCAGCTCGGTGCCCAGCCTGTCGTCGGCGATCCTCGACGAGCAGCGCCATCACTTCAGCCGCATCGAGCGCATCGAGCACGGTATTTCCTCCTCGGCGAAGATGCCCGGCCTGTCCACCATCGAAGGCGTGCTGGCCTACGCTGGCCGGCCGATCCGCCAGTGGCGCGACGGGCGCCCGCACGCCGTGGACGGCTGGCTCGGCCTGCAGCTGCGTCACCTGCCCAGCCTGGGCTGGCGCCTGTTGAACAACGTCGATGTGCCGGACATGGACATCTTCGCCGAGCGCTACGGCGCCCGTGACCTTGCATTCAAGGCCGGCGCCGGGCTCATGGCCGGCGGCCTGGCCAATGCCGCGCTGGCGTTGCTGGTCAAGCACGGCCTGGTGCGCGACCCGCTGCCCTGGGCGCGGCGCCTGCATCGCCTGGGCGGCCATTTCGAGCGCTTTGGCGATGGCATGAGTGCGATGTACCTGGATGTCCGCGGCCTGGACATGCAGGGCCAGCCACTGCGCCTGCAGGCCCAAGTCAGCGCCAGTGACGACAAGGGCCCGGAAATCCCCAGCTGCGCGGCGGTGGCGCTGATGGCCAGGGTGATCGAGGGCTACACCCCGGCCCCGGGCGCCCGCCCCTGCGTCGGCGAGATCAGTGTCGAGCAGTACCTGGCGGCCATCGGCGAACCGGACAAGGTGCGCTACAGCGTCAGCTTCCAGCACGGGCGAGGCTGAGATGAGCTACCTGCTGCTCAAATACCTGCATGTGATCGCCGCGGTGTTCCTGTTCGGTTTTGGCATGGGCTCGTACCTGTACCTGATCGCCGCGAACCGCAGCCGCGATCCACGGGTGATCGCCGCCGTGGCGAGGATGGTGGTGCGCTTCGATGCCTGGATCACCACGCCCGCCGGGGTCCTGCAGTTGCTGACCGGCTACGCCATGGTCAGCATGACCGGCATGCCGTGGTCCGCCGACTGGCTGCAGGGCGCGCTGCTGATCTTCTTCACGGTGGGCGCCCTGTGGCTGCCGGTGCTGCTGTTGCAGACGCGCATGCAGCGCCTTGCTGCCCAGGCCGTCAAGCATGACACCGCGCTGGGTGAAGACTATCAGCGGCTGTACCGCCCCTGGCTGTGGATGGGGGTGGCGGGGTTTGCCGGCATGTTCCTGATCGTGCTGGTGATGATCACCAAGCAGGCACCGTGGCAATGGCTCTGACCCTCGAGAGAAAAATATTCTAAGTACATAGCGAAAAAGCATAGAATTTTTTTCGAGTATCGCCTTGATACGGGAAAAAGGAAAAACATTCATATCGGCAATTGCCTAGGATGATGTCCATGGATGCCGACAGGCGGCGTCCACGCACGGACCCGCCCGCGATCATGCCCAGCACCCCGCTCTACTTCGATTACGCCGCCACCACTCCGGTCGATGACCAGGTCATCGCTGCCATGCTCACCTGCCTGGGCCGCGAAGCCAACTTCGGCAACCCCGCCTCCAGCGGCCACTTCCATGGCCAGGCCGCCCGCGAGGCCGTCGAGCAGGCCCGCCGCCAGGTGGCCGAGCGCGTAGGCGCCCAGCCCGATGATCTGGTCTGGACCTCCGGCGCCACCGAATCCAACAACCTGGCACTCAAGGGTATCGCCCAGGGCTTCGCGCAGCCGGGCCACCTGCTGACCAGCCAGCTCGAACACAAGGCCATCCTCGACACCGCCGCCGAACTGGAGCGCCAGGGCTGGACGGTGACCCGCCTGGCGCCGGACGCCCATGGCCTGATCCAGGCCGAAGCCGTGCAGGCCGCGCTGCACCCGGATACGCGCCTGGTGTCGCTGATGGCGGTGAACAACGAACTGGGCACCGTGACCGACTTCGCCCGCATCGGCGAGCTGGTCCGCGACCATGGCGCCCTGCTGCACGTGGACGCGGCCCAGGCCGTGGGCAAGGTCGGCATCGACCTGGCGCACCAGGCCGTCGACCTGATGTCGTTCTCGGCGCACAAGGTCTATGGCCCCAAGGGCATCGGCGCCCTCTACGTCGGCGCCCGCGCCCGCCCGGCCATGCGTGCGCAGATGCACGGTGGCGGCCATGAGCGCGGCCTGCGCTCCGGCACCCTGGCCACCCACCAGATCGTCGGCATGGGCAGCGCGTTCGAGTTGGCCGGCCAACCCGGCGAGGCCGAATACCAGCGCCTGGAGCAGCTCGCCCGACGCCTGCGCGACGGTCTGCTGGCCCTGCCTGGAGTCACGCTCAACGGCTGCGCGGTGCAGCGCATTCCCCACACCCTCAACCTGTGCATCGACGCCAAGGGCTTCAACAGCCTGGCACTGGCCGGCGAGTTGGCGCTGTCCACCACCTCGGCCTGCAACTCGGCAAGCAACGCGGCGTCCCACGTGCTGCTGGCCCTCGGCCTCGACGAGCGCCAGGCGCGCAACAGCGTGCGCCTGAGCCTCGGGCGCTACACCAGCGAGGCGGACGTGGACACGGCGCTGGCGGTGTTCGGCCGGGTTGTTGGAGCTGCCGCGGTGGCACTCTGGTAGGCACGCAGCAACCCCTGCTGGTCAACAGGGTGCCGGTGATACGGCCGGCTCTCCCTGTTGACCGCAGGGTCACAACCTTCTTCCGTACCTTCAAGCGATAGCGCGCCAACAACGATCGCACTTTTTTGCCGACCGGCGGTCTACTCCCTCTTTTGCCAACCGCATTCGATTGCCAAGGCCCGCTTTTTCACGCTGCACATGGCCAGGCCAAAAGCCTTGCCGTTGTGTAGGATGGGCAGCGCAGATCCAGACGCTGCCAGTTACAGGGAGATCCACATGCGCGTCCCATCCGTTGCCTGCCTCATCGGCCTGACGCTGGGCCTGCTCGCCGCGACCAGCGCCCAGGCCTTCACCGGTGAAGAGGCGCAACTGATCGATACGATCAACGTCTACCGCAGCCAAGCCCAGCGCTGTGGTGGCGAAGCCTCGCTGGAGCTGCCGCCGCTCAACAGCGACACCCGCCTGGCGCTGTCGCCCGAAGGCACCCGCGACCTGCAGCAGGCCATGACCCGCGCCGCCTACCCGATGGTCAATGTCCAGGCCATCAGCCTGTCCGGCCCGCGGGACGCCCAGGCGGCGATGAAGGCCATCGAGGAGAGCTTCTGCCAAGTGGTGCTCGACCCGCAGTTCGTCGACATCGGCGTCAGCCAGGAGGGCCGAGACTGGCGCATCGTCCTGGCCCGGCCGCTGCTCAGTGCCCGCCTGGGCGACTGGCAGGCCGAAGGCCAGAAGCTGCTGCAGGAGATCAACGCCGCACGCCAGCTGCCCCGCCAGTGCGGCGGCCAGCCGTTCGCCGCCGCCCCCGCGCTGGCCTGGAACGCCACCCTGGCGGGTGTGGCCGCCAACCACACCCGGGCCATGGCCAACCAGAATTTCTTCGATCATCTCGACCGCGATGGTCGTACTCCGGGCGACCGGGCGGAGCTGGCCGGCTACCTGTACCGGCAGATCGGCGAAAACATCGCCGCCGGGCGCGACACCGCGCGCAAGGTGGTCGATGGCTGGCTGGCCAGCCCAGGGCACTGCGCCACGCTGATGAACCCGGACTTCCGTGAACTGGGAGCGGCGTATGCGGTGGATCCGAAGAGCGATGCCGGGATCTACTGGACGGGGTTGTTCGGTACGCCGCAGTAGGGAACGAATCCGCCTGCCATGCACAGCACCTGTGGGAGCGGCCTTGCGTCGCGAAAGGGCCGCAAAGCGGCCCCGGCAATTTCAGCGATTCCCGAAATAGGCGCCGCTGCGCAGCCCTTTCGCGACGCAAGGCCGCTCCTACAGGGACGGCGCATGGCCCGACCTGCGTAACGCCAGTGCCGTGCAACCAAACCGCCGCCGCACCCACTTGCCCAGGTAGCTGGCATCCCCCATCCCCACTTCATCGGCGATCTGCGCCAGGCTGTGGCTGGAGTTGAGCAAGCGCCAGCGCGCCTGCTGCAGGCGTAGCTCCTGCCACCAGGCCTTGGCGCTCATGCCATGACAAGCCTGGAACTGGCGGTCGAGCTGGCGCCGGCTGATGCCCAGTTCTGCCGCCAATACCTCCACCGGCAGCTGCGTCGCCAGGTGATGGCGCATCAGCGCCGTGGCCCGCTGCACCTGGCGTGCCTGCCCGGCGCCGGCCTCCAGCGAACGCAAGGCGTGCTGGCTGTCCCGGCTTTCGTCCACCAGCATGTCGGCCAGGCCCTTCAGCGCCCGGGCACGGCCACTGGCGCGGGCGATCAGCTCCACCGCCAGGTCGATGGCCGCCGTGCCGCCGGCACAGGTGATGCGCTCACCGTCGAAGCAGAACAGCTGCCCGGTCAACAGGCGCACGCGGGGAAAGGCCAGGCGAAACTCCGCTTCATGGCGCCAGTGCACCACCACCTGATGACCGTCCAGCAGGCCGCAGGCCGCCAACAGGAAGGCCGCGTTGTCGACACACACCAGCTTCACCCCGGCCTTGCTCGCCTGCTTCAAAAGGGCCTTGTAGCGCGGTGCCAAGGCCGCCGTGGCACTGGCGTTGCGCCCGCCGAACAGCACCAGGTGGTCGTAGTCGCCCCAGCGGATCTGCGCAGGGGTTGCCTCGACCTGGACAATCGCTGCGCTGCTGGAAACCACCGGCTCCCGGTCCAGCCCGAGCACGGTCCAACGGCAATAGCGCTGACGGCTGTAGTCCTCGTCGTCGGCGGAGAAGCGCAGCTTGTCGAGGAACGCGCCGAACGGCAGCAAGGCGAACTCCGGTAAAGGCAGGATCAGCAGGCGCAGGTCGGGTGTCATTCAGGAATGTCCAGATATAACCATTCTATGACCAGATACTACCCTGTATTTCCACTGCCCTGCCCTACACTGGCGCCCTGCACTTCCACAAGGCTCCCCCATGGCACTCGACACCTGGCTCATCTACCTGCTCGCCAGCATCGGACTGTCGCTGACCCCAGGTCCGAACAGCCTGCTGGCCCTGACCCATGGCGCGCTGTACGGCGCCCGCCGCACGCTGTTCACCATCCTTGGCGGCGTGCTGGGCTTCAGTCTCCTGATCGCCCTGACCATGTTCGGCCTGAGCGCCCTGCTGCAGGCCTCGGCCTCGGTGCTGACGGTGCTCAAGTGGATCGGCGGGGCCTACCTGGTCTGGCTTGGGATCCAGCTGTGGCGCATACCGGCGCTGCACCTGGAACAACCGCGCGGCGGTGTGGCGCTGAGCAATGCCGGGTTGTTCCGCCAGGGCTGCCTTTCGGCTGTGGCCAACCCCAAGGTGCTGCTGTTCTATGGCGCGTTCCTGCCCCAGTTCATCGACCCGCAGCGTGGCCTGCTGGTGCAGTTCGTGGTGATGGCGGCGACCTTCGCCAGTGTCGAATGCCTGGTGGAGTACCTGCTGGCACGTCTGGCGTTTCGCATCCGCCCGTGGCTGGCCAAGGGTGGCCGGTGGTTCAATCGCTGTTGCGGGAGCCTGTTCGCACTGATCGGCGTGGCCCTGCCGCTGGGACGATAGAAGCCCCGGGGATCATCGCCGGGAAACAACCAGGAACACCCCCAGCGCAACCGCCGGCAATCCCGCCCCCAGCAACGCCACGCCGCTCCAGCCGTACTGCGCGTACACCCCGCTGGCCAGCGCCGAGCCCAGCGCCCCACCGAGGAAGATGCTGGTCATGTAGAGGGCATTGAGCCGGCCACGGCTGGCCGGATCCAGCGCGTACACCTCACGCTGGCCGATGACCATGTTCATCTGCACGGCGAAATCCAGCAGCACCCCGGTCAACCCCAGGCCGATCACGCTGGCGCCCGGTGCGCTCAAGCCAAGCAGTAACGCCAGTGGCGCCAGGGCCATCGCCAGCAGCGAAGCGCGTCGCGCATGCCCGGCATCGGCCAGGCGCCCGGCCAGCGGCGCCGCCACCGCGCCCACCGCGCCCACCAGGGCGAACAGCGCGATCTGGCTCTGCGACAGGCCGTGCTCGCCAGCCAGCGCCAGCGGCACCGCCGTCCAGTACAGGCTGAAGGCGGCGAACATCAGCGCCTGGTACAGCGCCCGCTGGCGCAACACCGGATGGCGGCGCAACAGCACCAGCAACGAAGCCATCAGCCCAGCATAACTGGCCTTGTGCTCCGGCAGCCGGCGCGGCAAGGTCAACGCCAGCAGCAGGATGATCGCCACCATCACCCCGGCGGCGCCGACAAACACCGCGCGCCAGCCGAAGTGATCGGCCACCAGGCTCGCCAGCGGCCGCGCCAGCAGGATGCCCAGCAGCAACCCACCCATGATGTTGCCGACCACCCGGCCACGCTCGCGCTCCGGCGCCAGGTGCGCCGCCAGTGGTATCAGCATCTGCACCGCCACCGAGCTGAAGCCGATCAGCAGCGCGTACAGCAGGAACACCTCGCCCTGCCCGTGACCACTGGTGCCGGCCAGCAACAGGCTGCCGGTGGCCAGCACCGCCGTGGCGATCATCAGCCGGCGGTTCTCCAGCAGGTCGGCCAGCGGCACCAGGAACAACAAGCCCAGGGCATAGCCGATCTGGGTCAGGGACACGATCAGGCTGGCCCGCTCGGTGGACAGCCCCAGGTCCGGCGCGATCAGGCCGACGATGGGCTGGGCGTAGTAGATGTTGGCGACGATGGCGCCGCAGCAGAACGCCAGCAGCGTCACCAGGGCCCGGCTCAGGCCCGGGGCCGTTGCCTGGGCGACGGCGAGGGAGGGATTCATTCGAGGGTACCTCGGCTTGCGAAAGGATGTGCGCGAAGGGTGACGGACATCCGCCCCGGCGAGAATCCATCGCCCGCGCAACGGGCCTTTGCGCGGCGCGCAACGCCTCAGCCGGCCAGAAGCCCCTCGCAGAAGGCGACGAACGCCATCACCCGGCGCGAGCCACGGTGGTTGGGCAGGTACAGGGCGTTGATGCTGGCGCTGGCCGCCCCCGGGCTCACCGTCCAGTCGGCGAACAGCCGCTGCAGGCGCCCGGCCTCGACATCCTCGCGCACCAGCCAGTCGGCCAGCAGCGCCACGCCGCTGCCGGCAATGGCCGCCTCACGCAAGAGGTCGGCGTTGGCGCTGCGCAACGGGCCGCTGACGTCCAGTTCCAGGCGCTGCTCGCCCAGGCTTAGCCGCCACGGCCGCGCCGATTGGCCGTAGCGAAAACGCAGGCAGGCGCACGCGGCCAGTTGCTGCGGCTCGCTGAGCACCGGCTGCTGGCGCAGGTATGCCGGGCTGGCCACCAACCAGCGCTCGAAGCGCCCCAGCGGGCGACACACCAGTTCATCACTGGGCGCCGGCTCGCCAAGGCGGATGCTCAGGTCGTAGCGGCCATCGAGCAGGTCGTCAAAGCGGTCGCTCAGGTCGATGTCCAGCTCCAGTGCCGGGTAACGGGCGAGGAACGCGCCCAGGTGCGGAGCGATGACCCGGCGACCGAACTCCACCGGCAGGCACAGGCGCAACACGCCGACCGGCTCTTCGCCGCGGTCGGCGACACTGGCGTCGGCCTCGGCCAGGGCCTCGAGAATCTCGCGGGCCCGCTGGTAGTAGCTGGCGCCGGCTTCGGTCAGGCTTACCTGGCGGGTCGAGCGGTTGAGCAGGCTGGCCCCCAGCTCGAGTTCCAGGGCGTCGACCTGGCGGGTCACCGAGGAGGTCGCCACCCCGAGCCTGCGCGCGGCGGCGGAAAAGCCGCCGGCCTCGGCGGTGGCCATGAACACCTTCAGAGCCAGCAGCTTGTCCATCGTCAATCTTCCAGGGGGCAAAGGCCAAAACCTTCCTACAATCACCGACTGGAATCAACCACGCGAGACGCCCATGCCCGACAACCTGTTCAGCGCCCTGCCGCCGCTCGCGCCCGACGCCGACGAGCAGTTCACCGACCTGCTCCGGCGCCCGGGCCTGCGCATCGAGCGTATCGTCTCCAGCGGCCAGTCCAGCCCGCCGGGGTTCTGGTACGACCAGGCCGAGGGCGAATGGGTGGTCGTGCTCAGCGGCAGCGCCGGGCTGCGCCTGGAGCACGAGCCACATACCCGCGTGCTGCGCCCCGGCGACCATCTGGACATCCCGCCCGGTTGCCGCCACCGGGTGGAATGGACCGAGCCCGGCGTGGCGACGGTATGGCTGGCGGTGTTCTATCAGGGCTGAGCCAGTACCGCCGTGGCGGGCGTTGCCTGCAGGCGATAGAACCGCCACGGCAGCAGCACCGCCGCCACGGTCAGGCCGCAGGCGAAGCCGACCCAGACGCCCACCGCGCCCAGCGAGGAGTGCAAGGCCAGCCAGTAGCTCAGTGGCAGCGCCAGCAGCCAGTAGCTGACCAGGGTCACGCCCACCGGCCAGCGATAGTCCTGCAGGCCGCGCAAGGCGCCCAGCGCGGTGGACTGCAGACCATCGGCCACCTGCATGGCCGCGACCACCACGAACATCGGCACGGCGATGGCGATTACCTGCGGGTCGTCGCTCATGGCCTCGGCGATGGAGCGCCCGAACAGCGCCAGCAGCACGGTGGCCACCAGCATCCAGGCAGTGACGCTGGCAAAGGTGGCGCTGCCGATGGCGCGGATGCGTGCCGTCTCGCCGCGGCCCTGGGCCTGGCTGATGCGGATGCTGACCGCCGCCGCCATGCCCAGCGGCAGCATGTACAGCAGCGCGCCGATCGACTGCACTACCTGGTTGGCCGCCAGGGCTGCATTGCCCAGCCAGCCGAGCATCCAGGCAGCGATCACCACCGCGCCGGCCTCGGCAAGATACCCCAGGCCCAGCGGCCAGCCCTCGCTCAACAGCGTGCGCCAGGTCAATCGTGCCCCTTGGGCAGCCTGACGGTAACTCGCCAGCGAGGGCGCCAGGCGCCAGTAAGCCAGGGCCAGCAGCACCGCCAGCGATTCGGCGATCACACTGGCGATACCCGCCCCCAGCAGGCCCAGCGCCGGCAAGCCGAAATGGCCGTGGATCAGCCCATAGCTCAGCGGAATGTTGAACAACACCGCGCTCATCAC
Source organism: Pseudomonas sp. DrBHI1 (assembly GCF_002205115.1). NCBI lineage: Bacteria > Pseudomonadati > Pseudomonadota > Gammaproteobacteria > Pseudomonadales > Pseudomonadaceae > Pseudomonas > Pseudomonas sp. DrBHI1. The sequence continues at coordinate 44,051 of NZ_NIBE01000024.1, forward strand.
CAGCAGCACGCCCACCCAGGGCCGGCCGATGGCTTCCAGCACGTCCTTGAACACCACCGCCAGGCAGTACGGGATCAGGAATACCGCCATGGCCTGCCAGTACGGCGTCAGCAGCGCCACGTCGGGCAGCGGTACGCCCAACCATTGCACCAAGGGCAGGCAGGCCAGCATCGCCAGGCAGCCGAGGATACCCACCAGCAGGCCATAACCCAGCCCGGCACGCAGCGTGCGTGCCACGGCGCCGGGGTCGTCGGCGCCATGGGCATGGCCGACGCGCACGCTGAGGGTGGCGAGCATGCCGTACAGCCCGGCATGGAAGATCAGCCCGGCGCTGCTGGTCAGCGCGACACAGGCCAGTACCACGGTGCCCAGCGAGGCCAGCAGCACGGTATCGGTCAGGCTGATCAGTTCGGCCGCCGACAGGCCCAGCACCAGCGGCAGCGCCAGGCGCAACAGGCCAGGCAGCTCGCCCAGCCAGGCAACATTCTTGGGTGAAGCGAGGGCAGTCACGGTAGCCATCTCCAATTGACATACGCCGCGTATGCTAATGACATTTATTGACATACGCAACGTATGCTAATTTGCAGCCATCGTTTTTTACCCGGAGCCCTCCATGCCCACCCCTCGCCGCAGCCGCGCCGCCATGAGCGCGGACACCACCGAACGGCTGATCGCCGTCGCCCGCCACCAGTTCGCCGAAAAGGGCTTTGCCGCCGTGGTGATGGACGAACTGTGCGCCGAGGCCGACCTCACCCGCGGGGCCCTGCACCACCATTTTGGCGGCAAGGCTGGGCTGTTCACCGCTGTGGTGCAGCACCTGCTCGAGGAGATCAACCAGGCGATCGATGCCCGCTACGCCACTCATGACGACCCGTGGGAGGGCTATATCGACACCTGCCTGTACTACTACGACCTGCTGCACGAGCCGGCCCTGCGCCGCATCCTGCTGCAAGACGCCCCCGGGGTGCTCGGCCCTCGGCTGCGCGAACTGGAGGAAGCCAGCTACATCGGGCCCATGGCCCAAGGGCTGGTTGAGTTGCAGCAGGCCGGCAGGCTGCGCGCCTTCGACGCCGTGGCCATGGCCCACCTGATCAATGGCGCGATGGGCGACAGCGGCATGTGGGTAATTGCCCAGGACGATCCGCAAGCGGCGGCGGAGCGGGTGAAGGGGGCGCTGCGCTGTTTGCTGGAGGGGTTGCAGGTTTGAGCGCTTACTCATCACTACAGGGGTAAGCGCCGCTCCCACACGGGGAAACGCACAGCCTATAGGATCTTGCACGAAACAAAATGTACTAACTTGTTAATTAGCTTGCTAAGGGCTTAAACTTCTCGCATTCCACCTGCGAGATCCCTGGCATGAAAGACTCACCCCGCGCCTCCGGCGCCTCAACCTTCATCCTGGTCGGACTGGGCGTCGTCATCGCCCTGCTCGGCCTGCTCCTGGCCGCCGGCGGCGTAAAGCTGGCCGGCCTGGGCGGTTCCTGGTACTTCCTGGTCGGCGGCCTGGCCATGGCCATTGCCGGGATCCTCATCGCCCGTCGCAAGCCCGCTGGCGCCTGGCTGTACGCGCTGTTCCTCGCCGGCACCGCGATCTGGGCCGTGGCCGACACCGGGCTGGCGTTCTGGCCGTTGTTCTCGCGGCTGTTCATGTTTGCCGCCATCGGCCTGGTGGTGGCGCTGGTGTATCCGCAACTGGTCCGACGCCCGGCGCGTGGCGCCTATGGCGTCGCCGGCCTGCTGGGCGTGGCGCTGGTGATCGCCGCCGGCAACATGTTCGTCGCCCATCCCAGCGTCGCCCCCACCGGCAAGGGCCCAGGCCAGACGCCGGTGGAACCCGGCCAGCAGCAGAAGGACTGGGCCCACTACGGCAACACCGAGGGCGGCAGCCGCTTCGCCGCGCTGGACCAGATCAACCGAGGCAACGTCGACCAGCTCAAGGTGGCCTGGACCTACCACACCGATGACGTCGCCCTCAGCGACGGCAACGGCGCCGAAGACCAGCTCACCCCACTGCAGGTAGGCGACAAGGTGTTCATCTGCACCCCGCACAACAACCTGATCGCCCTCGACGCCGACACCGGCAAGGAACTGTGGAAGAACGCCATCAACGCCCAGTCCAAGGTCTGGCAGCGCTGCCGCGGCCTGGCCTACTTCGACGCCAGCGCGCCGATCGCCCAGCCGACCCAGCCTGACAGCACGCCGGTCAGCGTGAGCAGCGTGCCGGCCGGCGCCAACTGCCAGCGCCGCCTGCTGACCAACACCATCGATGCCCGCCTGATCGCGGTCGATGCCGACACCGGCGCATTCTGCGAAGGCTTCGGCGACAACGGCCAGGTCGACCTCAAGGCCGGCCTGGGCAACGTACCGGACTCGTACTACCAGCTGTCCTCGGCACCGCTGATGGCCGGCACCACCGTGGTGGTCGGCGGCCGCGTCGCCGACAACGTACAGACCGACATGCCCGGCGGCGTGATCCGTGGCTTCGATGTGATCACCGGTGCCCAGCGCTGGGCCTTCGACCCGGGCAACCCGCAGGACCGCGAAGCCCCGCAAGGCGACCGGACCTACGTGCGCAGCACCCCCAACAGCTGGGCGCCAATGTCGTACGACCCGGCGATGAACACCCTGTTCCTGCCGATGGGTTCCTCGTCCACCGATATCTACGGTGTCGAGCGCAACAAGCTTGACCACACCTACGGCGCCTCGGTGCTGGCCCTGGACGCCACCACGGGCAACCAAAAGTGGGTGTACCAGACCGTGCATAACGATCTCTGGGACTTCGACCTGCCAATGCAGCCGAGCCTGATCGACTTCACCAAAGATGACGGCAGCACCGTGCCCGCCGTGGTGATCGGCACCAAGGCCGGGCAGATCTACGTGCTCGACCGCGCCACAGGCAAGCCGCTGACCCAGGTCGACGAAGTCCCGGTCAAGCCGGGCAATATCCCTAACGAGCCGTACTCGCCGACCCAGCCAAAGTCGGTGGGCATGCCGCAGATCGGCGCGCAGACCCTGACCGAATCGGACATGTGGGGCGCCACCCCGTACGACCAACTGCTGTGCCGCATCGACTTCAAGAAGATGCGCTACGACGGCCTGTACACCGCGCCGGGCACCGACCTGTCGCTGAGCTTCCCCGGCTCGCTGGGCGGCATGAACTGGGGCAGCATTTCCACCGACCCGGTGCATGGCTTCATCTTCGTCAACGACATGCGCCTGGGCCTGTGGATCCAGATGATCCCGTCGCAGAACCAGGGCGCGGCGGCAGGCGGCGGCGAGGCGCTGAACACCGGCATGGGCGCGGTGCCGCTCAAGGGCACGCCGTACGCGGTGAACAAGAACCGCTTCCTGTCGGTGGCCGGTATTCCGTGCCAGGCGCCGCCGTTCGGCACCCTCACCGCCATCGACATGAAGACCCGGCAGATCGCCTGGCAGGTGCCGGTCGGCACCGTCGAGGACACCGGCCCTCTGGGCATCCGCATGCACCTGCCGATCAAGATCGGCCTGCCGACCCTGGGCGGCACCCTGTCCACCCAGGGCGGCCTGGTGTTCATCGCCGGCACCCAGGACTTCTACCTGCGCGCCTACGACAGCGGCAACGGCAACGAGATCTGGAAGGCCCGCCTGCCGGTCGGCAGCCAGGGCGGCCCGATGACCTATGTGTCGCCGAAAACCGGCAAGCAGTATGTGGTGGTCACCGCCGGCGGCGCGCGCCAGTCGACCGACCGTGGCGACTACGTGATGGCGTACGCCCTGCCGTAATCGCGTCGCCTGCATCGCCGGCAAGCCGGCTCCCACAGGGTCCATGCACTCAGTGTGGGAGCCGGCTTGCCGGCGATGAGGCCCTTTCAGACAACCCGAGACTCCGCAATGTCATCCGTTTCACGCCTCACGCCCACCCTGCTTCTTGCCCTCGCCAGCACTGCTGCATTCGCCGCCGACAATACCCTGACCGGCGACTGGGGCGGCCTGCGCCACCAGCTCGCGGCAGACGGCATCACCTTCACCGGCGACTACAGCGGCGAGACCGCCTACAACGCCCATGGTGGCCTGCACCGTTCGGCCCGCTACTCGCAGAACCTCAAGCTGGGCGTGCAGTTCGACCTGTCGAAGCTGTACGGCCTGGACAACGGCGGCAAGGTCCAGCTGACTATCAACGACCGCCGTGGCAACAGCGCTTCAGACGACCTGGTAGGCAACCGCCTGCCGATCCAGGAAAACTACGGCGGTCTCTACACCCGCCTGACCGAACTGAGCTACGAGCGCAACCTGTCGCCCGCGCTCAACCTCAAGCTCGGCTACATGGCCATGGGCAACGACCTCGGCGGGCTGGACAGCGGCATCCTGTGCAACTTCATGAACGCCGGATTCTGTGGCCACCCGCTGAACATGTCCGGCGGCAGCGGCTGGACCAACTACCCCAACGCCCACCTCGGCATACGGGTGAAATATGACCTCGCGCCCGACTGGCAACTGCGGCTGGCGGCGTTCAATGTCGACCCCGAGAGCAACGGCAATGCCAGCCGCGCCTGGCACCTGGGACCCAAGCACACCACCGGCACCGTGGTCCCGGTGGAACTGGTGTACAAGCTGCGCGGTGAACTGCCGGGCGAATACAAGCTCGGTTACTACTACGACAGCTCGAACGTGAAGCGCATCGGCAGCAGCAAGGAAGTCGCCGGTCGTGGCGGACATTATCTGCTGGTCGATCAGGCCGTGTGGAACGACCCGGCATCGCCCGGGCGCAGCCTGCATGCCTTCGGCCAGTACTCGGCCTCGAGCAAGGCCGCCTCGCCATTCACCCGGTGGTACGGCGCTGGCGTGGTGCTGTACCAGCCGTTCGCAAGCCGGCCACGGGATACCGTTGCCCTGGGGTATGGCCGCGCGGTACCGAACCCACGTAGCCGCGATGTGCTGGAAGAGGCGGCCGTCGATGCCGGGCAACCCTTCCCGAACCTCGACAGCGCCGAGCAACTGGTCGAGCTGAGCTATGGCTACCAGGCCACCGCTTGGCTGAACCTGCGCCCGGATGTGCAGTACATCGTCGAGCCGGGAGCGTTTTCCGGGAAGGACATCGACAATGCGCTGATATTCGGCTTGCAGGTCAAGGCGACGTTCTGAAATAAGGCCTGGCGGGCTCTGGAGGAGCGCCTAGCTTTTTCCTGCCTAGCAACCACATATTTACTAATTTCCCCGCCCCGCACCCTGTCCCAGTATCTGGCGCAACTACAACAACAAAGAGCGGGGAACTGTCATGAGTGCAAGTGCGTCCGTGCCTGCCAGCGTGCAGCACGATCAAGCCGGTTTTCGCCGGGTCCTGGGGCTGGGGTCGCTGCTGGCGGTGGCCGTGGGCCTGGTGGTGTCGCAAGGGGTGATGGTGATGATGCTGCAGGGGGTTGGTGCCGCCGGCCTGGGCTTCATCGTGCCGTTGGGGCTGGCCTACCTGCTGGCCCTGAGCTACGCCTTTTCCTTCTCCGAACTGGCCCTGCTGGTGCCCCGTGCCGGCAGCCTGTCGAGTTACACCGAGGTGGCGCTGGGGCACTTCCCGGCGATCCTGGCGACCTTCTCCGGCTACGTGGTGGTGGCCATGTTCGCCCTGTCGGCCGAACTGCTGTTGCTCGACCTGATCGTCGCCAAGGTCTACCCCGGGGTGTTCCCGCAATACTCGGTGGCCTTCGGCGTGCTCGCGCTGTTCACCGGCCTGAACCTGATGGGCATCGACATCTTCGCCAAGCTGCAGAGCGCCATGGCCGTGGTCATGGTGATCGTGCTGCTGATCCTCGGCGTCGCCGCGATCAGCGAAGGTCATGCCGAAGGGGTCACCACCACGCTGCTGCAGGGCGACTGGAACCCGATGGGCGCCGGGGTGCTGGCCCTGACCGCCATGGCCGTGTGGGGCTTCGTCGGCGCCGAGTTCGTCTGCTCGCTGGTGGAGGAAACCCGCAAGCCCGAACGCAACATTCCGCGTTCGATGATCATCGGCCTGACCGTGATCTTCGCCACCATTGGCCTGTACGGCCTGGGTGCATTGTTCCTGGTGCCCCGCGAAGCCCTGAGCAGCGATGCCCTGCCCCATTACCTGTTCGCCACCACGGTGTTCGGCAAGACCGGCGAGGTGTTCCTGGTGATCGCCGCGGTGACCGCCACCTGCAGCACCCTCAACACCTCGCTCGCGGCCATTCCGCGCATGCTCTATGGCATGGCCTGCAATGGCCAGGCGTTTCCCCAGTTCAAGCAGCTCAGTCCGCGGGCGCGCACGCCCTGGGTGGCCGTGCTGTTCGTGGCGGCGATCACCGGCCTGCCGATCCTGCTGATGGGCCAGGACGCCGCCGCGATCAACCTGCTGCTGCTGGCCGCCGCCCTGGCCTGGCTGCTGGCGTACATCATCGTGCACCTTGACGTGATCGCCCTGCGGTTGCGCTACCCGCATCGGGCGAGGCCATTTCGCACCCCGCTCTATCCGCTGCCGCAGCTGTTCGGCATCGGCGGGATGCTGTATGCGATCTGGCATGCCTCGCCCAGCCCGGAGATGAACCTGAAGGTCTTCGGTACGGCAGGGATCGTGCTGGCGGTGGTATCGCTGATCGCGCTGGTCTGGATCAAGGGCGTGATGAAGAAGCCGTTGTTCAGGCCCGAACCGCTTTAGCGATAGCGGACCAAGCACGCCCCGTCATGCCGAAGAGGCGCGCTTGGCCCGATAGCTGCCCGGACTCTGCCCGGTCCACTTCTTGAACGCCCGGTGAAACGCGCTGGGTTCCTGGAACCCGGTGTGCTCGGCGATCTCGGCGATGCTCAGGTGGCCTTCGCGCAAGAGTTCGAAGGCCATCGCCCGGCGTACTTCGTCCTTGATCTGCTGGTACGAGCGCCCCTCTCGCTCCAGCTGGCGGCGAAAGCTGCTGGCGCTGAGCCGCTGCCGTTCAGCCATGGCGTTGAGCGTCGGCCACTGCCCGTAGTGGCGGGCGCGCAGGTGGCGATAGACCTCGGCCACCAGGCCGTTCTGGTTGCGAAAGCGGATCACCAGCCCTTGCGGCGCGCTGCGCAGAAAACCCTTCAGCGCCGTCAGGTCCTGCACCACCGGCAAGCGCAGCCAGGCGCTGTCGAACTCCACCTCGGTGCGTCCGCTGCCCAGGCGCAGGTCCGGCCCCCAGAGCAGCGCGTCATCCTCCTGCGCCGGGCGCCCCAGGGCCAGCTCGGTGCGGTCGATGGCGATGCGCCGACCGGCCAGCCAGCACAGCAGGCCGATCACCAGGACCAGGTAGGTTTCCTCGGCATAGACCCGGGTCAGCGGGTCGGCGATGTTCGATTGCACGCTGATCACGGTGCGCGCACCGCGCACCGTGACACTGCCGTTCAGGTCGCGCAAAAACAGGGCGAAACTGCCCAGGCACTGACGCAACGCCTTGCCCAGGGTCGGCTCCTGGATCAGTCCGCGGCAGATCAGGGCGAAGCTGCCCAGGGGCATGCCATGGCTGTCGAGGCGGAAGAACTCATCGTGCAGTTCGTCGATCAGCGCCAGCCACAGTTGGGCGAACGCCTTGGCCGGTACCCGCGCCAGCGGCTGGGACAGCACCTGCGGGTCGATGCCCACCGCCCGCAGGTGGGCATCGCGCGCCTGTGGCCGCTCACGCAAGGCGTGAAGCATGGCATTGAGGAAGTACACCGCGACCGTATCGCTATCGCGCATGGCAGAAGTCCGCTGTCTATACTGAGTGGCAAAAAATGCCAGGTTGACTGAACAGATCCGGCATAGGCCGCCTGAGTGCCTTTGCCTAGACTCGATCCACCCCGGGAGGGTGCGGCCGCCATTCTCGCAGAGCCACTCCCACCCCGCCACGCCTTCGCAAACGGAGCCCCCCATGAGCAGCACAGAAATCTTCGTCGTCAGCGCGGTACGTTCGGCCATCGGCAGCTTCGGCGGTTCGCTCAAGGACCTGCCCCTGGCCGACCTCGCCACCCAGGTGACCCGTGCCGCCATCGAGCGCTCGGGCGTCGCCGCCGAGCAGATCGGCCATGTGGTGATGGGCAACGTGATCCCCACCGAACCACGCGACGCCTACCTGGGCCGGGTCGCGGCGATGAACGCCGGCATTCCCAAGGAAACCCCGGCCTTCAGCGTCAACCGCCTGTGCGGCTCGGGCCTGCAGGCCATCGTCTCGGCCGCCCAGGGCCTGCTGCTGGGCGACAGCGACATCGCCCTGGCCGCCGGCGCCGAGTCCATGAGCCGCGGCCCCTACCTGCTGCCGCAGGCCCGCTGGGGCGCGCGCATGGGTGACCTGCAGGGTATCGACTACATGGTCGGCATCCTCCAGGACCCGTTCGAGCACTTCCACATGGGCATCACCGCCGAGAACGTCGCGGCGGCCCACGGCATCAGCCGCCAGATGCAGGACGAGGTCGCCCTGACCAGCCAGCGCCGCGCCGCCCGGGCCATCGCCGAAGGCCGCTTCGACGGCCAGATCGTGCCGATCGAGATCAAGACCCGCAAAGGCCCCGTGCAATTCGCCGTGGACGAGAACGTGCGCGGCGACGCCAGCGCCGAACAGCTGGCGGCCATGAAGGCGGTGTTCAAGAAGGACGGCACCGTCACCGCCGGCAACGCCAGCAGTATCAACGATGGCGCCGCCGGCCTGGTCCTGGCCACCGGTGACGCCGTGCGCCGCCAGGGCCTCAAGCCGCTGGCGCGCATCGTCGCCTACGCCCACGCCGGTGTGGAACCGGCACTGATGGGCCTGGGCCCGATCCCGGCCACGCAGAAGGTGCTGGAAAAAGCCGGCCTGAAGGTCGCCGACCTGGACGTGATCGAGTCCAACGAAGCCTTCGCCTCCCAGGCCTGCGCCGTGGCCCGCGCCCTGGGCTTCGACCCGGAGAAGGTCAACCCCAACGGCTCGGGCATCTCCCTCGGCCACCCGGTCGGCGCCACCGGCGCGATCATCGCCACCAAGGCCATCCATGAACTGCATCGCGTCCAGGGCCGCTACGCCCTGGCCACCATGTGCATCGGCGGCGGCCAAGGCATCGCCGTCGTCTTCGAACGCGTCTGAAAGGAGTCAGCAACATGAACATCGAACACATCGCCGTGATCGGCGCCGGCACCATGGGCAACGGCATCGCCCAGGTGTGCGCGCTGGCCGGCTACCAGGTCCTGCTGGTGGACGTCTCCGACGCCGCGCTGGAGCGTGGCGTGGCGACCCTGGGCAAGAACCTCGAGCGCCAGGTCGGCAAGGGCACCATCGACGCCGACAAGGCCAGCGCCGCCAAGGCCCGGATCCGCACCAGCACCGATTATGCCCAGCTGGCAGACGCACAGCTGGTGATCGAGGCGGCCACCGAGAACCTCGCCCTCAAGCAGCGCATCCTGCAGCAGGTGGCCGCCAACGTCGGCGCCGAGTGCCTGATCGCCACCAACACCTCGTCGCTGTCGGTCACCCAGCTGGCGGCCAGTATCGAACAGCCGCAGCGTTTCATCGGCGTGCACTTCTTCAACCCGGTGCCGATGATGGCGCTGGTCGAGATCATCCGCGGCCTGCAGACCAGCGATGCGACCTACGCCCAGGCGCTGCTGGTCACCGAGAAGCTCGGCAAGACGCCGATCACCGCCGGCAACCGCCCAGGCTTCGTGGTCAACCGGATCCTGGTGCCGATGATCAACGAGGCGATCTTCGTATTCCAGGAAGGCCTGGCCAGCGCCGAGGACATCGACACCGGCATGCGCCTGGGCTGCAACCAGCCGATCGGTCCGCTGGCCCTGGCCGACCTGGTGGGCCTGGACACCTTGCTGGCGATCATGGAGGCCTTCCACGAGGGCTTCAACGACAGCAAGTACCGCCCCGCCCCGCTGCTCAAGGAGATGGTTGCCGCCGGCTACCTGGGGCGCAAGAGCGGTCGTGGCTTCTTCACCTACTGACGGAGTCGCGCCATGCCCCCGGTCAACGCGGCGCTGCGCTGCGCCAATTTCGAGGAGCGGCGTGACCGGGCCATGGCCCTGTTCGCCGAGAAAGGCTTCGGCCAGGTCAGCATGCGTGAGCTGGCGGCGCACGTGGGCTTGACCGCGGGCTCGCTTTATCACCATTTTCCCAGCAAGCAGGACCTCTTGTACGACCTGATCGAAGAACTGTACGAGGAGTTGCAGGCCACCCTGGACCTGGGCCGTCGGGCGCGGGCCCA
>NZ_NIBE01000025.1:0-5953 GCF_002205115.1 Pseudomonas sp. DrBHI1
CCGCGATGGCGTCGGTTCAGCCCTCGTCAACCTCACGCCAGAACCGCCGCTCCCTGCGCACACCTTCCACCCCACCCCGACTCCCCAGCACCAACCGCAATGCCCCCTCCAACGCCGTGTCATGCATCACCACCCCGTGCCGGCGATAGCGCTCGACCACCTGCCCATGGGGATGCCCGAAACCATTGTGCCGCCCCCGGGAAACCAACACCCCGCGCGGCGCCGTGGCCTGGACGAACGGCTCGCTGGACGACGTGCGGCTGCCATGGTGCGGCGCCTGCAACCAGTCCACCCGAGGATCGTCGGTCGCGGCCAGCCAGGCCCGCTCCGCACCGGCCTCCATGTCCCCGGCCAGCAGCAGGCGTTCGCCCTTGGCCTGCACGCGCAACACACAGGAGCGTTCGTTGCTGGAAGCCCCTGCGGCCAGTGCCAGAGCTCGAAATCGACGCCATCCCACTGCCAGCGCTCGCCACTGCGGCACAGCGAGGCCGCTTCCAGCCCGGCAACCTCGCCGGCCAGCACTCGCGCCACCGAAACCCCACGCCGCACGGCCGCCGCCCCACCGGCATGGTCGGCATGGCCATGGCTGATCAGCATCACATCCAGCGCCTTCACCCCAAGCTTGCGCAAGGTCGGCAGCACCACCGTCTCGCCCAGGTCACTGCCACCCTGGGCCGGGCCTGCGTCATACAGCAGCGCGTGATTGCGGGTGCGCAGCAGCACCGCCAGGCCCTGCCCCACATCCAGCTGCCAGACCTCCACCTGCCCCGGCGGCACCTGTTCGCGTGGCGCCCACAGCGCCAACAGCAGGACCACGCCCGGCGCCCGCAACGGCACGCCCCGGGGCAGCAACACCAGCACGGCGCCCAGGCACACCAGCAGCCAGGCCCACAACGGCAGTGGCTCGGGAATCCAGGCCGGCCGCAGCCCTGCCAATCGCGTCAGCACGGCAAACAACCCATCCAACGACAGGCCCGCCAGCCACAGCATCCCCTCCCCCAGCCCAGGCACCGGCAGCAGGGCCGTACCCAGCAACGCCAACGGCAGCACGCCCCAGCTGAGCCACGGCACCGCCAGCAGATTGGCCAGCGGCGCGCTGAGACTGACGGGCAGCCCCAAGGCCAGCAGCACCGGCAGCAACCCCACGGCGATCACCCACTGGGCGCGGGTCCAGGCCTGCCAGGGCCGCCAGGCACCCAGCCGGGCGGCAAAACACAGCACCAGCACCGCCACGGCAGCGAACGACAGCCAGAAACCCGGCAACAGGCTGGCCAGCGGCTCGACCAGCAGCACGCCCGACAGCGCCATCAGCAACGGCACCCAGGCGCCCAGATGGCGAAAGCGCAAGCGCCAGAGCAGCACCACCGCCAGCATCAGGCACGCCCGCTGCACCGGCACGCCGAACCCCGCCAGCCAGCCGTAGCCCAATGCCGCCGCCATCGCCAGGCCACAGGCCCAGGGCAGCCACGGCAGGCGCCGTGGCCACCCCCCCAGGCGTGCCAGCCCCGCCACCAGCCCGTAGACCAATCCGGCCAGCAAGCCGATGTGCTGCCCGGAAATCACCAGCAGGTGTACCGTGCCGGTGGCCTGCAGCACCTGCCAGTCCTCCCGCGCCAGGCCTGCGCCATCCCCGAGCACCAGGGCGGCCAACGCCGCCTCCCGGCCATGGGCATCGGTGGCCAGCAGGCGCTGGCGCAGGCCGTCGCGCCAACTGCTGGCCTCCTCGCCCTGGCGCATGCCGGCCTTGACCGTGCCGGTGGCACCGACCCGCCGCGCCAACAGCGTGGCCTCCTGATCCGGGCCATGGGGGTTGAGCAGGCCCTGCGGCCGACGCAGGTTGACCGCCAGCCGCCAGTGCTCCCCCGCTCGCAGCGGCGGCCCCTCGAACCAGCTCAATTGCACCCGCTGCGGCAACCGGGCCCGACGTGACTGCGGCTGCTCCAGCTCGAAACGCACGCCGCGCTCGGTACGGGTCGGCAGGCCGACCACCCGCCCCTCCAGCCACAGCGTGCGGCCATCCAGCGCGGCCGGCAGGCGGTCGTCCAGGGCCTGCTGCGCCGACCAGCAGGCCCAGCAGCCACCCAGCACGAACCAACCCAGCGGCCTGGCCCGGGTGCGCAGGCAGGCCAGGGCCAGCAACAGCAATGGAATCAGCCATCCGACCGGTGGCAGGGCAGGTAAAAAGCGCAGGCTCAACAGCCCGAGGACCAACGCCAGCATCCCTGTGCGCATGAGATAGAGCTCCAGAAGCGAAAACGGCCCCTGAGGCTTAGCCGATTGGCGGGAGAAACCTGCTAAACAATTGTCACAAACTCTGAACGAGGCTGCGCTTCAATCAAGGCATACTGACGCCCTTCAACCCAGCCGGGAGCCCACATGCCGCGCCGTCTGTTCAAACGCTACATGCCGGACCCGACCAGCATCCGCGAACACAAGTCCTTACGCTTTTTCGGCAAGCTGCTGCACGACCCCAACCTGTGGCACCTGAATCGCCATTCGGTGGCGCGGGCCATGGGCGTCGGCCTGTTCGCGGCGCTGATCCCGATCCCCATGCAGATGCTGCTGGCCGCAGCGCTGGCGATCCCGGTGCGCGGCAACCTGCCAATCGCGGTGAGCCTGGTGTGGCTGACCAACCCGCTGACCATGCCGCCGGTGTTCTTCGTCACCTACATGACCGGCGCCTGGCTGATGCAGGTGCCGCCGCGCACGCTGCCCGAGGAAATCACCGTCGACTGGGTCACCGACCAGCTGGCGACGATCTGGCAACCGTTCCTGCTGGGCTCGGTGGTGTGCGGGGTGGTACTCGGCGTGCTCGCCTACTTCACCACCATGGGCTACTGGCGCTGGTGGGTGGGCCGGCAGTGGCGCCGGCGCCAGTGCTGTTGTGCCCTCACCCGCAGCTCAGGCACGCATGCCGCGGCCGCTGACCAGCAGGCGCACGCACAGCAGGTAGAGCAGCGCGGTGGCCACCAGCATGAAGCTGATCGCCGTGCCGATGCTGATGTCCGACACCCCTAGGATGCCGTAGCGGAACGAGTTGACCATGTGCAGCACGGGGTTGGCCAGCGACACGGTCTGCCAGAACGGCGGCAGCAGGTTGATCGAGTAGAACACCCCGCCCAGGTAGGTCAGCGGCGTCAGCACGAAGGTCGGGATGATCGAGATGTCGTCGAAGTTGCGCGCGAACACCGCGTTGACAAAGCCCAGCAGCGAGAAGATGGTCGCGGTCAGCAGCACCACGACGATGGTCACACCCAGGTGATGCACCTGCAGGTGGGTGAAGAACAGCGACAGGATGGTCACGATCACCCCAACCGCCAGCCCGCGCAGCACACCGCCCAGCACATAGCCGACGAGGATGGTGTGCGGCGACACCGGCGACACCATCAGCTCCTCGATGGAGCGCTGGAACTTGCTGCCGAAGAAGCTCGACACCACGTTGCCGTAGGAGTTGGTGATCACCGACATCATGATCAGCCCCGGCACGATGTACTCCATGTAGGTGAAGCCGCCCATGTCGCCGATCTGCCGGCCGATCAGGTTGCCGAAGATCACGAAGTACAACACCATCGTGATGGCCGGTGGCAGCAGGGTCTGCGGCCAGATGCGCAAGAAGCGCCGCACTTCGCGGTAGACGATGGTGTTCAGGGCGACCCAGTTGGTGCGCAGTTCCACACTCATACGGCCACCTTCGACAGGTTCTTTTCCACCAGGGACACGAACAGCTCCTCGAGTCGGTTGGTCTTGTTGCGCAGGCTTTGTACCTCGATGTTCTTCAGCGCCAGCTGGCCGAACAGCGCGGTGATGCCAATGTCCTTGTCCACCTGCACCTCCAGGGTGTGCGGGGTGATCAGCCGGCACGGGTAGCCCTGCAGCTCAGGCGCGGCGGGCAGGTCGTGCTTGAGGTCGAGAACGAAGGTCTCGACGTGCAGCTTGCCCAGCAACTGGCGCATGCTGGTGTTCTCGACGATGGTGCCGTGGTCGATGATGCCGATGTTGCGGCACAGCTGCTCGGCCTCTTCGAGGTAGTGGGTGGTGAGGATGATGGTGATGCCCTTCTGGTTGAGCTCGGTGAGGAAGCTCCACATCGAACGGCGCAGCTCGATGTCCACCCCGGCGGTCGGCTCGTCGAGGATCAACAGGCGCGGCTCGTGGATCAGCGCCCGGGCGATCATCAGCCGGCGCTTCATGCCGCCGGACAGCGAACGCGACGGCACGTCGCGCTTGTCCCACAGCCCGAGCTGCGTCAGGTACTGCTCGGCGCGCTCCTTGGCCACCTTGGGCGGGATGCCGTAGTAGCCGGCCTGGGTGACGACGATGTCGAAGGTCTTCTCGAACTGGTTGAAGTTGAACTCCTGGGGCACCACGCCCAGGCAGCGCTTGAGCGCCGCAGGCTCGCGGTCCAGGTCGTGGCCGAACACGTTGACCGTGCCGCTGGTCTTGTTCACCAGGGTCGAGAGAATGCCGATGGTGGTGGACTTGCCGGCGCCGTTGGGGCCGAGCAAGGCGAAGAAGTCGCCTTCGGAAACGTCCAGGTCGATGCCCTTGAGGGCCTGGAAACCGTTGCCGTAGGTCTTGGTCAGCTGTCGGATGGACAGGGCGGAACTCATAGCGGGTCGGGTACCGAGAAAAGGGTGCGGGACACGCCAGGTGAAGTCACTGGCGCAGTGAGTGCGGCCATGGTGCAAGGGCTGGCCGCACAAGTACAGTCACATGTATCGATAGTGACTATCGAAGTGGCGTCACGTCAGGGCGCTCATCACCGCCGCCTGGTAGGCCGGGCGTTGCTTGAGGCGCTCGTACCAGGCTTGGAGGTGGTGCATGGCCGGGCGTTCAATCGGCATTTCGAACCAGGCGTAGATGAAGCTGCCCAGGGGAATGTCGCCCATGCCGATCTGCTCGCCGGAGAGGTACGGCTGCTTGGCCAGGGTCTCGTCGGCGATGGCCAGCAGTTGCGCGCACTGCTTGTGCGCGGCGTTGATCGCCACCCAGTCGCGCTGGTCCTCGGGGGTGCGCAGCAGGCCCCAGAACAGCGGGCGGAAGGGGCCGGCGAAGGACGAGGTGGTCCAGTCCATCCACTTGTCGGCCAGGGCGCGCTGGCGCGGGTCGTCGAGGTACCAGCCTTGTTCGGCGCCGTACTCGGCGCATAGGTAGCGCACGATGGCGTTGGACTCCCACAGCACCAGGTCGCCGTCTTCGAGCATGGGCACCAGGCCGTTGGGGTTCAGGGCCCGGTAGTGCGGTTCGTTGACCACGCCGAAGGCGCCGCCGGCATCGATGGACTCGAAGTCCAGGCCCAGCTCGTGGGCGATCCACAACGCCTTGCGCACATTGCTCGAATTCTTGCGGCCCCAGATCTTCAGCATGGCAACGTCCTTAATGAATGCGGGAGAGGGGTCAGTCTACTCCAAGCGGTGGGCGGTGCCAGTGAAACCGGGGGGCCGCTTTGCGGCCCTTTCCGACCGGTCCGACGCCTCGGCAAGGCCGCTCCCACAGGGTATACGCCAGCTCTGCCATGGCGCGGTCCCTGTGGGAGCGGCCTTGTGTCGCGAAAGGGCTGCGCAGCAGCCCCGGCGATTTCAAAGACTGTCAGATCTTTCCGAACCTGAAACCAAATGCTTCAGCCAGCAAAGCTTGGGAACTATCCTACGCGCTTGCCGGAAGCCGCCGCGTTGTCGGGGAAATACCCCGGGGATAACTTCATCGGGTCGCCCAATTGGGTGACCGGGTGTGAGAAACCCGATTTCCACAACGGTAACGCGCCTCCGTCATGGTGGCCGTGTACGGGCAGACCTCGGTCTGGCCGGGTTTACCTTGTGGCCCGGATTTCTCACCTCGTACATGGCTGCCACCTTGATCTCGTGAGAAAGGATGCGGGTGGTGGTTACTCGTAACCACAAGGAAGCTCGACCATGCAAAAAATCGTCCCCGACCCACCCCGTCTCTCCCACTT
>NZ_NIBE01000026.1:0-77659 GCF_002205115.1 Pseudomonas sp. DrBHI1
CCGACGCCCAGGGCGCTCGGGCCGTCGATGCTGGCCTTGGTGTCGATGTCGACGTACCAGACCGCGGCGTTGAGCAGCAGGTTGTCGGTGAGCATGTAGTCCATGCCCAACTGGCCGGCGATGCCGACCGAGTCCTTCAGCTTCATGTTGCTGAAGCCCTGGGCCTTACGGTCGCTGGTCAGGTCCTCATCGAAGAACATCGTGTAGTTGATGCCCACGCCGGCGTATGGCTGGAACTTCGAGGACGGCGCCATCGGGTAGTACTGCAGCGACAGGGTCGGCGGCAGTTGCTTGATGTCGGCCAGCTTGCCGTCCAGGCCAGGGCCGAGGCCCTTGACGCCGACTTTGTGCTGGAACGGGGTGGCGGCCAGCAGCTCGAGACCGATGTGGTCGGTGAGCATGTAGGCGAAGGCCAGGCCCAGCTGGGTGTCACTGTCCAGAGTCGCCTTGGTGCCCGAGACCTTGGCGCCGTCGAGCTTGATGTCGCCGCTGTTCTCGTTGGGCGCGGTGGTGATGGCGCCGGCGCGGAGGATGAAATCCCCCGCCTGGTGGGCGTGGGCGACAGGGGCTGCAAGCGCCAACGCGACGAGCGAGGCACCGAGCAAGGACTTGTTCATGGAAGCTCCCAGAGGACGTGAGTAATCGAGTAGTCCAATGGTACGAAGCTGACTAAACAGAAAGTTTGACCCAGCTCAAAGAAGCCGTGCTATCGGGGTGACGCAATGCTCACTTCAGCTCATAAGCGTAGATTTTCTCTGCTTCCATCTGGTAACCGGCGTCCGCCAGTTCGCTGCTGCTGGCCTTGACCTGCATCGTGCCCTCGATCCAGTACGGTTGGTACAGGTCTTCGATGCGCACGCCCATCTCGCTGAAGATATGCACGATCTGGTTCGACGGCGGTGGCGGCACATGGATGCAGGCGCCGTAGTAGGGCACCAGGAGGAACTCGGTGGTGCGGCCTTCGTCGCTGACTTCCAGCGGCACGATGTAGCCGGGGATCTTCACCTGCTGGCCGTCCAGGGCTTTCACCACCGGCGCGTTGGGCGCCTGCTGGCGGGCGGCGGGGGCGGCCTCGGCGGACAGCGCGTCGCTGATCTGCGACAGATCGTGCAGGGGCGTCAGTTGTGGCGGGATGACCGGCGCGCCCTCGGGGATCAGGGCGGGCCAGTCCAGCTCGCGCGGGTCGGCGGCCCAGAGGGGCAGCGAAGTCATCAGCAGGATCGTGAGCAGCAGATACTGAATGATCGGTCTTGCCCTCTTCGCGGGTTTACCCGCGAAGAGGGTGGTGAAGTCTAGGATCATGTCTGTCTCTTAAAGGTGGATCGACAAACCATCGGCCAACGACTGCCGATAGGCGCGCCAGGCCGGCACGCTACCCATCAGCAGCGCCGCGCCGAGGATGATGGCCAGCAACGTCCACTCGTGGGCGCTCGGCCAGGCCAGTGGCAGGTATAGCCCATAGTTGGCCTGCACATAGCCCTGGGCCAGGGCTATGCCTGCGTACAGCAACCCCAGCCCGGCGGCGATGCCTGCCAGCGCCAAGGCCAGCGCCTCGAGCACCAGCAATCCGGCGATATGCCAGGGACGGGCACCCACCGATCGCAGGATGGCCATTTCCCGGCGGCGCTCGTTGAGGCTGGTGAGAATGGCCGTGAGCATGCCGATCAGGCCGGTGAGCACAACGAACAGCGACACCACGAACAAGGCCTGCTCCGCCGTGCCCATCAGGCTCCACAGCTCCTGCAGGGCCACGCCGGGCAGGATCGCCAGCAGCGGTTCGGCGCGGTATTCGTTGATCTCGCGCTGCAGGCTGAACGTGGCGATCTTGCTGTTGAGCCCGAGCATGAAGGCGGTGATGGCCGCAGGCTGCAGGTCCATGGTGCGGGCCTGCTCGGCGCTGATGCGCCCGGCGCCACGGGCCGGCACGCCGTTGTGCCAGTCGATGTGGATCGCCTCCATGCCGGCCAGGCTGATGTGCAGGGTACGGTCCACCGGGGTGCCGGTGCGCTTGAGCACGCCGACCACGGTGAACGGCTTGTCGTCGTGCTTGACCAGGCTGATGGCGGCTACACCATGCGCCAGGACCAGCTTGTCGCCGAGCTTGTAGTGCAGCGCCTGGGCCACTTCGGCGCCGAGCACCACCTCGAACGGATCGTCGGCGAACGCCCGGCCCTGGTCGAGTGCCAGGTGCTGGCGGCGGCCGAACTGGTAGTGGCTGAAGTAGTCGGTGGTGGTGCCCATCACCCGGTAGCCACGGTGCGAGTCACCCAGGGAAATGGGGATGGCCCATTTCACCCGCGGGTCGCTGGCGTAGTGCTGGTAGCTGTCCCAGCGGATGTTGTTGGTGGCGTTGCCGATGCGAAACACCGAGTACAGCAGCAGGTTCACCGACCCCGAGCGGGCGCCGACGATCAGGTCGGTGCCGCTGATGGTGCTGGCGAAGCTGGCGCGGGCCTCGGTGCGCACCCGCTCGACGGCCAGCAGCAGGCACACCGACAGGGCGATGGCGAACGCGGTGAGCAGGGCGGTGAAGCGGCGGTTGGCCAGGCTGGCCAGGGCAAGGCGAAGCAGGTACATCAGGCCTCCCGGGGCTTGGCGGCGCGGTTGAGCTCGGCCAGGGACAGGTGCCGGTCGAACAGCGGCGCCAGGCTCTGGTCATGGCTGACGAACAGCAGGCTGGCACCCGCGTCGCGGCATTCGTCGAACAGCAGGCGGATGAAGGCCTCGCGGGTGTCGGCGTCGAGGGCCGAGGTGGGCTCGTCGGCAATCACCAGCTCGGGCTGACCGATCAGCGCCCGGGCCGCGGCAACCCGCTGCTGCTGGCCGATCGACAGGCTGTCGGCGCGGCGGGCGAGCAGCGCCGGGTTGTCCAGGCCAAGGTGGGCGAGCAGTTGGGCAGCGGCCTGGTCGATGCTGCCATGGCGCTGGGCGGCGCGGGCTGCGCGGCTTTTCGAGAAGCGACAAGGCAGCTCGACATTCTCCCGCACCGACAGGAACGGCAGGAGGTTGAACTGCTGGAAGATGTAGCCGGTGTGATCGACCCGGAAACGGTCGCGCGCACCCTGGCCCAGGGCCGCAAGGTCCTGGCCAAGCAGGCGGATGCTGCCTTGTCCGGGGCGGTTGACCCCTCCCAGCAGGCCGAGCAGGGTGGTCTTGCCGCTGCCGCTGGGGCCCTTGAGGAACAGCGCCTCGCCGGGCTCCAGGCGAAATGCAGGGATTTCCAGCAGCGGCGCCTGGCCGGGCCAGGCGAACACCAGGTCATGCAGTTCGATCAGCGGCTGGTTCATTCAGAACGCGACCACGGCCTTGGCGGGGGTGGCCTCGATGCCTTTCTGGCCGTTGGGGCCGATCAGTTGCACGTTGATCTTCTGGGTCTGCGGGAAGGTCTTGAACAGCGGGCCGAGGTCGATCTGGGTGAGTTTGCCCGGGGTGGCGCAGGTCAGCTGGTAGTGGGCGTTGACGTCGGCGTGACCGTGCTCATGCTCATGGCTGTCGCCATCCTCGTCGGCCTGGGCGGCGTCGCCGAACAGCGGGCTTTCCAGCTCCTGGGCGTCTTCCTTGCAGCCGGCTGCCGGGGCAACGCCGAACAGTTTCAAGGGCTGTTCGAGCTGCTGGCGGGCGGCGGCGACCTTGGCCTTGTCGGTATCGTTGCTGGCCACGTGCTCGAAGCCGACAATGTTCATCGCCGGGCTGTCCAGTTCCAGCTCGAGGGTGTTGCCGTCGAGCACCGCGTTGAGCTTGGCCACGCCATGCTCGTGGGCACCGAGGGAGCCATGGGCGTGGTCATGATCGTGGTCGTGGTCGTCGTGGGCATGGGCCACGGCCAGGGGCAGCAGGGCGAAGGGCAGGGCGAGCAACAGACGACGCATGGACGGCTCCACAGGCGGTTTGGAAAAGATTATGTGATGTTATAACAATTTTTCTTTGCCCCGCCAGCCTGCCTGGCACAGGTTTCATGTTCGTGGGAGCATGGCGGCATCGAGACTGGAGGCAGGGTACCTATCGTGAGAATTCGTGGACAGATCGGTGAATGGCCGGTGGACCTGACCATTGAGCTGGCGCCGGAGGAGTGGGCGCAGCTCGGGCGTCGACTGGAAGTGCCGGCGTCTGTCGAGGCGGTGCCGGTCACCACCAGCCCGGCACCTCGGCAGGATGACGGACAATGGGCAGCGGCGCGTGACGTGCTGCGCCAGGCGGGGCAGATGAGCGGGCCGGCGCTGCTGGAGCGCCTGGAGGGGCTGGCCGGGAACGTGGCGGCGGGCAAGCGGCTGCTGGTGCGCTTGCGCCACAGCAGTGAGGTGAAGGTGGAAAGCGGCGTGGATGCGCCGGTTTATCGCTGGGTGGGGTGAGGGGCTGCAAAGCAGCCCCAACAGCCTCAGAACAGCGCAGCGGACAGCTTGCGGCGATACAGGCTGACCAGCGGGTGAGCGTTGCCCAGTAGTTCGAACACCTGCAGCAGCGCCTTCTGCGGCAAGCCGTTCTCGTAGGCGCGGTTGCGCTGGAACAGCTTCAGCAGCCCCTCCATCGCGGCCTCGTACTGCTGGCGCGCCAACTGCTGGATGCACAGCTGGTAGGCCGCCTCGTCGTCCTGCGGGTTCTGCGCCAGGCGGCTCTTCAGCTCGGCGGCTTCCGGCAGGCTGGCGGCCTGGCGCAGGAAGGTCAGCTGGGCCTTGGCGCCGGCCAGGGCGGCCTTGTGCTCGTCGGTCTTGACCGCGTCGAGCACCACTTGGGCCTCGCCCAGCTCGCCCCGTTCGGCCAGGCAGCGGGCATAGAGGATCAGCGCCTCGGCATTGCTGTTGTCTTCACCCAGCAGCACCTGCAGCAGGGCTTCGGCTTCGCTGAAGCGGCTCTCGGCGAACAGCGCCTTGGCCTGCTCCAGCGGCGCGGCGGCGGGCGGCGCGGGCATCTGCACGTGGGGTTCGAGCATGGCGCGGATGGCCGACTCGGGTTGCGCGCCGGCGAAACCGTCGACCGGCTGGCCGTCCTTGAACAGCACCACGGTCGGCAGGCTGCGAATGCCGAACTGGGCGACGACCTGCTGCTCGACGTCGCAGTTGATCTTGGCCAGCAGCAGCTCGCCCTGGTAGCCCTCGGCGATTTTCGCCAGCAGCGGCATCAGCGCCTTGCACGGCGCGCACCATTCGGCCCAGAAGTCGACCAGCACCGGCTTGTGGAAGGAGTTCTCGATGACCAGTTGCTGGAAGGTGGCATCGGTGGCATCGAAGATAAAGGGTGTTTCCTGGCTCATCGTGACTCTCGCAAATCCGTGAATACCCCCACTATAAGGGCTCGCGGCTGGCGTGGTACAGGCTGACCCGGCGGAATTCGTGCGGCTCGGCCAGATCAGGCAGGGTCAGCGCCTCGAGCACCCCGAGCGGGCGGTACAGCGGGTGGCTGAAATCGCGCACCCGCGAATCGGCCACCAGCGCCTGGCGACCTCGGCTGAGGAACTCGTCCAGCAGCGGCAGGTTGGCGCGGTCGTAGAGTACATCGGCGACCAGGATCAGGTCGAAGCGGTCGGCCTCGGCAAAGAAATCGCTGCTGTAGTTCAGCGTCACGCCGTTCAGCGCGGCGTTGGCACGGCAGGCGTCCAGGGCCAGCGGGTCGAGGTCGCAGGCCACTACCTCCCGCGCGCCGGCGCGGGCGGCGGCGATCCCGGCGATGCCGGAGCCGGCGCCGAAATCCAGCACGCACTTGCCGCGCACCCATTGCGGATACTCGGCCAGGTAGCGCGCCATGGCCAGGCCGCTGGCCCAGCAGAAGCTCCAGTAGGGCGGCTCCTCGAGAATGCGCCGGGTTTCCTCGCGGCTGAACTCACGGTCCATGTTCTGTTCATCGATCAACCAGAGTTTCAGGTCGCACCCAGGCAGTTCGCTGACGATCAGGCGCGCTTCGCCGATCAGGCCGCTCAGGGCCTGTCGCAGGGTTGGCGGGGCCATCTAGGGTGCCTTTTCGAAACGCAGCGGACCGGTGGCCTGGGTTTGGGCCTGGGCAATGCGAACCGGCGGCAGGTGCAGGATCAACTGGCCGGAGCGGCTGGCACGGCCGCGCAGTTCGACCCGGGCGCCGGCGGGGAAGGCTTCGGGGTTGAAGCGCAGGCGGTAGGGCAGGGCCTGGCCGGTGCCGCTCAGGGTGCTGCTGGCCAGCAGTTGCTGGGGCCGGCCACGCTCATCGATCACCAGCAGTGCCAGCTCCACGTCAGCGCCTGCCGGAATTTCCAGCAGGGTGCCGCTCAACTCGCGCTGGTAGGCCGGCAGCGGGCCCAGGGGTTCGGTTTTCTTCGCCACCTTGGCCGGCACCGGGGCCGGGGCCTGTTCCGGCTTGGGGCGGTCGCTGCCGCAGGCGGCGAGCAGGGCGGCGCAACACAGCACGACGAGCGCTCGAGGGTGCATGAGGTAGTCCTTCACGGGCAGATTTGCATGGATGGTAACCCCTTTGGCTTGTCTTGCCAGTGCAATGCGCTACCATGGCCCTCCCTTTTTTTGTTGCCTGCCACCATGCACTGTCCGTTTTGCGGTGCCAACGACACCAAGGTCATCGACTCGCGTCTGGTCGCCGAGGGCGAACAGGTGCGTCGCCGGCGCGAATGCGTCGCCTGCGGCGAGCGCTTCACCACCTTCGAGACCGCCGAACTGGTCCTGCCCCGGCTGATCAAGCAGGACGGCACGCGCCAACCTTTCGACGAGGACAAGCTGCGCGCCGGCATGCAGCGCGCGCTGGAGAAGCGCCCGGTCAGCGTCGAGCGCCTGGAAGCGGCGCTGGCGCACATCAAGAGCCGCCTGCGTGCCACCGGCGAGCGCGAAGTGAAGTCGCTGGTGGTTGGTGAGATGGTGATGGCCGAGCTGCGCAAGCTCGACGAGGTGGCCTACATCCGTTTCGCCTCGGTCTACCGGCGGTTCCAGGACCTCGACGAATTCCGCGAAGAAATCGACCGCCTGGCCCGCGAGCCGGCTAAAGAGTAAGCATGTCCAGCCAAGCCATTCTCGACGCCCACTACATGGCCCGCGCCGTGGAATTGGCCCGCAAGGGCCTGTACAGCACCCACCCCAACCCCCGCGTGGGCTGCGTGATCGTGCGTGACGGCGAGGTGGTCGGCGAAGGCTGGCATGTGCGCGCCGGCGAGCCGCACGCCGAGGTCCATGCCCTGCGCCAGGCCGGCGAGCGCGCCCGCGGCGCCTGTGCCTACGTCACCCTCGAGCCCTGCAGCCACCATGGCCGCACGCCGCCGTGCGCCGATGCGCTGGTCAAGGCCGGGGTGGCGCGGGTGGTGGCGGCCATGCAGGACCCCAATCCGCAAGTGGCCGGCAACGGCTTGCAGCGCCTGCGCGAGGCCGGTATCGAAGTCGCCAGCGGCGTGCTCGATGCCGAGGCCCGCGCGCTCAACCCGGGGTTCCTCAAGCGCATGGAGCAGGGCCTGCCGTTCGTGCGCGCCAAGCTGGCGATGAGCCTGGACGGCCGCACCGCCATGGCCAGCGGCGAAAGCCAATGGATCACCGGCCCTGCGGCGCGTGCCGCGGTGCAGCGCCTGCGCGCCCGCTCCAGCGTGGTACTGACCAGCGCCGAGAGCGTGCTGTTCGACCAGGCCCGCATGACCGTGCGCGGCGAGGAACTGGGCTTGGATGACGCGCTCACCACTCTGGCCCTGTCGCGCCCGCCGTTGCGCGTGCTGGTCGACGGGCGCCTGCGCTTGCCACTGGACGCGCCCTTCTTCCAGGCCGGCCCGGCGCTGGTGGTGACCGCCGCTGGTGAAGACCCGCGCTATGCGGCCGCTGGTCATGAACTGATCAATCTGCCCGGTAGCGAGGGTCGCGTCGACCTGGCGGCACTGCTGCGCACCCTGGCCGGGCGCGGGGTCAACGAAATCCTGCTGGAGGCTGGCGCCGGCCTGGTCGGCGCCTTCGCCCGCCAGGGCCTGGTCGACGAGTACCAGCTGTTCGTCGCCGGCACCTTCCTCGGCTCCGACGCCCGCCCGTTGCTGGACTGGCCGCTGTCGAAAATGAGCGAGGCGCCGCGGCTGAAGATCACCGAAATGCGCGCGGTCGGCGATGACTGGCGAGTCACTGCCATCCCCCTGCCGCCCCCCGGCGTATAATGCCTGGCTTGCCTCGCGCAGCCCGTATCTAGGAGAACACCATGTTCACCGGCATCATCGAATCCATCGGCACCATCCGCAGCCTCACCCCCAAGGGCGGTGACGTGCGCGTCTACGTAGAGACCGGCAAGCTCGACCTGGGCGACGTCAAGCTCGGCGACAGCATCGCGGTCAACGGCGTGTGCCTGACCGCCGTCGAACTGCCCGGCGACGGCTTCTGGGCCGACGTCAGCGTCGAGACCCTCAAGCGCACCGCCATGGTCGATCTCAAGAGCGGCAGCCGGGTCAACCTGGAAAAGGCCCTGACCCCCACCACCCGCCTGGGTGGCCACTTGGTCAGCGGCCACGTCGACGGTGTCGGCGAGATCGTCTCGCGTGCCGATAACGCCCGCGCCATCCAGTTCCGCGTGCGCGCGCCCAAGGAACTGGCCAAGTACATCGCCCACAAGGGCTCGATCACCGTCGACGGCACCAGCCTGACGGTCAACGAAGTCGATGGCGCCGAGTTCGAGCTGACCATCGTCCCGCACACCCTGTCCGAAACCATCATGGCCGACTACCGCGCAGGGCGTCGGGTGAACCTTGAGGTCGACCTGCTGGCCCGTTACCTGGAGCGTCTGCTGCTGGGCGACAAGGCCGCCGAGCCGAGCAAAGGCAGTGGCATCACCGAAAGCTTCCTGGCCGCCAACGGCTTCTTGAAATCCTGATTGAGAAGGGGGTGCCGCGTGGCGCTCAACAGCATCGAAGAACTGGTCGAAGACATCCGCCAGGGCAAAATGGTCATCCTCATGGATGACGAAGACCGCGAGAACGAAGGCGACATCATCATGGCGGCCGAGTGCTGCCTGCCCGAGCACATCAACTTCATGGCCAAGCACGCCCGTGGCCTGATCTGCATGCCGATGACCCGCGAGCGCTGCGAAACACTGAAGCTGCCGCTGATGGCGCCGCGCAACGGCTCGGGCTTCGGCACCAAGTTCACCGTGTCGATCGAGGCCGCCGAAGGCGTCACCACCGGCATCTCCGCCGCCGACCGCGCTCGCACCGTGCAGGCCGCTGCCGCCAAGGACGCCAAGGCCGAGGACATCGTCAGCCCCGGCCACATCTTCCCGCTGATGGCCCAGCCCGGCGGCACCCTGGCCCGTGCCGGCCACACCGAGGCCGCTTGCGACCTGGCGCGCATGGCCGGTTTCGAGCCGAGCGGGGTGATCTGTGAGGTGATGAACGACGACGGCACCATGTCGCGTCGCGCCGAACTGGAAGTGTTCGCTGCCGAGCATGGCCTGAAGATCGGCACCATCGCCGACCTGATCCACTACCGCATGATCCACGAGCGCACCGTGCAGCGCGTCTCCGAACAGCCGATCGAGAGCGAGCTGGGCCAGTTCAACCTGGTCACCTACCGCGACGCGGTGGAGGGCGACGTGCACATGGCCCTGACCCTGGGCAAGATCTGCGCCGAAGAGCCGACCCTGGTGCGGGTGCACAACATGGACCCGCTGCGCGACCTGCTGATGGTCAAGCAGCCGGGCCGTTGGAGCCTGCGCGCGGCCATGAGCGCCGTGGCCGAGGCCGGCAGCGGCGTGGTGCTGCTGCTGGGCCACCCGCTGGACGGCGACGTGTTGCTGGCGCATATCCGCGAGAGCGCCGGCGATACGCAGCCCAAGGCGCCGACCACTTACAGCACCGTCGGTGCCGGCTCGCAGATCCTGCGCGATCTCGGTGTGCGCAAGATGCGCCTGATGAGTTCGCCGATGAAGTTCAATGCGATATCCGGATTCGATCTGGAAGTTGTAGAATACGTGCCCTCCGAGTGACTTGAGGCGGCCTGATCGCCCCTAGACTCGAGTCAAAACCCTCCCGAGGCCGCCACAGCGCGGCCTCGCTCTTGAAGATGAGAACTCCGGAATGACCCTGAAGACCATCGAAGGTACCTTCATCGCCCCCAAAGGTCGCTATGCTTTGGTGGTTGGCCGCTTCAACAGCTTCGTCGTCGAAAGCCTGGTAAGCGGTGCAGTCGATGCCCTGGTACGCCACGGCGTCAGCGAAAGCGACATCACCATCATCCGTGCCCCGGGCGCGTTCGAAATCCCGCTGGTAGCGCAGAAAGTCGCCCAGCAGGGTGCTTATGACGCGATCATCGCCCTGGGCGCGGTGATCCGTGGCGGTACCCCGCACTTCGAATACGTGGCGGGCGAGTGCACCAAGGGCCTGGCCCAGGTGTCCATGGAGTTCGGTGTTCCGGTGGCCTTCGGCGTCCTGACCGTTGACTCCATCGAGCAGGCCATCGAGCGTTCCGGCACCAAGGCCGGCAACAAAGGTGCCGAAGCTGCCCTGTCGGCCCTGGAAATGGTCAGTCTGCTGGCGCAGTTGGAGGCCAAGTGATTAGCGACGAAAGCGATCGTTTCAACCCGCGCGATCCAAAACCTGCGGATGCCGGCAAGCCCTCGAAGAGCGCCAAGCGTCGCGAAGCCCGCAAGCTCGCCACGCAAGCGCTCTACCAGTGGCACATGGCCAAGCACTCGCTGAACGAAGTGGAAGCGCAGTTCCGGGTCGATAACGATTTCTCCGATGTCGACGGCGCCTACTTCCGCGAGATCCTGCACGGGGTCCCGGCGAAGAAGGTCGAGATCGACGAGGCGCTCAAGCCTTGCCTGGACACGCCGCTGGAAGAACTCGACCCGGTCGAGCTGGCCGTGCTGCGCCTGTCCACCTGGGAGTTCATGATGCGCGTCGATGTGCCGTACCGCGTCGTCATCAACGAAGGTGTGGAACTGGCCAAGGTCTTCGGCGCCACCGACGGCCACAAGTTCGTCAACGGCGTGCTGGACAAGCTGGCTCCGCGTCTGCGTGAAGCGGAAGTCAAGGCGAACAAGCGCTGATCGCGGCGCTGACCGGCCATGGGTGAGTTCGAGCTAATCCGTCACTACTTCGCCGCCGCGCCTTGTGCGCAGGGCGGCGAGGGCGTGGCCCTGGGGATCGGCGACGATTGTGCCCTGCTGGACCTGCCCGCCGGCGAGCAGCTGGCGATCTCCACCGACACGCTGGTGGCCGGTGTGCATTTCCCCACCGTCTGCGATCCGCTGCTGCTGGGCCAGCGTTCGCTCGCTGTGGCGGCCAGCGACCTGGCGGCCATGGGCGCCACGCCCATCGGCTTTACCCTCGCTCTGACCCTGCCCGAATTCGGCCCGGACTGGCTGGCAGCCTTCGCCGATGGCCTCGGCCGCGTGGCCCACCGTTGCCGCATGACCTTGATCGGCGGTGACACCACCCGTGGGCCGCTGAGCATCACCGTGACCGTGTTCGGCCGGGTACCGACGGGCCAGGCCCTGCGCCGCAGCGGCGCGCAGCCGGGCGACCTGCTGTGCGTCGGCGGTTTTTTGGGCAACGCAGCGGGGGCCTTGCCGCTGGTGCTGGGCGAGCGCGAGGCGGCTGCCGAGGTGGCCGGTCCGCTGCTGGAGCACTACTGGTCGCCCTTGCCCCAGCTGCAACTGGGCGAGCGCCTGCGCGGCCTGGCCACGGCGGCACTGGATATCTCCGACGGCCTGCTGGCCGACTGCGGGCATATCGCCAAGGCGTCCGGCGTTGCGCTGGAGGTGAACCTGTCGCTGGTCCCCGTGTCCGCACCTTTACAGGCTTTCCTTGGGCACGAGGCGGCAGTGCAGGCGGCGCTCACCGGTGGCGACGACTACGTGCTGGCCTTCACCCTGCCGGAAAGCGCACTGACCTCCCTGGCTCGCGAGGTTCACGTCATCGGCCGTGTGCTGCAAGGGCAGGGCGTGACCCTGCGTGACCCGCAGGGCCTGGACATCACCCCCGTACAGCGGGGCTATCAACATTTCAGGGAGACACCGTGACCGACCACCCCAACCAGGTGCCTGCGGAGTTCGTTCCGCCTTCGGTCTGGCGCAACCCGTGGCACTTCATCGCCTTCGGCTTCGGCTCCGGTACGTTGCCCAAGGCCCCCGGTACCTGGGGTTCGCTGGTGGCGCTGCCGTTCATCCCGCTGTGGCAGATGCTGCCCGACTGGGGCTACTGGCTGCTGCTGGGCATCAGCATGCTGTTCGGCGTGTGGCTGTGCGGCAAGGTGGCCAACGACTTGCGCGTGCACGATCACGAGGGCATTGTCTGGGACGAGATCGTCGGCATGTGGATCACCCTGTGGCTGGTGCCGGAAGGCTGGCAGTGGCTGCTGGCGGGGTTCCTGATGTTCCGCTTCTTCGACATCCTCAAGCCGTGGCCGATCCGCTGGGTCGATCGCCATGTGCATGGTGGGTTCGGGATCATGCTCGACGATATCCTGGCCGGCGTGTTCGCCTGGCTGGGCATGCAGGTTCTGGTGTGGGCGGTGGCCTGATACAGGGAGCGTTGCGATGGCCGTGAGGAGTGTGTTGCTGGCGTGGGTGCTGCTTTGCGCAGTGCCCGGTGTCATGGCCCAGGAGCAGCAGGTGCGCCTGGTCAGCGAGGAGTGGCTAGACTACACCAACGCCGATGGCAGCGGGCTGGCCTGGGACGTGCTGCGCAAGGTGTTCGAGCCGGCCGGCGTCAAGGTCAAGGTACTGAGCGCGCCGTACAGCCGCTCGGTCGGCCTGGTGAAGCGGGGCGAGGCCGATGCCTGGGTCGGCTCCTACAAGGAAGAGAACGACGACAATCTCTATCCGCGCTGGCATTTCGACATGGACCATATCTATGCCCTGGGCCTGGCGGGCAAGCCGCAGCCGACGCTGGACACCATCGGCCAGTACCGCCTGGCCTGGGTGCGTGGCTATGACTACGCCAGCTACCTGCCGAACGTGCACAATTTCCGCGAGGTCCAGCGCCGCGAAGGGATCCTGCCCATGCTTGAGCATGACCGGGTGGATTTCTACGTCGATGCGCAGACCGAGGTCGAATATGTGCTCGGACAGGCGCCCGAGCCCCAGCGTTTTCGCAGCACCCACGTCGCCGAGCTGCCGCTGTACCTGGCCTTCACCCGCAGTGCCCAGGGCGAGGCCCTGCGTGACCTGTTCGACCGGCGCATGGCGCAACTGGTCCGTAGTGGCGAGCTGAAGCCGATCTTCGAGCGTTGGAAGCAGCCGTATCCGTTTACCAGCGATAGTCAGCCTCACTGAGTAGCGGGGCGTTAGAGCAGGCGTCAGCAACACCATAAGCATCGAACTTTTCGATCTTAAGCCACCCTATTCCTCCTGCGCACCTGCGCCGGGCTGCTGATACAATCGGCCGATCTGAAAAATCCTACTACCCAGGAGCACAACGTGCCCGTCGTCTTTGTTGCCGCCTCTAAACTTCCGACTCCCTTTGCGACCTTCACCATGCATGGCTTCCTCGACGAAGCCACTGGCCGCGAGCACGTGGTGCTCAGCCTGGGTGACATCGCGGACGGCGAGCCGGTGCTGGGGCGCCTGCATTCCGAGTGCCTGACCGGCGATGCGCTGTTCAGCCAGCGCTGCGACTGCGGCTCGCAACTCGAAGCCGCGTTGCAGGCCATCGCCCGCGAAGGCCGTGGCGTGCTGCTGTACCTGCGCCAGGAGGGCCGTGGCATTGGCCTGCTGAACAAGATCCGCGCCTACGAACTGCAGGACGGCGGCGCCGACACCGTCGAGGCCAACGAGCGCCTGGGCTTCGCCGCTGACCAGCGCGACTACGCCATGTGCCTGCCGATGCTCGAGCACCTGGGTGTGAAGTCGCTGCGTCTGATGACCAACAACCCGCGCAAGGTCAAGGCGCTGACCGACATGAACATCAAGGTCTCCGAGCGCGTGCCGCTGCATACCGGTCACAATCCGCACAACCGTCTGTACCTGGCCACCAAGGCCGACAAGCTCGGTCACATGATGGGCAACAAGCACCAGGGCGAGGTGCCCCAGGCGTGACCCGAGGCGAGGTGAAGCGCCGGCTGGCCCTGGCCTGGTGGCAGTACCTGGCCGTGGGCCTTATGCCATTGCCGATAATGGCCTGGGCGTTCGGCCGGGGAGAGCCGCTGATTCCGGTGCTGGCCATGCCCTTGTTCATCGCCGGAGCCGCGACCATGTTCCTCAGCCTGCCGCGCTTTGGCGCCTACAAGCGGGCGTTGATCGCCACCGACAAGCAGTTGGGCTCGCCGGACGAACCCGGTGCCTGGATCGAGCTGGCGCGGGTCAGGCGCCTGGCCATGCTGTTCGCCTGCTTCCCGGCCTGGGTCGCGGCGCTGTCGGTGCTGGTCGGGCTGGAGGCGGTGCCGCAGATCCTCCTTGCCCTGTCCACCTTGGTGGTGCTGTACCTCTACCGTATCCCGCGCCAGCTCGGCTGATGCGGGCGTTTCTCGCCTCCCTCGCAGTGTTGTGCCTCGGTACCCTGGCCGAGGCCGGGCCGCGGGTGGTCAGCCTGGCGCCGTCGATGACCGAGATCGTCCTCGAACTGGAGGCCGGCGACCTATTGGTGGGCGTGCTGGACGCGGGTGAGCGTCCGCCGAGCCTTCAGGCCCTGCCCTCGGTCGGGCGCCATGGCCAGCTGGACATGGAGCGCCTGCTCAGTCTCAAGCCTGAGCTGCTGCTGCTCTGGCCCGGCAGTGTCGCGCCGGCCCAGCGCGACCAGCTCAAGCGCCTGGGTATCGCCACGTTCAGCGGCGAGCCCGGCGACCTCGACCAGTTGATCGAGCAGATCGAAGCCATCGCCCGGCGCCTTGGGCGGGACGAGCGGGGCCATGCCTATGCCGCCGGCCTGCGTGAGCGACTACAAGCGCTGCGGGAACGCTACCGGCGCGACACGCCGCTGCGGGTGTTCTACCAGGTCTGGGACAATCCGCTGTACACCCTGGGCGGGCGCCAGGTGGTCAGCGATGCCTTGCGCGTCTGCGGGGCGCGCAATGTGTTCGACGACCTGACCCAACCCGCGCCACAGGTCAGCGTGGAGTCGGTGCTGCTGCGCAATCCCGAGGTGATCCTGGCGGGTGACGCGGCGCAGCTGGCCAGCTGGCGTCGCTGGCCGCAGATGAGCGCCGTGCAGGAGGACGGCTTGCTGGTGGTACCGGACAAGGGCCTGGAGCGGCCCAGCGGGCAGATGATCGAGGCCACCGCCCGGTTGTGCGCGCTGCTGGAGGCTAAAGGGTCGGGGTCCAGGTAAGGCTCAGCAGCCAGGTGCGGCCTTCTTCACGATAGCCGTACTGGCTGCCGTCGAAGCTGTACAGGGCACGGCTGTATTGCTTGTCCAGCAGGTTGTCCAGCTTCAGCTCCAACCTCACCTCGTCCGTCAGGACCATGCCGCCGCGCAGGCCGAGTAGTCCGTAGCCACCGATGCGATTGTTGTTGGATGGATCGTCGTAGCTGCCGCTGACGGCTTGCCAGCTCGCGCCCACGTTGAAGCGTTCGAACTGACGGTCCAGGTCCAGGCTCAATGTGCGCCGAGCGCGCCGTTGCAAGGTATGGCCGGTTTCACGGTCTCGCGGATCGATCATGCTCAGGCCCAACTGAGAGGTCCAGCCGGCCCACTCCTGCATGAGCGACAGTTCCAGGCCGTTGATGCGTGCATTGTCGACATTGCCGGGGCGCCTGCGGGCGGGGTCGTAGTTGATCGCGTCGCGCAGGTCGCTGCGATACAGCGAGGCCTCCAGTCGGGTATGGCTGGCCAGTTGGCTGCGCCATTGCAGCTCGTAGCTTTTCGAGTGCTCGGGACGCAGGTCCGGGTTGCCGTACTGTACGTCATACAGGTCGTTGAAGGTCGGGGCACGGAATCCCTCGCTGTAGGACACCAGCACATCGTTGCGTGGATTTAAGGGGACGGTGAGGCTGGCATTCCAGGTGGTCTGCTCGCCGTACTGCTGGTTGCGGTCATGACGCACGCCGAGCTCGCTCGAGAAGCGTTCCCCCGCGAAACGGTACTGGGCGAAAGCGGCGCGGTTCCAGCGGCTGTCCTCGCTGAAGTTCGCCGTGCCGTGGAAGCGGTCCTGATACCAGTCGCCACCCAGCATCAGCTGGTTGCGCTCGTCCAGGGCAAACTCGTTCTGCCAGGTGACCTGATCACGGTAGGTGTTGTAGATGAAGCGCTGGTCGCTGAGCTTATCGCGTTTGTCGTCGCGGTTTTCGCTGTGGCCCAGTTCCAGCCTGGAGTGCCAGGTGTCGTTGAGCTGGGCGTCGAACCAGGAGCCAAGACTGCTGACACTGAAGTCGGTATAGGGTTGCTGTGGATAACTCAGCCAGGTGACCTCATCCAGCCGTCCATACGGATTGTCGTATTCACTGCGCCCACGGCTGTCGAGCAGATTCAAGCCCGCCTCGAAACGCTCGTTGAAGGTATGGCTCAAGCTCAGGTTGAGAGAGCGATTGCGATAGGCGTCATGGTCGCCATCGCTGGCGTGCGACGGCCCGGTCGAATCGATGCCGGCGGTCTCGTCCAGGCTGGCGCCGAGGTTGAAGCGGGTCGTGTCGTCGCCACCCGACAGCCCCAGGCTGCGTTGCCAGGTCTGATTGCTGCCAGCGGCCAGGCGCAGGCGCGGTTGCAGGCCCGGGGCGCCGCCACGACGGGTGAAGATCTGGATTACCCCACCAATGGCGTCGCTGCCGTAGACCGCCGAGCGCGAGCCGCGCAGCACTTCCACACGTTCGATCTGGTCGACGTCGAGAAACTGCAGGCCACTGTCGCCAGAGGTGGCATTGGCGATGCGCACGCCGTCGACCAGCACCAGGGTCTGGGCAGCCTTGGTGCCGCGGATGAAGATCCCGGGCAGGCTGCCGCGACCGCCGGTGGGCGCAACCTGCACGCCGGGGACACGGGCGAGCAGGTCGGTGACACCGCTCGGCTGCAGGCGGTCGATATCGGCACGGGTGAACACTGTGTTGGCGGCGCTGGTGGCGGTGCGTGACTCGACCTGGCGGCTGGCGCTGATCAGCACGTCGGGAAGCTTCAGGGCGTCATCGCGGGAGGGTTCGGCGGCCAGGGCGCTGGCGGGGAGGCAGAGCAGGAAGAAGGCGCGGATCTTCATGGGCAGTTCCATTGCGATCGCGGGACAAACCCGCTCCCACGACGACCAGACAGGCCTCGTGAGAGCGGGCTTGCCCCGCGATCGGTTTTTACAGGCCGAGCTTGGTCATGCGGGCAGTGACGGCCGCCTGTATACCAGCCACATCCAACCCACATTCAGCCAGCATCTGCGCAGGCTTGGCATGTTCGACATAGATGTCCGGCAGGCCCAGGTGCAGCAGCGGCTTGACCACGCCCTCGCGGGCCAGGAACTCGCCGACGGCAGCGCCGGCGCCACCCATGATGGCGTTCTCCTCGATGGTCACCAGCAGCTCATGGCTGGCGGCCATCTCCAGTACCAGGGCCTCGTCCAGCGGTTTGACGAAACGCATGTCGACCACGGTGGCGTCGATCTGCTCGGCCACCTGCAGGGCCTCGGCCAGTTGCACGCCGAACACCAGCAGGGCGACCTTGCCGCCCTGGCGACGGACCACGCCCTTGCCGATCTCCAGCGGCTCGAGGTCGCCGCTGATCGGTGCATTCGGGCCGGTGCCGCGCGGGTAGCGCACGGCGGCCGGGCCCTTGTAGTGGTGGCCGGTGCTGAGCATCTTGCGCAGCTCGTTCTCGTCGCTGGGGGTCATCACCAGCATGCCGGGGATGCAGCGCAAGTAGGAGAGGTCGTAAGCGCCGGCGTGAGTCGGGCCGTCCTCGCCGACCAGGCCGGCGCGGTCGATGGCGAACAGCACATCGAGGTCCTGCACCGCCACATCGTGAATCAGTTGGTCGTAGGCGCGCTGCAGGAAGGTGGAGTAGATCGCCACCACCGGCTTGGCGCCTTCGCAGGCCATGCCTGCGGCAAAGGTCACCGCGTGCTGTTCGGCGATGGCGACGTCGAAGTAGCGCTCGGGGTAGCGTTCGCTGAAGTCGACCAGGTCCGAGCCTTCCTTCATCGCCGGGGTGATGCCCACCAGGCGGTTGTCGGCGGCGGCCATGTCGC
The DNA here is from genome assembly GCF_002205115.1 of Pseudomonas sp. DrBHI1. Taxonomy (NCBI): domain Bacteria; kingdom Pseudomonadati; phylum Pseudomonadota; class Gammaproteobacteria; order Pseudomonadales; family Pseudomonadaceae; genus Pseudomonas; species Pseudomonas sp. DrBHI1. The sequence continues at coordinate 18,024 of NZ_NIBE01000026.1, forward strand.
ACAGCCACTGGCCGAACACGGCGGAATACTTCGGCCCGCTGGCCTTCTTCGGCGCCACCGGCTTGTTGGCCGGCTCCAGCTTGGTGATCGCGTGGTAGCCGATCGGGTCGACCTCGGCCGGGGCGAAGCCCTTGCCCTTCTTGGTGACCACATGCAGGAATTGCGGACCCTTGAGGTCGCGCATGTTGCGCAGGGTGGCGATCAGGGTCGGCAGGTCGTGGCCGTCGATCGGGCCGATGTAGTTCCAGCCCAGTTCCTCGAACAGGGTGCCGGGCACCAGCATGCCCTTGGCGTACTCTTCGGTGCGGCGGGCGATCTCCCAGGCCCCGGGTAGGCGCGACAGCACTTTCTTGCTGCCTTCGCGCATGCTGGCATAGGTGCGGCTGGAGAGGATCTTGGCCAGGTAGTTGGACAGGCCGCCGACATTGCGCGAGATCGACATGTCGTTGTCGTTGAGGATGACCAGCATGTCGGCATCCACTTCCTGGGCGTGGTTCAGCGCCTCGAAGGCCATGCCGGCGGTCAGTGCGCCGTCGCCGATCACGGCGATCGACTTGCGTGGGTCGTTCTGCAGGCGGGCGGCGATGGCCATGCCCAGGGCGGCGCTGATCGAGGTGCTGGAATGACCGACGCCGAAGGTGTCGTATTCGCTCTCGCTGCGGCGCGGGAAGGCGGCGATGCCGTCCTTCTGGCGCAGGCTGAGCATGCGCTCACGGCGACCGGTGAGGATCTTGTGCGGGTAGGCCTGGTGGCCGACGTCCCACACCAGCCGGTCATCCGGTGTGTCGAAGACGTAGTGCAGGGCGATCGTCAGCTCGATGACGCCCAGGCCCGCGCCAAAATGCCCACCGGTCTGACCGACGGTGTAGAGCAGCTCCTGGCGCAGCTCGTCGGCCAGGGTCTCCAGGTCGGCTTCGGCCAGCCGGCGCAGGCCGGCGGGCGTATCGGCGCGGTCCAGCAATGGCGTGACCGGGCGTTCGCGGGGGATCTCTTGAAACGTCGTGGGCATCAGGCGTGTCGTTATAGGTGTGAAGACGCGGCAGTTTACCCCATTGTAGGAAAAGCTGCCCATTCGGACGGGTGTATGAGGGCCACCGGTGCGGCAGATATCCTGTAGCAGCGGCCTTGTGTCGCGATAGGGCCGCACAGCGGCCCCGGCAATTTCTGCATTGATGCTGAATCTGGGGCTGCTTTGCAGCCCTTTCGCGACACAAGGCCGCTCCTACAGGGGGATGTGTCAGGCCTTAGTGGCGGCGCTCGACAATATAGCGGGCGAGCGCTCGCAACGGCTCAGCGTTGTCGCCGAAACCTGCCAACGCGGCCAGCGCCTGGTCGCGCAGCTCCAGGGCATAGGCCTTGGCCGCTTCCAGCCCGAGCAGCGCCGGGTAGGTCGGCTTGTCGCGGGCGATGTCGGCGCCCTGGCGCTTGCCCAGGGTGGCGGTGTCGCTCTCCACGTCAAGAATGTCGTCCTGCACCTGGAACGCCAGGCCGATGGCCTGTGCATAAGTCTGCAGGGCATCAAGCTGGGCCTGATCGGCGCGGGCGCTGGCCAGGGCGCCAAGGCGAACGCTGGCTTCGATCAGCGCGCCGGTCTTGTGCCGGTGCATGTACTCCAGGGCTTGCTGGTCCAGCTTGACGCCCACCGAGCCGAGGTCGATGGCCTGGCCGCCGACCATGCCGGCGGGGCCGGCGGCTTTGGCCAGGGCCTGGACCATCTGCAGGCGGATGGCGTCGGCCTGCGGGCTCAGGCGAGGGTCGAGCAGGGCACTGAAGGCCAGGCTCTGCAGCCCGTCGCCGGCGAGGATCGCACAGGCTTCATCGAACGCCTTGTGGGTGGTGGGCTGGCCGCGACGCAGGTCGTCGTCGTCCATCGCCGGCAAGTCGTCATGCACCAGCGAGTAGGCGTGGATCAGTTCCACCGCGCAGGCCGCGCCGTTGGCATGCTCGGCAGGCACACCGAAGGCTTCGCAGGCGGCATAGGCCAGCAGCGGGCGCACGCGCTTGCCGCCGTTCATCACGCTGTAGCGCATGGCGGCATAGAGGCGTTCGAGTTCCTTCGACGGTGCCTGGAACAGCGGTTCGAGGGCGGCGTCGACCCGTGCCTGGGCGCTCTGCTGGTACTGGGCGATCATGCCTCGGGCTCCGCGTCGAACGGCTGGGCAGCCAGTTCGCCGTCACGCTCCAACAAGATCTGCACTTTCTGCTCGGCCTGGGCCAGGGCGCCCTGGCAATCGCGGGTCAGGGCGATGCCCTGCTCGAAGGCGGCCAGCGACTCTTCCAGCGACAGTTCGCCGTTCTCCAGGCGTTCGACCAGGGCTTGCAGGTCGGCGAGGGATTGTTCGAAATCGATGGAGGTTTTTTTGCGGGCCATGGCGACTGTCTCGGTGGCATTCAGAACGGCGCGACACTAGCAGAGCGGGGCAGGGGGAGCAAATTGCATGGGCCTATCGTTCGTCGCATTTTGTTGCACTTGTTCGGTGCGAGCCATCTTGCAATCGGCGATGCAATCGAATTGTGGGGGTGACGGCCCTCTGCCATAATCCGCGCGCTCTGGCCTGCGGGTCAGGGACCTTTCTTCCCGACGTCATGTAATGGACTACGTTGTGAGCTTCCTCTCGATCGAATTCGGCCTCTGTTTCACGCTGTTCTTCATTCTTTATTGGAGCCTGTGCTGGAGCGTGCGGTTGCAGAACCTGCTGCTGCTGACCGCCAGCTATGGCCTGGTGGCGAGCTTCAGCCTGCAGTCGTTGTACATCCTGCTGGGCTACAGCGCGCTGGTGTACCTGCTCGGCCTGCTGGCGGGGCGCTATCCCGGGCGCTGGTTCTGTCGCGTGCTGCTGCTGACCCTGGTGCTGGGCTGCTTCTACCTGTTCAAGTACCAGGAGTTCTTCGTCGGCGGCGCCCAGGGCGCCCTGGCGGCGGCCGGGTTCGAGGTGTCGCTGCCGCTGCTGGAAGTGCTGGTGCCGATCGGGCTGTCGTTCTATACCTTCCATTCGGTCAGCTACCTGGTGTCGATCAACCGCCGCGAACTGGCGCCGGCGGCGCCGCTGGACCTGGCCCTGTACCTGGCGTTCTTCCCCAGCCTGGTGGCCGGGCCGGTCAACCGTGCCCTGCACATGCTGCCGCAGGTCCGTCCGCCGGCCATGCGCCAGGTGCTGGAGCCGCAGCGGGCGCTGGGGTTGATCGCGATGGCGGTGGTCAAGCTGTTCTTCCTCAGCGCCTGGCTGGGCAGCGAGTGGGTCGACCCGGTGTTCGACACCCCGGGCAGCGCCAGCCCCGAACAGGTGCTGTTGAGCGTGTACGGCTACAGCTTGCTGATCTACTTCAACTTCAGCGGCTACACCAACCTGGTCACCGGTATCGCCCTGCTGCTGGGCTTTCGCCTGCCGGACAACTTCGACGCGCCGTACGCCGCGCACAACCTCAAGGAATTCTGGGGGCGCTGGCACATCAGCCTGTCGCGCTTCATCCGCGACTACGTGTACATCCCGCTGGGCGGCAATCGCAAGGGCGCATGGCGCGGCAACCTGAACATGCTGCTGGCGATGCTGGTGTCCGGCCTGTGGCACGGGGCGAGCGTGAACTTCATCATCTGGGGCGCGCTGCATGGTGTCGGCCTGGCCATTTCCAAGCTGTTCAGCCAGTGGTTTCCGGGCTTCGCACGGCTGCCGGGCTCCGGCCTGCTGGCGCGCCTGATGACCTTCCACTACGTGGCCTTCGCCTGGATCTTCTTCCGCAGTCCGACGCTGGATGGCGCGCTTGAGATGCTCGGCGACATCGGCCAGCTGAGCCTGGCGGGGCTGAACAGCGCCACCGGCCTGATGCTGTTGGCCTGCGTGCTGTTCGTGGCCAGTTATCCACAGTGGCTGGCGCTGTTGCGCCAGAGTGGCGCGCTGTTCCAGCGTCTGCCGTGGCAGCTGTACCCGATCCCGCTCGGGGTCGGCGTGTCGCTGGTGATTTTCGCTTCGCAGTCGGGCGTGCCGGGGTTCATCTATGCAAGCTTCTGATAGCAAACAGCTGTTCCAGGTGCAGATGGGCGCCGCCCGTGGCTTGTATGCGATCGTGGTCACCACCGCATTGCTGTTCTGGCTGAACCAGGACTCGATCAAGCTCTACTGCCAGCAGAAATACCACCAGAGCTGCGAGATACCGCTGCTAGGCCAGATGCCGGCCTGGCGCATGGGTGCGCAGTTGACGGCCATGCTGGAGGCGCAGCGCGAAGACCTGCTCGAGCAGTTGCTGCCCGCGGCGCAACTGGCCGAGGGGCCGGCGGTCGAGGTTCTGCCCGCACCGCAGCCGGTGGTCACGGTCGATCTGGAAACCCCGGCGGCCGTGGCCAAGCCGTTGCCACCGGTGTCGACGCCGGCGCATGTGCAGCCGACGCCTGCGCCGCTTCATGCGCCAGCCCCTGTCGTTGTCGCCCAGCCTGCGCCGCCCGCGCCTGCACCCGCACCCGCGTTGCTGCAGCCGGGTACCGTGGCCTCGCTGGCCGCTGGCGACGACGTGTTCCTGGTCGGTGACTCGCTGATGCAGGGCGTGGCGCCGCACCTGGCCAACAGCCTGCGCAAGCGCTACCAGATCCGCACCGTCAACCTCAGCAAGCAAAGCACCGGCCTTGCTTACCCCGGCTTCTTCAACTGGCCGAAGACCGTGGCCGACACCCTTGATCACGAACCGAACGTGCGCCTGATGGTGGTGTTCCTCGGCCCCAACGACCCGTGGGACATGCCCCAGGGCAAGGGCAAGCCGTTCCTGCGCTTCAAGTCGCCGGAGTGGGAGGTCGCCTACCGCGCCCGTATCGATTCGATCCTCGAGCAGGCCCGCGCGCACAACGTGCAGGTGATCTGGGTCGGGCCGCCGAACATGGAGAAGGCGCGATTGTCCACGGCCATGGGCTACCTCAGCGGGCTATACCAGGAGCAGACCGCGCTGTTCGGCCAGCACTATGTCTCGGCCAACCCGATCCTCGGCTACCCCGACGCCAACTTCTCGTATACGGTGCAGACACCGCAGGGCAAGCGGGTCAAGGTGCGGGTCGACGACGGCATTCATTTCACCATCACAGGCCAGAAGATGATCGCCGAACAGGTTCTGTCGCTGATCAGTTTTCCGGGCCTGACCGTTACAGGACATTGAGATGCGCCAATGGCATCACCTGCTGGGCCTGGCCCTGCTGATCAGCGCCGCGCCGGGTTGCAGCACCGGCGCCAACAGCGTGAGCGCCCAGCCCACGGCCCGGCCAGCCGCCGCGCCAGCCACCCGCCAGGACGGCAACCTGGCCTTGCTCGCCGGCAAGCTGCGCAATGCCGGCCGGGCGCCGGTCGCCATCGTCCAGCTGGGAGACTCGCATACCGCCGCCGACCTGTTCAGCGGCGAGCTGCGCAAGCTGTTGCAGGCGCGCTACGGCGACGGTGGCATCGGCCTGGTGCCGGCTTCGCCAGTGCCGGGGATCCGCAACGACCGGGTGATCATCAAGAGCGAGAAGCGCCAGTGGGAGCTGGTGTCGGCGCGCAACCAGCAGAGCTCGCGGTTTCCGTTGGGGGGCTACCTGTCGCTGCCGTTGGCCAATCGTGCCAGCGTGGTGCTGCAGGCGCGGGACGAGGATCGCCAGCGCTACAAGGTTTCGGCGCTGTACCAGTCGACCACCAGCGCCAGCCTCTTCGTCAATGGCGGCCAGCGCCGCGTGCTGCCGGCCAGCAATGGCCAGTGGCGCTTCAGTCCGGCCTACGCCAATGTCGGCCTGCCGGTGCAGTTGAGTGTCGAGGGCGGTCGGGGTGTCGCTTTGGGTGGCTGGTACATCCAGGGGCAGAAGCATGCCGGGGTGACCTACTCGGCGCTGGGCATCAACGGCGCGCGCCTGGACGTGGTGGACAAGTGGCAGCCGGGCTGGCGCGACAGCCTCAAGGCCGTGCGGCCTGACCTGGTGATCCTGGCTTACGGCACCAATGAAGCGTTCGACGACAAGCTCGACCTGGCGCTGTACCAGACGCAACTGGACGCGACCCTCACGGGCCTGCGCAAGGACCTGCCGCAGGCGGCGATCCTGCTGGTCGGTCCGCCAGACTCGATCAAGCAGCGCAAGGCGCGCAGCTGTGCGGCGCGCCAGCCGCAACCGCTGGCCTCGGTGATCCGTATCCAGAAGCAGATGGCGTACAAGCACAAGGCGCTGTTCTGGGATTGGCAAGGGTTCATGGGTGGGCCGTGCTCGATTGCCGGCTGGCAGGCAGGTGGGCTGGCGCGGCCGGATCTGGTGCACCTGACGGCTGATGGCTATCGCAAGAGTGCGGCGGGGTTGTACGAGTTTCTGAAGGGGCCGCTGGGGTTGCGTTGAGGCCTGGCCTCATCGCGGGGCAAGCCCGCTCCCACGCTGACCGGGGGCGGGCTTGCTCAGGTATCAGGCCGGCTCGGCCTGCAGCTCGACCATCGCCTCGCGATAGCGCGCCAGTTCCTCGATGGTCAGCACCGGCAGGTTGTACTGGCGGGCATACACCGCCACCTGCTCGCCGCGGGCCATGCTGCCGTCGGGGTTCATCAGTTCGCACAGCACCGCCGCCGGGCGCAGGCCGGCCAGGCGGGCCAGGTCCACCGAGCCTTCGGTGTGGCCGCGGCGGGTCAGTACGCCGCCATCACGAGCGCGCAACGGGAACACATGTCCTGGGCTGACGATATGACGTTCCTGCGCGGTCGAGCGCAGCGCGGCTTCGATGGTGGTGATGCGGTCCTGTGCCGACACGCCGGTGCTGACCCCTTCGGCGGCCTCGATGGTGACGGTGAAGCCGGTGCCATGGCGGGCCTGGTTGTTTTGCACCATCGGCGCCAGCTGCAGGGCGTCGACGGTGGCTTCGTCCAGGCACAGGCAGACGATGCCGCTGCAGTCGCGGATCATCATGGCCATGGTCTGCAGCGAAAGGTTCTCGGCGGCGGCGACGATATCGGCTTCGTCCTCGCGGTCGTCGTCGTCGAGCAGCAGCACGGGGCGCCCGGCCTGGAAGGCGGCGATGGCGGCACTGACGTTAGGGAATTGCTTGTGGTGCATGGTGGACATGAAACGCTCCTCGTGAATGATCGATGAACGTCTCGGGGCGAACAAAATGCGCGCGCAGGGGCGCCCGGACGGCCCCTGCCAAACGCCTTCTTTCATCCGGACTATGACCGTCGGCCCTGGAATTTCACCAGATCTGCTGACCCCCGGCATGGCCGGGGCGCTCGCGGGCTCATCTTTCGATTTACCGCCGGTGGGGACTTTCACCCCGCCCTGAAGACCGGCCAAGCATACAGCACTGTGCCAGCGGGCTGGCAAGCCCTACGACTTTAGTTGCTGCCAGTCCAGCCCGAAGCGCGCCAGGTACTTGCGCAGGCGGTCGGCGTCGTTGGGGTTGGCCTTCTCCTGGCGCGATACCGCGAACAGCTGACGCCCGGCTTCTGACAGGCTCGGTGCGCGGCGGCAGACGTCGATCACCGCCTGTAACTGCACCTGGTCGAACAGGTCGAGTGAGCGGTCGGCCAAAAGTGGCTCGCTGGCCGACTCCAGGCCCCATGCATAGCGCAGCCGGGCAATCTCTTCCTCGACCATTTCCTCATCGATACGCCCGCTGTCGGCCAGGGTCGCCATGCGCGTGATCGACGCCGATAGCTCGCGGAAGTTGCCGGCCCAGCGGGCCTCGCCGGCATGGGCGAAAGCCAGGTAGCGGCGCTTGGCCTCGAGGTTGAAACGCACCTGACGCCCTTGTTCGCGGGCATGGCGCTGCAGTTCGAAATCGAGGTTCGGCTCGATGTCCTCGCGGCGTTCGGCCAGGCCGGGGAGGGCGAAGGTCCACAGGTTGATGCGGGCGAACAGGTCCTCGCGGAACGAGCCGTCGGCGACCTTGGCGCGCAGGTCGCGGTGGGTGCCGGCGATCAGCTGGAAGTCGCTTTCCACTTCGCGGTCCGCGCCCAGCGGGAAGAAGCGTTTTTCCTCGATGGCCTTGAGCAGCATGGCCTGCTCATCAGCGCCCAGTTCACCGATCTCGTCGAGGAACAGCATGCCTCCGTCGGCGGCGCGCAGCAGGCCGTCGCGGGCGTTCTGGGCGCCGGTGAAGGCGCCCTTGGCGTGACCGAACAGGGTCGACATGGCACCGTCGCCGCGCAGGGTGGCGCAGTTCACTTCGATGAAGCGCCCGCCCAGCTGATGGCGCCCGCGCTTGAGCTCATGGACGCGGCGGGCCAGAAATGACTTCCCGGCGCCGGTCGGGCCGACTAGCAGCATGGGGGCCTTCGAGCGCAGGGCGACCCGTTCGATCTGTTCGATGGTGCGATTGAAATCCTGGTTGCGCGTGGCGATGCCGGACTTGAGCAGCGACTGCCCCTCGACCTGCTCGCGGCGAAAGCGCGAGGCGATCGGGTCGTAGCGCGACAGGTCGAGGTCGATCAGGGTGGCGATGCCGGCCGGGTCACTGTTTTCGTCCTGCTTGCGCGAGGGCGAGGTCTGCACCAGGCGCGCTGGCAGGTAGCGCGCCTCGGTGAGCAGGAACCAGCAGATCTGCGCGACGTGGGTACCGGTGGTGATGTGCACCAGATAGTCCTCGCGCTCGGTGTCGAAGGTATAGCCGCTGGCGAAGTCGTGCAGGGCGCCGTAGACCTCCTCGAAGTCCCACGGGTTGCGCAGCGCCAGCGGGTGCAGGCGCACTTCGGTGCCGGGCGAGACCTGCTGGATGTCGGCGCGAATCCGCTCGGCCAGGCCGAGGTCGCGGGCGCCGGGGCCGTGGATAAGTTCCAGGCGGTCCAGAGGCAGGTCGGCTTGCTGGCACAGGCCGATGGTTGGCCGCCAGCGGTTCCAGCGTGCGGCGCCCTTGCCGTTGCGGTCGAGGGTGGTACCGAGGAAGCCGATGGCGACGAGGGGCTTGCGCATCCTTGATTATCCTAAAAGATAAATTGCTATCCGATGATATACAAAAAAAGAATCTCCATGAGTGCTTGCAGTGGTGTGCAAATGAATAAGATAAAAATAACTCTATATAAAACAATAAGTTAAATAATCTTATCTATGCCAAATGAAAACCTGGCACGCCGCTCGCTATATCCCTCTCGACCGCATCGCCAGGCAGGCCCTCGGGAAAGGGGAACCCCCCGCCGGTGCACGTACCCACCTTCAGGTGTCGGTGTCGTGCATGCCGCCGCCGCAACGACCGGTCATTGCTGCGCTGGGCCCCTGGAAAGGCTGGCGCAGACGCTCGCCGGGCAAAGCCCCGGCACTACCCTCCTAAGGTAGCTGTAACCGCAACACCCGCCGGTGGGGCACAGGCAACGCAAGCAGGGCCAGGACGGCCCGTCACTGCGAAGGACGCCTGGCCCACCGCTGGCCCACCCGGCTCGCCGGCCGGGCTTGGCGCAACGAGGGTGGCCGCTGGAGCAACGCTCCCGGCCCCGGACTCCGCCAGGCTTCGCTCGCGACGCCCGCTGGGTTGGCGACCACCGGCAACCAAGGACATTGAACAAAGGATGAGCAAGATGAACATGTTGAAGCGCTTTGTAGTGAAGAAGAACGAACACGGCCTGTTGCTGAACGATGGCGATTTCGAGGCGATCCTCGAGCCGGGCCAGTACAAGCGTTTCGATTGGCAGGGGCGGCTGACGCTGAAGAACTGCCCCCAGGATTCCCCGCTGCACGACTATCCCCTCGAGCGCTATCTGCGCCAACATGAGCCGGCGTTGGTCGAGCAGTATTTCCTTACCCTGGACATGGCCGAAAACGAAGTGGGCCTGCGTTTCGAGGATGGTCAGTTGAAGGAACTGCTGGCAGCCGACAGCCGCCGCCTGCAATGGAAAGGCCCGACCCGGCAGAGCCTGACGCGGATCGACCTGGCCCAGGGGCGGCGCCTGGACGCCGAACTGCTGGCACGCCTGAACAAACCGGGAATCGCCGGCATGGACAACGTGCTGCTGGTGACGGTGCCGACCTTCAGTGTCGGTGTGCTGCGCATCGACGGTGTCGTGGTCGACCTGCTGCCGGCCGGGCAGCACGGCTTCTGGCGCTGTGGCGCCCAGGTGGTGGTGGACACGGTGGACACGCGTCGCCCGGTTTCGGACGTCAACGTCCGGGAGTTGCTCGCCCGTGGCATGGACCAGCACCTGGTGTGCATGGACCTGAGCGAGCATGAGGTCGGGCTGCGCTTCGAGGACGGCAAGCTGGTCGAAGTGCTGCCGCCGGACAGCCGCCGTGCCTACTGGAAAGACCAGGCCAGGCACGAGCTGCAACGTATCGACCTGACCCACGGCCAGTGCCTGGACGCCGAGTTGGTGACCCGCCTGAATCGTCCTGGAATCGCCGGCATGGACCATGTACTGCTGGCGCTGGTGCCGGCTTTTCATGTCGGCGTGCTGAAGATTGACGGCGTGGTGGCCGGTTTGCTCGAGCCCGGGCAGCATGGCTACTGGCGCTGCGGCAGCCAGGTAGCGGTGGAGATGGTCGACACCCGCCTGCAGGCGCTGGAGGTGAGCGGCCAGGAGATCCTCACCCGCGACAAGGTCAACCTGCGCCTGAGCCTGGTGGCCAACTGGCGTTATACCGACGTGCTCGGTGCCCATGGGCAGATGAGCAAGCCAGTTGAGCACCTGTACCGCGAGCTGCAGTTCGGCCTGCGTGCGGCGGTGGGTACCCGCACCCTCGATGAGCTGTTGGAGAACAAACAACTGATCGACGACAGCGTTACCGAGCACCTGCAGGCGCAGTTGCCGGGCAGTGGCCTGGAGGTGGGCAGCCTCGGGCTGCGCGACATCATCCTGCCGGGCGAAATGAAGACCCTGCTGGCGCAGGTGGTGGAGGCGGAAAAGGCCGCCCAGGCCAACGTGATCCGGCGCCGTGAGGAAACCCAGGCGACCCGTTCGCTGCTCAACACCGCCAAGGTGATGGAAGGCAACCCGACGGCCCTGCGCCTGAAGGAGCTGGAAACCCTGGAGCGGGTGGCCGAGCGCATCGACCGGATTTCGGTGTTCGGTGGTCTGGATCAGGTATTGAATGGAATGGTCAGCCTCAAGGCGGGTTGACCCTTTGCGACACGACGTAGCGCAACAAGGAACAAGGCAATGAACATACTCGAAGTGGCGGGCGGCAAGCCGATCAAACTGTGGACCGACGGCGTGCCGGTCGAGGACGACGCCCGCAAGCAACTGATGAACACGGCGAAGATGCCGTTCATCTTCAAGCACCTGGCGGTGATGCCGGATGTGCACCTGGGCAAGGGCTCGACCATCGGCAGCGTGATCCCCACCGTGGGCGCGATCATTCCGGCGGCGGTGGGCGTGGACATCGGCTGCGGCATGATCGCCGCACGCACCTCGCTGCACGCCCGCGACCTGCCGGACAACCTGCACGGCCTGCGCACGGCCATCGAAAAAGCCGTGCCCCATGGCAAGACCTTCGGTCGTCGTGACCAAGGCGCCTGGGACAATGTGCCGAACCAGGCCGACCAGGTATGGAGCGGCCTGGCCGGGCGCTTCAAGGCGATCACCGACAAGCACCCGCGGCTGGAGAAGACCAACAACCGCCAGCACCTGGGGACACTGGGGGGCGGCAACCACTTCATCGAAGTCTGCCTGGACGAGGCCGACCGGGTCTGGTTCATGCTGCACAGCGGCTCGCGTGGTGTCGGTAACGCCATCGGCAACCTGTTCATCGAACTGGCCCAGGCCGACATGCGCCAGCACATGGTCAACCTGCCGGACCGGGACCTGGCGTATTTCGAGGAAGGCAGCCGGCACTTCGCCGACTATGTCGAGGCGGTCGAGTGGGCGCAGGATTTCGCCCGGCACAACCGCGAGCTGATGATGCAGGCGGTGGTTGCCGCCACCCGAAAGGTGCTGGGCAAACCGTTCGAGGCCAGCCTCGAGGCGGTCAACTGCCACCATAACTATGTGCAGAAGGAGCAGCACTTCGGCCGCGAGGTGCTGGTGACCCGCAAGGGCGCGGTGTCGGCGCAGAAGGGCCAGCTGGGCATTATCCCCGGCTCCATGGGAGCCAAGAGCTTCATCGTCCGTGGTCTGGGCAACGAGGAGGCGTTCTGTTCGTGCAGCCACGGGGCGGGCCGGGTGATGAGCCGTACCAAGGCCAAGAGCCGCTTCACCGTCGAGGACCAGCAGCGTGCCACCGCCCATGTGGAGTGCCGCAAGGACAAGGATGTGATCGACGAGATCCCGATGGCCTACAAGGACATCGATGCGGTGATGCAGGCCCAGCGGGAGTTGGTCGAAGTGGTGCATACCCTGCGTCAGGTGGTGTGCGTGAAAGGTTGAAATGGGCGCCCTATGGCGCCCTGTACAAGGAACGAAGACATGTATCAGGACGACCCCCACCCATTGCCCGAGGCCATGCATGCCCGGGTGCTCGATGAATTGCAACGTATCGAGCGCGAGCACGAGGTGAATGTGCTCTATGCCTGCGAGTCCGGCAGCCGTGCCTGGGGCTTCGCTTCGCCGGACAGCGATTATGATGTGCGCTTTGTCTACGTGCCGCGCAACGACTGGTACTTGCGGGTGGACGAGCCTCGCGATGTGATCGAGCGGCCGCTCTGCGACGAACTGGACATCAGCGGTTGGGAGCTGCGCAAGGCCCTGCGCCTGATGCGCGGCGCCAACCCGAGCTTGCTCGAGTGGCTGGGCTCGCCGCTGGTGTACCGCGCCGACGCCGAAGCTACCGGGCGTTTGCGCGAGCTGGGCGAGGCTTTCTACTCGCCGCGCGCCGTGCGCCACCACTACCTGTCGATGGCACGCAAGAACCTGCGCGGCTACCTGATGGGCGAGACGGTGCGTTTCAAGAAGTACCTGTATGTGCTGCGACCGTTGCTGGCGGTGCGCTGGATCGACCAGGGACTGGGCATGCCGCCGACGGCGTTCGCCGCGTTGATGGCGCGTACCGTCGATGACCCGCGACTGCAGGCGGCGATCGACGCGCTGCTGGTTGTGAAGCGCCGCAGCGGCGAGGCCGAGCACGGACCGCGGGATGAGGTATTGCATGGGTTCATCGAGGCCGAGCTGGCGCGGGCAGGAGAGGCGCGGGAAGTACCGGTGACGAGGGGGGACACCGGGTTGCTGGATGATTTTCTGCGGGACACCGTGCGCCAGGCTGGATGACGGCTCACTGAGCCGACTTGGACATCCTGTCCATCACGAACCACAGCGAGGCCGGCAGCATTGGCCCGTGGTCCAGGCCGTCGAATGGCTGGAAAGTCGCTGACAATCCCTTCACTCCGGCCAGACTGGCCACCAGCGTCCGGGCAGGTCGTTGCACATCGCCCTGCAGCGGCCCTCGGGGGTTGGCCGGTTCCCGCGTGCCGCGCATCAGCAGCAGGCTAGGCTGGTGGCTGCCCAGCCGCTCCTGCAACCCTTGCATCTCGGCCACGATGGCGCCGTCGTTCCACCATAACGATGGGCTGGCCGCCGCATAGTCGCTGAACAGCCGCGGGCGGGTGAACAGTGTGTGCAGCGTCAACAGCCCGCCATAGGAGTGGCCCCAAAGTGTCTGTCGTTGCGGGTCGACGGGCGCCACAGCGGCGACCATCGGACGCATGCGTTGCTCCAGCAGATCGAGGAATTCATCGGCGCCACCGCTGGCCTGGCCGGTCAGGGGATCGCGTTGCTCGGCCAGCCCGGGCACCACGGGGGTGTAGTCGTAGGTACGGGCGGCACGCTCGATGCGTTGGTCAGTCTGGTAACCGATGGCGACCAGCAGCGGTGCCTGGCCGCCGGCCAGCGCCTGCAGTTGCTCTGGCTCAAGGGCGCTGATGGCGGCGTTGCCGTCGAGCATCCATAGCACCGGGTAACCGCTGGCGGGGGCCGGGCGCCGGGGCTGGCCGATCCACAGGCGGTAATGGCGCTGGCCGTCGCGCGAATCCAGGTCGAGGTGGCTGAAGCGATAGGCCAGGTCCTGGCGCTGCAGCAGGGTCGTGTCCATCTTCTGCTCGGGTTGCGGCTGGGCCAGGGCCGAACCGCTCAGCACCAGTGCCAGGACAAGGGTAAGGATCTTCATCGGGCGTTCTCGTGAGGTCATCCATTGACAGGCCGCCGCGGCATCGTCGGATGCAACGGCGGCACGTGTTCAGAAGGAGGCGGTCAGGCTGGTGTAGAAGGTGCGCCCGGGTTCGTTGTAGGTGGCCGCGCCCGCGCCCTCGATACCGTTCACCGCCTGGGCGTTGCCGGCCCGGTACAGGCGTTTGTCGAACAGGTTGTCGATGCCGGCGGTCACGCTCAGGTTTTTAGTGAGCGCATAGGTGCCGCTGGCGCCGACCAGGGCGTAAGGGGCCACCTGGTCGTTGGCGGTGCCGGTGACCCGCTTGCCCTGGTAGTCGTACTTCTTCGGTGTCTGCTTGCCGTACCAGGCCACGCTCAGCTGCAGCGACAGTTCATCGGCGGCTTGCCAGTCGAGCATCGAATTGAGGGTGTAGGCCGGGGTCACCGACAGGGTCTCGCCAGTGGTCTTGTTCTTCGACTGCAGCATGTAGGTGAAGTTGTTGCTCCACTTCAGCTGTTCGCTCAGCGGGATGGTCAGGGTACCCTCGAGGCCCTCGACCAACGCCTTGGGGATGTTCTCCCACTGGTAGAGGGTGGCGTTGGCGTTGGCGCCGACGCCGCCGGATGCCTGTCCGATGCCGCTCAGGCCAGAGTCGATCTTGTTCTTGTAGTCGTTGCGAAAGTACGTCAGGCCGGCGACCCAGCCGTTGTCCTGGAACTCGATGCCCAGTTCCTTGTTGACGCTGGTCTCGGCTTCCAGGTGCGCGTTGCCCTGCAGGTAGCAGCTGGTGCTCTGCCCGTAGCAGCCCTGGCCACGGCTGTAGAGCAGGTAGTCGGGGTTGAGCTGGTACAGGTTCGGCGCCTTGTAGGCGCGGGCGATGCCGGCCTTGAGCGTCAGGGTGTCGCTCAGCGCGTGGGACAGATTGAGCGACGGGCTCCAGTTGTCGCCGACGATGCTGTGGTGATCGAAGCGCAGCGCCGGAGTGAGCATGGTGCCGGGCAGCAGTTCGATGTTGTCCTCGGCGAACAGCGAGAAGATCTGCGCCTGGCTGCTGGTGCTGCGGCCGCTGCTGGCCAGGCCGGGCACGCTGCCGCCTTCGCTGGTGGTCTGGGTGTTGGCGCTGGGGTCGTCCAGTTTCTGCTGGCTCCACTCGCTGCCCAGGGTCAGGGTCTGGTCGCGCCAGGCGTGCAGTGGCAGGTTGAGCTCACCGTGGGCGGTCAGGTCGCGCAGCGTCGATGTGTAGAAGTCGGTGTTGCTGAAGATGCCTTCGGTGCCGCCGGCCAGGCCTTCGTTGATGCGCTGGTTGCGGGTCTTCTCGTATTGCAGGAAGGCCATGCTGCTGCCGAAGTCCCAATCGCCACGGTGGGTGATGGCGAAGTTCTCGCGGTAAAGAATGTTGGTCTCCTTGCCAAGCATGCTTTTGACGTTGGCGTTGGAGTTGGTGTTCTGCGTATCGCCCGCGTACAGGTTGCCCTGGCGGCTGAAGCCGGCTTCGAGCTCCAGGGTCTGCTCCGGCGTCAGGCGCCAGCTCAGCAGGCCGTTGAGGTCCTTGTTGCGCACGCCTTCGCGGCCGGCGGGCAAGGTCCCGGCCTGTGTGCCGGTGCGCGCTGACTGGTGGCCGGCGTTGATGTCCCAGTCGTCCGCGTCGGTCTTGGCCACGTTGCCGTAGACGCGGTAGCTCAGGGTGTCGGTCAGTGGGCCGTTGAGGCCGAAGCTCACGCGTTTGGTGGCGCCTTCGTCACCGTGCTGCGGGAAGTTCTGGTACACGGTCATGTTGCCGTGGGTTTCGCCCGTCGGTTGCTTGGTGATGATGTTGATCACCCCGCCCATGGCGCCGGAGCCGTAGCGTGCCGCCGCCGGGCCGCGGATCACCTCGATGCGCTCGACCTGGTCGGCCGGCACCCAGTTGGTGTCGCCGCGCGAGTCGCGTTCGCCGCGCCAGCCGTATCGCACCGAGCTGCGGCTGCTGACCGGCTTGCCGTCGACCAGGATCAGGGTGTTCTCCGGCCCCATGCCGCGGATATCGATCTGCCGGTTGTTGCCGCGCTGGCCGCTGGTGGAGTTGCCGGTCAGGTTGACCCCCGGCATGGTGCGGATGATCTGCGACAGGTCGTTGGCCGGTGGGCGTTTCTGGATGTCCTCGGCGGTGATGACCGACACACCCGGCGCCTGCTTGGTCTCCTCCAGGGCGGTGGCCACTACGTTCTGGCTTTCCAGCACGATCGGTTCTGGCTGGTTGGCGGCCTGCACGGCGCTGCTCAGCAGGCAGCTGGACAGCAGCAGGAAGGGGGCGAGAGGAAGCGGGCGGGGCGACATGTGTGATCTCCGGCACGGCGGGCTGAATTCAAGAAATCACAGATGCTAATAAATCGTATTTGAGAGTAAAGCGCATTAACTTTCTAAACACTTTCGCTTGCCGGCAACAGTAGGTGCAGGCACAGGCCAGGATGCCCATTGCTCGCCCACAGGCGCCCGCCCTGCAGCTCGATGGCGCGCCGGGCGATGGCCAGGCCCAGGCCGAAGCCGGCGCCGCTGCCGGGCAGGCGGCGGTAGGGCTGGAAGATCTGCTCGAGTTCATCCTCTGGTACTCCGGGCCCTTGGTCGCGCAGGCACAGGTGCCAGAAGGCGCCCTCGCGGCAACCGTCCAGGCCGACTCGGCCAATGGCGGGCGAATGGCGGATGGCGTTGCGCAGCAGGTTTTCCAAGGCCTGGGCCAGGCTGTCCAGGTGCGCCTGCACCTGGCAGTCGAGGCCGAGTGAGCAGGGCAGCCGTTCGACCGGCCAGCCGCTTTCGAAGCAGCTGTCCTGGACCAGCGCCTCCCAGACCGAGAGCACCAGTACCGGCTCGGTCGCCAGTTGCGGTTGCTCGGTGTCCAGCCAGGCCAGATCGAGGGTGTCCTCCAGCAGTTTCTGCATGTCGTCCACCTCGCGGTCCAGGCGCTGTCGCAGTTGCTCCGCCGGCAATTCGCTGTCGTGGGCGATGCGCAGGCGCGCCAGCGGCGTGCGCAGTTCATGGGACAGGGTACGTAGCAGCAGGCGTTGCTGGTCGAGGCTTTTGCGCAGGCGCACGGCCATGTGCTCGAAGGCCTGGGCCAGCTCGCCCAGTTCGTCGCGGCGTTCCTGCAGGGGCAGCCTGGGGCCATCCAGGTCATCAGCCCGCAGGGCGTCGGCGCGGTCGCGAAGGCGATTGAGTGGCACGACCAGATGGCGGTACAGCGCCAGGCCCAGCAACAGGGCGAGCAGGGCGGGGGCCACGCCGTGGGTGACTACGTGGGTCCAGGGTGTCAGGCCGGTGGGCAGCAGGTGTTCGGGGAGCTGGATGACCAGGCGGCCGTCCTCGGGGTGTTCGGGGAAGGCAATGCTCACGTATGGCAGCTCGTCCTGCAGGCGCCGGCTCATCGGCCAGTCGAGTTTGCGCATGAAGGTCAGGCGGCTGGCTTCATCAGCGCTCAGCGCGGTAGTGCCTAGGCTTTGCAGATGAGGGCCGATGATGGCGACCCAGGTGTTCTCATCGGCTTCGAGCCGACGGCGCAAGCGTTCCACGCCATCGGCACCTTCCGCGCGCCAGGCCTGCTCGGCCTGTTCGGCGAAGCCGGCGAGGAACACCCGGTCGGCGGGGGCCAGGAAGTAGGTGCTGCGTTCGACCGACAGGCCCCAGGTCCAGATCAGCCAGGTCAGCAGCAGGCAGAAGCACACCTGCAACAGCGCCAGTTTCCACAGCAGCGGATGACGGCGCATCAGGTGTTGCCCGCATCGACCAGGATATAGCCCTGGCCGCGCACGGCCTGGATTTCCAGGTGGCTGGCGCCGATGGCGGCGAGCTTGCGGCGCAGGTTGCACACATGCACATCCAGGCCGCGGTCGAGGCGGGTATAGGCCCGGTGCAGGACGCTCTGGTACAGAAATGCCTTGCTCAGCGCCTCGCCGGGATGGGCTTGCAGGGTCACCAGCAAGCGGTATTCGGAACCGGTCAGCCCGGCACTCTGGCCATGCTGGGCGACATCATGGTTGGCGGTATCGAAGGTCAGCGTGCAGGCATTGCGTGGCATGGACGGGCGCCGGTCCAGCGCCACCCGGCGCAGCAGCGCATCGATCCGGGCATCCAGTTCGGCCAGGCTGAAGGGCTTGGGCAGGTAGTCGTCGGCGCCGCGGGTGAAGCCGCTGATGCGGTCCTGCTCGGCGCCCAGGGCCGACATCAGCATTACCGGTACCGCCTGGTGCCGGCGCAGTTCGTCGAGCAGGCTCAGGCCATCGATGCCGGGAAGCATGATGTCCAGCAGTAGCAGGTCGAAGGGGGCCTGCTGCATCGTGTTCAATGCCTGGGTGCCGTTCTCGCAGGTCCGGACGCTGAAGCCACGGCGCATGAAGTGCTGTTCCAGGTCCTGGCGCAGGCGCGGGTCGTCTTCGGCGAGGAGGAGCTTGGGGGGCACGGGCATGACCTTGATGAGAATTCGTTGCAAATACGAATCATCCCATTGGCGATGGTGCCGGGGCAATGGCCGGATGCTGGCATTTCGTCGCGTGGTTGAGGCCTTTGGCCCCTGTTTCAGCGACTGATGAACATCCCGCCAGCTTCGCCGCGCGCGCGCAGGCCATGGCTCTCGCTCAGCATGGCCAAGGCCAGAGGCAGGTCATCGACCGGGAAGCTGCCGGAGACCCGCAACTCGGCCACGGCCGGGTCGCAGACCAGACGCTGGTCGCTGTAGCGCATCAATTCCTGGGCCCACTGCAACAGCGGCATGTCGTCGACCACCAGCAAGCCATTGCGCCAGGCCAGCTGGGTGTCGCGGGCGATTTCCACCAGGCCGAGCCGGTCGCGGTCGAAGCGCACCTGCGAGCCTGCGTGGATGACGGTGGCACTGCCGGCCTCGGGGGTGACGCGCACGGCGCCTTCATAGACCGCGAGCTGAGTCTCGCGAGGGCGTTGGCGCACGCTGAAGCGGGTGCCCAGCGCCTGCATCAGGCCATGTTCGCTCCGCACCTGCAACGGCCGCGACGGGTCCGCGGCGGTGACGATGTACGCCTCGCCACGGCGCAGGTGCAGCAGGCGCTCCTCGGCCGAATACGCCACTCGCAGCTCGCTGTGGCTGTTTAGAGTGACCTGGGTGCCATCGCTCAGCAGCAGTTCGCGGCGCTCGCCCACTGCGGTCTGGTAGTCGATACCCTCCTGGGTCTGCCGCCATACCCACCAGCCCAGCGGGGCCGCGCCGATCAGCACCAGCAGGCCACGCAGCACGGTGCGACGGCTGCTGTCCTGCGGGCGAACGAGTGTCTGCCGGGCAAGGGTCGGTGGCAGGGTGCCGAGGCGCGTCAGCAGGCGCTCGGCGCGCTTCCAGGCGCGTTCGTGGTCCGGGTCGCGGCGCCGCCAGCGTTCCAGCTCGAGCTGTTGCGCTGGCGTCAGCGGGCCTTCCTGCATCAGCAGCAGCCAGGCGGCGGCCTTGGCGAGCACGGCCTGGGCAATGGCGGGTTGGTCACTCATCGGGCATCTGGCTCAGGCAGGCCATGTAGCCCTCGTGGATGTACTTCTTCACCGTTGGCAGCGCGATATTCAGGGCCTGGGCAATGTCTTTCTGTTTCATGCCGTCCAGGCTGGCCATCAGGAACGCCTGCCTGACCCGTGGGCGCAGGCTGTCGAGCACCGCGTCGATCTCATGCAGGGTCTCGAGGATGACGCTCTGCTGCTCGGGCGACGGCTGCAGCGCCTCGGGCACCAGCGCCAGCGCTTCGAGCCAGGCCTGCTCCAGCGAATGGCGGCGGCGCCAGCTGACCAGCACGCAGTTGGCGATGCGTGTCAGGTAGGCGCGCGGCTGGCGCAGGGTGTCGGGCTGGTTGCTGTCGCGGCTGGCGAGCAAGCGCACGAAGATGTCCTGGGCCAGATCGTCGGCCACACCGCGCCCCCAGGAGCGCAACCGGTACGCCAGCCAGCCGCGCAACCAGGCGTGGTGCTCGATATACAGCGTGGTGACGGCGCAGTGCTTGGCGGGCCGCGGCGGGGACTTGAAAAGGGTCATGGCTGGGAGGCGTCAGGGCGCAAATGCAAACAATTATCACTAGATTTGGTTAAATCACAAGATCAAGTGAAAATGCGAATCGCACGCATATACCTTTTTCGCCGTCATGCGACAGAAGGGGTGCAAGCCCGCATCGAGTGCCGGGCACTGACCTCACGAGCGAGAAAAGCATGCCCGCAATTCGTCGGCTTTCCCCTGTTTCGCGTCCTTCGCAACACTTGTCCCCGATCAGCTTCGCCGTGCGTTGCGCGATGCTCGGCTGCCTGATGGGCACGGCTTCGACCCTGGCCCAGGCCGCCGAGTCCCCGGCCGTGGCGTCCACCCGGCTCGACGATGCCACGCCGCGCGACTACGACATCGCCCAGGGGCCGCTGGGCACCGCGTTGGGCGTGTTCGCCAGCCAATCGGGCCTGCTGTTGTCCTATGACCCCGAGCTGACCCGCGGCCGCGCGGCTCCGGCGCTCAAGGGGCGCTATACCGTGCAGGAAGGGGCCCGGCGGCTGCTGGCCAACAGCGGCCTGCAACTGCTGCCGAACGCGCGGGGCGCGTACATCCTCATCCCACAGGCCCAGGCATCGGCGACAGCGACGGAATTGACGCCGACCATGGTCGCGGCCAGCGAGCTGGTTGACCCGCAGCGCGACACCTACCGCGCGCCGCGCTCTACGGTGCACCTGTCGCGCGAAGACCTCGACCGCTTTAGCACCGTTTCGGTGGGCGACATGCTCAAGGGCGTGGCCGGCGTGCAGATGGGCGACAGCCGCAACGGTGGCGCGCTGGACGTCAACATCCGCGGCATCCAGGGGCAGAGCCGGGTGGCGGTCAGGGTCGATGGCTCGGAGCAGGCGGTGGATGTCTACCGGGGCTACGGCGGTACCCAGCAGCGCAGCTACATCGACCCCGACCTGATCAGCAGCGTCACCGTGAACAAGGGCCCCAGCACCCGCTCGGGAGCGATCGGCGGCTCTGTGGAGATGAAGACCATCGGCGTCGAGGACATCCTGGTCGATGGCAAGGATGTCGGCGTGCGCCTGACCGGCAACTTGTGGAACAACGGCGTGGAGCCCGAGCACCGCAACCGCAACGCCAGGGACGAGGACCTGAGCGCGGTACCGCGCGACCAACGCGGCAGCCTGTTCGGCTCCAAGGCCGAGTCCGGCAGCGCCGCCTTCGGCTACTCCCATGAACGCTTCGATCTGGTGGCGGCCTATGCGCACCGCAACCAGGGCAACTACTTTTCCGGCAAGAAGGGCCAGGACCGCTACCGGCTCTACGACCGCGACGGTGACGAACAGCCGAGCGTCGCCAACACCTACAACGCCGGCGAGGAGGTGCTCAATTCGTCGTCCGAGACCGACTCCTACCTGCTCAAGACCAGTTGGCGGCTGGCCGACGACCATACCCTGGACCTGGGCTACCGCCGGTTCGACGGACACATGGGCGAGATCATGCCGTCGGACATCTTCCGCTACGGTACCGCCGGCATCTACCAGTACCCCACCAGCGAAATCCGGATCGACACCTACACCGCCCGCTATCACTACCTGCCCGAAGGCAATCCGTGGGTAGACCTCACCAGCAGGCTGTGGCTGACCGACTCGAAGACCAGTACCTTGAGCGCGGCCTGGATGGCGCCCAAGTCGCAGCTGTACCGTACCGACCGCGCCTGGTCCCGCCAGGACAATCGCCGCATCGGCGGCGACCTGAACAACGTTTCGCGCTTCACCACGGCCCATGGCGATTTCAAGCTCGACCTGGGCGGTGCCTTCCAGCTCGAAGACCTGCAGCCGCAGAAGAGCGTGGTCTCCACCCAGCATGACATCAACGCCAACCGCATGCTGCGTGACGCGTCGCGCCAGGAGTTCAGCTTCAACGGCAACCTGGAATTCAAGCCCACTGAAACGCTGACGCTGTGGGGCGGCGGTCGCTATGCCCACTACCAGACCAAGGACAACACCGTGCTGGCCGAGGCGCGCCGCGAGGAGCGGGAAATGCGCTGGATCACCGCCAGCAGCCCGGGGCACTGGGGCAGCATGATGTGGTTCCCCGACCAGAACGGCCAGTACACCGACGCCACCGATCCACGCCTGAACAACGGCATCGTCTTCGAGAACAGCAACGAGCCGTTCAATGGCGTGCCGTTCAACGAGTCCGGCGCGACCAACGTGGAGGTCCACCCCGAAGGCATCAGCAACGTGGTCACCGGCTACGACTATACCCCGCAGGGCAAAAGCCGCGGCGGTGGCTTCGCACCGGCCTTCGGTATCAATGTCGAGTTCCTCCCGGACACCTTCGTCTATGCCTCCTACACCGAAGGCCTGCGCCTGCCGTCGCTGTTCGAGACCAGCCAGGGCACCCAGCAGGTCACCCCGGGCAAGCACCTCAAGCCCGAGCGCTCGCGCAGCTGGGAAGTGGGGGTGAGCGCCTTGCGCAGCGACCTGCTGATCGCCGGCGACGAGGCGTCGGCCAAGCTGGCCTGGTTCGACAACGACATCAAGAACTACATCACTCGTTACTACGACCCGAGCCCAGGCCTGTGGGGCCAGATGACCTTCAGCAACACCGACAGCTTCCATACCCGTGGCCTGGAACTGCAGTCGCACTACGATGCCGGGCGCGTGTTCGCCGACCTTTCGGCCACCTACTACCTGATGACCGAGACCTGCGACGCGGCCTTCGCCGCCAAGCTACGCGCCAGCGCCAATCGGTATCAGCGCACCCACGACACCCCGGACTGCACGTCGGGCAGCTACATGGGTTCGTACACCAACACCCAGAACCCGCCGCGCTTCTCGGCCAACCTGCTCGGCGGGATGCGTTTCTTCGACGAGGCACTGACCGTGGGCGGGCGCATGACCTACAGCTCGGGGCCCACCGCGCAGATGGATAAGCCCTGGCAGACCGGCGCGACCACGCCGCAGATCGACTACCGCTCGGTGGCGTTGTTCGACCTGTTCCTCAAGTACAAGCTGCTGGAGCACACCGAGCTGAATGTGTCGGTGCAGAACCTGACGGATCGTTACTACCTGGACCCGCTGGCGCAGAGCTTCATGCCTGCACCGGGGCGGACCTGGCGGGTGGGGATGGTGGCGCGTTTCTGAGGGGCGCGCGGCTGTTCGGCAGGCATTAAAAAGCCGGCTTGTGGCCGGCTTCTCGGGGACGGTCTTGGCTCATTTTTGATAAGCCGCAACCGCCTT
Source organism: Pseudomonas sp. DrBHI1 (assembly GCF_002205115.1). Taxonomy (NCBI): domain Bacteria; kingdom Pseudomonadati; phylum Pseudomonadota; class Gammaproteobacteria; order Pseudomonadales; family Pseudomonadaceae; genus Pseudomonas; species Pseudomonas sp. DrBHI1. The sequence goes on from NZ_NIBE01000026.1 coordinate 41,212, forward strand.
AAACGGTTGGCAACATGGCCTGAAAAAGATGGCGGACGGCTGTGTGAGGCGTCGCCAGGCCCTCTGGAATGCGGCTTGCACCATCAGGGGGCATGATGTGCGGCGTAGCATACCCGTGTGTGCGACACATGCCCAGCAAAAAGTGAGGTGCTTCAGGCGGGGCGTGCCGGGCGCAGGCTTGACCACCAGAACACCCAGCCGAGGATTTCCACGTTCTGCACCCGGCGCTGATAGGCCGTATAGCGTTCGCTGGGGTGGTTGAGACGGTCATGGCTGTGCAGGCACAGCGTGCCGTTGTGGCCAAGGGTGAGGTGCTGTACCCGCAGGCGGCCGTTGTGCAGCAGGGCGTAGCATTCGCCGTCGACCACCCGGGTGCAGTCGCGGTCGATGGCCAACAGGGCGCCCTGGGGCAGCAGCGGTGTCATGTTGTTGCCCGGCATGCCGAGGCAGATGGCCATTTCGGCGCTGACCTGCACGCACTCCAGGGCTCGCCGGGGTATTGGCTGGTAGTGCCCTGGCACGGCTATCAGTTTGCCTTCCCGTACCTGGTGCAATGGCAGGTGGAGCAGATCTGTGTCAAGGGCTTGCAGCGGCGGCGGCAGGGCCAGGTTTGGCGTTGCCGGTGATGCGGGGGCCAGTGGCGTCGGATGTTTCGCTCCCTCGCCACTGCGCAGCCAGCGCCTGCGTACGCAAAACAGGTCGGCGATTTCATCGAGCCGGGCCTGGGGCACGCCGCGCTTGAACCAGTTGTTGACGTGTTGCGGTGTAACTTTGCGCTGTGCGGCAAAGTCGGAGGGGGTCAGGTTGCACTCCAGCAGGAGGGCTTTGAGACGGTCACCGGATGTTTTCATGGTGCCGAGTCTATAGGCCCTCGAACGGTGTGGAAATCAACCCGATGTCGAGGGAGTTTGTAGGAAAAATGGCGGTTTGTAGGGTGGTGCCTAGGACTAGGTGAGAAGTTTCGTTTTATGTTTGGGTGATGGTTGATTCTCTTGGCGAGCGCCCACAAAAAACCCTGCAGAAGCAGGGCTTTTCGTGTTTCAGGCTCAGCCCTTGTAGGCAGCGACCGATTTGGTGATCGCGGCGCGGGCGGCGTCGGCGCCTTCCCAACCTTCGATCTTGACCCACTTGCCCTTCTCGAGATCCTTGTAGTTCGCGAAGAAGTGTTCGATCTGCTGGATCAGCAGGGCTGGCAGGTCGGTGTATTCCTTCACGTCGACGTACAGCTGGCTCAGCTTGTCGTGCGGTACGGCGATGACCTTGGCGTCGCCGCCGCCGTCGTCGGTCATGTTCAGCACGCCGACCGGACGGGCGCGGATCACCGAGCCTGGAGCGACCGGGTACGGGGTCACGACCAGCACGTCCAGCGGATCACCGTCGTCGGCCAGGGTGTTGGGGATGTAGCCGTAGTTGGCCGGGTAGAACATCGGGGTGGCCATGAAACGGTCGACGAACAGGGCATCGCTGTCCTTGTCGATCTCGTACTTGATCGGCGCGTGGTTGGCCGGGATTTCGATGGCGACGTAGATGTCGTTCGGCAGGTCTTTGCCGGCTGGAATCTTGCTGTAGCTCATTGGGCAATGCCCCCGTGTTTGATCAAAAAAGTGGCGGCGATTATAGGCATATTCCCACGGTGGGTGCCACGCCCGGCCTGATGTGCGGGCGTTCAGGCGTGGCGTTCCCGGTAGTCCGGGTGTTCGGCCTGCAGGCGCGTCAGGCGCTCGAGCGGGTCCTGGCGGTAGAACAGCGTCAGCTGCTGGTAGACCTGCGGCCAGGCCTGGTGCAGCAGGTCGGGGGCGCTGAAGAAGTATTCGCTGGTAACGGCGAAGAATTCGGCCGGGTTTTCCGCGGCGTAGGGGTCGATGGCCGTTTCGGCGTCCGGGTCGGCATCGAGCTGGCGATTCATCGCGTCATAGGCCTGTTGCATGGCCTGGGCCCAGTCTTCGACACGCATGCCGTGGTGCAGCGGCGGCAGGCCGTTGGCATCGCCGTTGAGCATGTCCAGCTTGTGCGCCAGTTCGTGGATCACCAGGTTGTAGGCTTCCCAGCCGCCGCTGGCCAGCACGCCGGGCCAGGCCAGGATCACCGGGCCCTGCTGCCAGGCCTCGCCGCTGTGCTCGGCGTCCCAGACATGTTCGACGCCGCTGGCGTCGCGATGGCGCTGGGGGCTCTTGAAATCGTCGGGGTAGAGGATGATCTCGTGGAAGCCCTGGTACCAGTTCAACTCGCCCAGGTGCAGCAGCGGCAGTTGGGCCTGGGCGGCGAGGAACAGGCGCTGCTCGTCGTCCAGCTCGACGCCCGGCAGGGTGGTCAGGTGTTTGTCGTGCAGGAACAGCACGCTGGCTTCACGCAGCCAGCGGTCTTCATCGTCGCTGATGCCGTCCAGCAGCGGCAGGCGATCGCGGATCACCTGCCACATGTGCGGATCGACTGGATAGCGGGCCAGGGTGCGCCGGCGGCGCCAGGCGCTGAACGACCACATGCGCCGGTCAGTGGGCCTTGGCCGTGCGGCCGAAGCGACCGCGCAGCAGGCCGAGGATCATCGGCACCAGCGACAGGATGATGATGCCGACCACCATCAGCGACAGGTGCTGCTTGATGAACGGCACGTTGCCGAAGAAGTAGCCCAGGGTCACCAGGCCGCCGACCCATAGCAGCGAGCCGGCCACGCTGAACGCCAGGAAACGCGGGTAGTGCATGTGGGCGATGCCGGCGACGAACGGCGCGAACGTGCGCAGAATCGGCAGGAAGCGCGCCAGGGTGACGGTCTTGCCGCCGTGGCGTTCGTAGAACTCGTGGGTGCGCTGCAGGTAGTCCCGGCGGAAGATCTTCGAGTTGGGGTTGCGGAACAGGCGTTCGCCTGCGGTGCGCCCGATCACGTAGTTGGTGCTGTCGCCGAGGATCGCCGCGGCCATTAGCAGGCCGGCCAGCAGCACCGGATCCATGCCGCCACCGGCGGCCACGGCGCCGGCGATGAACAGCAGCGAGTCGCCCGGCAGGAACGGCATGACCACCAGGCCGGTCTCGCAGAAGATCACGGCGAAAAGGATGGCGTAGATCCAGGGACCGTAGTTGTTGACCAGCAGGTCGAGGTAGGCATCGAGATGCAGGATGAGGTCCAGCGGGTTGAAATCCATGTACAGCACCTGTGTTCTTGACCCGCTTCTACGGGCGCGCGATGACGGACAGTGCCATGGTTGGGGACGGTTTACCGGCTAGGCGGGTAACTTTTCGCACATGACAGGAGGGGGATTATACGGCGAAGTCCGGATTGTGCCCGGAGAGTTTGTAGCGGAGCGTTACGACAGAGTCACTGGGCGTCGTGGGGGAGCGTTTGCTGTAACGCGGTTCCTTTAGGAGCGGTCGTGTGTCGCGACCCATCGCGACACACGACCGCTCCCACAGCGAGCACAAGAGCGCCAGGCATCAATCCTGACTGATCGGCAGGATGTAGTTCTCGAACTCGGTGTCCTTGCGAAAGCCCATGGATTCATAGGTCTTGCGCGCCACCTCGTTGTCGCTGCTGGTGGACACGCGCATTCGCACGGCGTTGGATTGCTTGGCCATCTTCTTGGCCTCGCGCATCAGGTTGTCGGCGACCAGCATGCGGCGTGAGTCCTCGGCCACGTAGATGTCGTTGAGGATCCACACGCGCTTGAGCGACAGCGAGGAGAAGCTCGGATACAGCTGGCAGAAGCCCAGCAGGCGGTCGTCGCCGTCATCCGGCAGCGCCAGGTAGATGATCGACTCCTTGCGCTTGAGGCGCTTCTCGAGAAAGGCCCGCGAACTGTCCGGGTAAGGCAGTTGCCCATAGAACTCGCGGTATTTCACGAACAAAGGGGTGAGCAGGTCGAGGTGTTCCAAGGTTGCCTGGATGATGCGCATGGGCGGGCCTCTGAGTCCATTGGGGATACGGCGGATTGCCTGCAGCGTCCTCTGGCATGCTGCCTAAAGCAGGCTAGAAGCGCAATCCGCCTTCCGTGACATGTTTTTTACCCTTCGCCGAGTAGGAAGTTTCCGTTTTTGCCGGCGGATTCTTCACTGTCGATGCTGTGGACCTCCGCTTCGTCCTTCAGATTCACCCCCGACAGCTGACGCCTGCACGCCTCGCGCATCAGGTACAGCAGGCGGTGGGCGGCCAGGCCGTAGCTCAGCCCTTCCAGGCGCACGTTGGAGATGCAGTTGCGGTAGGCATCGGTCAGGCCGACCTTGGGCGCGTAGGTGAAGTACAGCCCCAGGCTGTCGGGTGAACTCAGGCCTGGGCGTTCGCCGATCAACATGACGGTCATGCGCGCGCCAAGCAGTTCGCCCACTTCGTCGGCCACCGCGACCCGGCCTTGCTCCACCAGGATCACCGGAGCGCTGCTCCAGCCATCGGCGGCGGCCTGCTCCTCGAAACGGCTCAGGAAGGGCAGGCTGTGGCGGTGCACGGCCAGCGCCGACAGCCCATCGGCGACGACGATCGCCAGGTCGACGCCGCCGGGGTTGGCTTGGGCGTGCTCGCGCAGGCGCTGGGCCGAGTCTTCATGCAGGCGCCGGCCAAGATCCGGGCGTTGCAGGTACTGGTGGCGGTCGCTGGCGGCGCTGTGCAGCAGCAGGCTGTCGCGGCCGCGCTCGCCGAGTTGCTGGCGCAGGCCGACATGGTCGAACGGCAGATGCACGGCATCGCGGGCCTGGGCATGGGCGAACTGGAAGTCCAGCTGGGCGCCGGTGGGCAGGCTGATGCCGGTGCGGCCGAGGGCGATGCGCGCCGGGGTGAGGTTGCGCAGGGCCAGCCAGGGGTTCTCTGGGGTGGGGGTGTGTCGGTCCATGGTCATCCCTATGCAAGCTGCGCCAGGGCCTGGCGGAAGGCCGGCGGCAGGTTGTCGCCGAAGCGGATGCGGCCGTCGGCCTGGGTGAAGATGCCGGTGCGCTCCAGCCACGCCTCGAATTCCGGCCCGGGCTTCAGCCCCAGGGTCTGGCGCGCGTAGAGCGCGTCGTGGAACGAGGTAGTCTGGTAGTTGAGCATGATGTCGTCCGAGCCGGGGATGCCCATGATGAAGTTGATCCCGGCCACGCCCAGCAGGGTCAGCAGGGTGTCCATGTCGTCCTGGTCGGCTTCGGCGTGGTTGGTGTAGCAGATGTCGCAGCCCATCGGCACGCCCAGCAGCTTGCCGCAGAAATGGTCCTCGAGGCCGGCGCGGATGATCTGCTTGCCGTTGTACAGGTATTCCGGGCCGATGAAACCAACCACGGTGTTGACCAGGAACGGCTTGAAGTGGCGGGCCACGGCGTAGGCGCGGGTCTCGCAGGTCTGCTGGTCGACGCCATGGTGCGCGTTGGACGACAGCGCGCTGCCCTGGCCGGTCTCGAAGTACATCAGGTTCTGCCCGACCCTGCCGCGCTTGAGCGAGAGGCCTGCCTCGTAGCCTTCCTGAAGCACGTTGAGGTTGATGCCGAAGCCGGCGTTGGCCGCTTCGGTGCCGGCAATGGACTGGAACACCAGGTCCAGCGGCATGCCACGGTTGATCGCCTCGATCGAGGTGGTGACGTGGGTCAGCACGCAGGATTGGGTGGGAATGTCGTAGCGCTGGATGATCGCATCGAGCATCTCCAGCAGCGCGCAGATCGAGGCGATACTGTCGGTGGCCGGGTTGATGCCGATCATGGCATCGCCATTGCCGTACAGCAGGCCGTCAAGGATGCTTGCGGCGATGCCGGCCGGCTCGTCGGTCGGGTGGTTGGGCTGCAGGCGCGTCGACAGCCGTCCGCGCAGCCCCATGGTGCCGCGAAAGGCGGTGACCACGCGGATTTTCTGCGCCACCAGCACCAGGTCCTGCACGCGCATGATTTTCGAAACCGCCGCCGCCATTTCCGGTGTCAGGCCCGGCGCCAGGGCGCGCAAGCTGTGCTCGTCGGCTTGCTCGCTGAGCAGCCAGTCGCGCAGCCCACCGACGGTCAGATGGCTGACCGCAGCGAAAGCTTGCGGGTCGTGGGTGTCGACGATCAGGCGGGTGACTTCGTCCTGTTCATAGGGAATCAGCGCCTCGTTGAGGAAGTGCTTGAGCGGGATGTTGGCCAGGGCCATCTGCGCCGCCACCCGCTCGCCGTCGTTGCTGGCGGCGACCCCTGCCAGGTAGTCGCCAGAGCGCGCCGGACTGGCCTTGGCCATCACCTCTTTGAGGCTGTCGAAGCGGTAGACCTGGTGGCCCACCGTATGCGTGAAACTTGCCATACAGAATCTCCAGGGCGCCGCAGGCCTGGCCTGCGGCGCAAGTCGGCAATCAGTGCAGGGCCTCTTCGGCCTTCTGGATCGCGGCGAATTCCTCTTCCGGGGTACCGGCCACCAGGTGGTGACGGCTGTAGAAAGCAAAGTAGGCAATTAATACTGCATAGATCACTGCAGCGCCAATCACCACCCTTGGATCGACCAGGAACCCGGCGACCACGGCGATGCAGGCCAGCACCAGGGCAACGCCCGAGGTGAAGATGCCGCCGGGCGTGCGATACGGACGCTCCATTTTCGGGCGGCGGATGCGCAGGGTGATGTGCGCGGCCATCATCAGCACGTAGGACAACGTCGCGCCGAACACCGCCACCAGGATCAGCAGGTCGCCCTGGCCGGTCAGCGACAGGGCGAAGCCGATGATGCCGGGGATCACCAAGGCCAGCACCGGGGCCTTGCTCTTGTTGGTTTCCGACAGCTTGCGCGGCAGGTAGCCGGCACGGGAAAGCGCGAAGATCTGCCGCGAATAGGCGTAGATGATCGAGAAGAAACTAGCGATCAGGCCGGCCAGGCCCACCAGGTTGACGAAGCCGCCCATCCAGGTGGAGCCGCCGTAGGCCTTGGACAGTGCCTCGACCAGCGGGTTGCCCGAGGCCTTGAGGGCTTCGGAGCCGGCGCCGCCGGGGCCGACCACCAGAATCAGCAGGGCGAAGGCCAGCAGCACCAGCATCGCGCCGATCAGGCCGCGGGGCAGATCGCGTTTCGGGTTCTTGGTCTCTTCAGCGGCCAGCGGCACGCCCTCGACCGCGAGGAAGAACCAGATCGCGTAGGGAATCGCCGCCCACACCCCCACATAGCCGAACGGCAGGAAGCTGCTGGCACCGACTGCGTCGGTCTTGGCGATGTCGAACAGGTTGGCTGCATCGAAATGGGGCACCATGCCGATCAGGAACACCGCCAGGGCGATGGCGGCGACGGCGGTGATGATGAACATCAGCTTCAGCGCCTCGCCCACCCCGAAGATATGGATGCCGATGAACACGATGTAGAAGGCCAGGTAGATCATCCAGCCGCCGATGCCGAACAACGACTGGCAGTAGGCGCCGATGAACACGGCGATGGCCGCGGGGGCAATAGCGTACTCGATGAGGATCGCCGTGCCGGTGAGGAACCCGCCCCAGGGACCGAAGGCGCTGCGGGCGAAGCCATAGCCGCCGCCAGCGGTGGGGATCATCGACGACAGTTCGGCCAGGGAGAAGCACATGCACAAATACATGGTGGCCATCAGCAGGGTGGCGAGGAACATGCCGCCCCAGCCGCCCTGGGCCAAGCCGAAGTTCCACCCGGCGTAGTCGCCGGAAATCACGTAGGCCACGCCCAGGCCCACCAGCAGGACCCAGCCGGCGGCGCCTTTTTTCAGTTCACGTTGCTGGAAATAGTCCGATCCGACTTTTTCGAAGTCGACGGAGGAGCTCGCCGGCGCGCTGCCGGAATGATCGCTTGGCATAGGGTTCACCTGTTGTTTTTCTTAGGTTGCCGGAGGGACTGCCGGCCACTGGTGATTCGTTTTGCAGAAAGCGGGCCAATGGGCAGCTGCAAGCCCCAAGCCGCAAGCTTCAAGAAAAAGCAGCCCGCATCAGGCCTGCTTTTTCTTGTCGCTTGAAGCTTGGAACTTGAAGCTGCTCTTGTTAGAAGAAGCCCAGCGGGTTGATGTCGTAGCTCACCAGCAGGTTCTTGGTCTGCTGGTAGTGGTCGAGCATCATCTTGTGGGTTTCGCGGCCGACGCCGGACTTCTTGTAGCCACCGAACGCGGCATGCGCCGGGTACAGGTGGTAGCAGTTGGTCCACACGCGGCCGGCCTTGATACCGCGGCCCATGCGATAGGCGCGGTTGATGTCGCGGGTCCACACGCCGGCACCGAGGCCGAACTCGGTGTCGTTGGCGATGGCCAGGGCCTCGGCTTCGTCCTTGAAGGTGGTGACGCTGACCACCGGGCCGAAGATCTCTTCCTGGAACACACGCATCTTGTTGTTGCCCTTGAGCAGGGTCGGCTGGATGTAGTACCCGCTGGCCAGCGCGCCTTCGAGCTGCTCCACCTTGCCGCCGGTGAGCAGCTCGGCGCCTTCTTCCTGGGCAATCTTCAGGTACGACTGGATCTTCTCGAACTGCTGCTGGGATGCCTGGGCGCCGACCATGGTGTCGGTGTCCAGCGGGTCGCCGCGCTTGATCTGCAGGACCTTCTTCATCACCACTTCCATGAACTGCGGGTAGATCGACTCCTGCACCAGGGCGCGCGACGGGCAGGTGCACACCTCGCCCTGGTTGAAGAACGCCAGCACCATGCCTTCGGCGGCCTTGTCGATGAAGGCAGGCTCGGCCTGCATGATGTCCTCGAAGTAGACGTTGGGCGACTTGCCGCCCAGTTCGACGGTGGACGGGATGATGTTTTCGGCCGCGCATTTCATGATGTGCGCGCCGACCGGGGTGGAGCCGGTGAAGGCGATCTTGGCGATGCGCTTGCTGGTGGCCAGGGCTTCACCGGCCTCGCGGCCATAGCCTTGCACCACGTTGAGCACGCCCTTGGGCAACAGGTCGCCGATCAGCTCCAGCAGCACGGTGATGCCCAGCGGCGTCTGCTCGGCGGGCTTGAGCACCACGCAGTTGCCGGCGGCCAGGGCCGGGGCCAGCTTCCAGGCGGCCATCAGCAGCGGGAAGTTCCACGGGATGATCTGCCCGACCACGCCCAGTGGCTCGTGGATGTGGTAGGCCACGGTGGTTTCGTTGATCTCGGCGGCGCCGCCTTCCTGGGCGCGGATGCAGCCAGCGAAGTAGCGGAAGTGATCGACCGCCAGCGGGATGTCGGCGTTGAGGGTTTCGCGGATCGGCTTGCCGTTGTCCCAGGTCTCGGTGATAGCCAGCAGTTCGAGGTTCTGCTCGATGCGGTCGGCGATGCGCAGCAGGACGTTGGAGCGGTCCTGCACCGAGGTGCGGCCCCAGGCGTCGGCGGCGGCATGGGCGGCGTCGAGGGCCTTTTCGATGTCTTCGGCGCCGGAACGGGGGAATTCGGCGATCGGCTGGCCGTTCACTGGCGAGGTGTTGGTGAAGTACTCACCCTTTACCGGAGGAACGAACTCACCACCGATGTAGTTGCCGTAGCGGCTCTTGAAGGAAACCTTCGCGCCCTCGGTACCGGGATGTGCGTAACGCATGGTGTGTCTCCTGGTCATTGTGATTGTTGCGGAGTTTCCTAGCGTAGAGCAAAGGTCGGGCCAGTGCCTGGAGGGCCTTGTGTATCAATGACTTGGGTCAAGATCGGGCAGTGGCTGGCGCCGCCCTGTGCCAGGGCCGACACGGCCTGGGTGACACTTTGTACCGTTTACGACACAACCTGTGACCACAGGGTCAGTGCAGCATTGCAAAGCGTTGCCGCCTGGAGGATGCTGGCAACACGCTCTATCTGCGGAGAACAACTACAAATGCAGAGCAACCCGTTCAGTCGCCATGCCCAGCAAGTGCTCACGGTCGCCCACGGCCAGGCCAGCGGGCCGGGCAGCGACCCGTCGATCGCCCGCTCCTGGCTGCGCTGCCTCGAGGATTACCACCTCGATCCGGCCCGGGCCCAGGCCCCGGTGGTGCTCGAGCACGGCCGCCTGCTGGAGAGCCGCGAGCGTCTGCACCAGGTGCTGCAGATCGCCGACAACGAGATGAACAGCCTGCACCAGCAGCTCTCCGGCAGCGGTCACGCGGTGCTGCTGACCGACGCCCGCGGGGTGATCCTCAACTGCGTCTGCGCCCCCGGCGAGCGGCGTATTTTCGAGCGCGCCGGGCTGTGGTTGGGCGCCGACTGGAGCGAAGCCCGCGAGGGCACCAACGGCATCGGCACCTGCCTGGTCGAGCGCCAGGCCCTGACCATTCACCGGGACGAACATTTCCGTGGCCGACACACCGGCCTGACCTGTTCGGCCAGCCCGGTATTCGACCCCCATGGCGAACTGCTGGCGGTGCTCGACGTATCGTCGGCACGGCCGGATGTGTCGCGCCAGAGCCAGTTCCACACCATGGCCCTGGTCAACCTGTCGGCGAAGATGATCGAAAGCTGCTATTTCCTGCGTCATTTCGAGCAGCAGTGGTTGCTGCGCTTCCACCTGCAGGCGGAGTCGGTCGGCCTGTTCAGCGAAGGGTTGCTGGCCTTTGACGGTGACGGGCGGATCTGCGCCGCCAACCAGAGCGCCTTGAACCTGCTGGGCACCATCCGTGGCGGCGTGCTGGGCAAGCCGCTGGACAGGTTCTTCGCCTGCAGCCACGACGAGCTGTTCAGTCGCGCCACGCCCCAGGGCAGCAGCGCCTGGCCGCTGCACACCCGCGATGGCCGCCAGGTGTTCGCCAGCCTGCGTGGCCAGGCCCGTGCGCCGGTGTGGTCGGTGCCGGTGGCCTTGCCCCACGCCAGTGCCCCCGGCATTTGCCTGCTCGACCCAGCCCTGCGCGAGGACTTTCGTCGTGCCGTGCGGGTGTTCGAGCGCGATGTGCCCCTGCTGCTGCGCGGCGAGACCGGCTGCGGCAAGGAGGCCTTCGCCCAGGCCGTGCACCAGGCCAGCTCGCGTCGGCACAAGCCGTTCGTGGCAATCAACTGCGCGTCGATTCCCGAGAGCTTGATCGAAAGCGAGCTGTTCGGCTATCGCGGCGGCAGCTTCACCGGCGCGCGCAAGGAGGGCATGCGCGGCAAGCTGTTGCAGGCCGATGGCGGCACCTTGCTGCTGGACGAGATCGGCGACATGCCGCTGGCGCTGCAGACCCGCCTGTTGCGGGTGCTCGAGGAGCGTCAGGTGGTGCCCATTGGCGGCGAGCCGCAGGCGGTGGATGTGCGGATCGTCAGCGCCACCCACCGTGACCTGCTGGAACGGGTGGCGCAGGGCGGTTTCCGCGAAGACCTCTACTACCGCCTCAATGGCCTGGAAGTCGCCCTGCCGGCGCTGCGCGAGCGCAGCGACAAGGCGCAGTTGCTGGACTTCCTGCTGGCGCAGGAGACCGAGGGCCAGGCCATCGGCCTCGACCCGGCCGCCCGCCAGGCGCTGTTGGACTTCACCTGGCCGGGTAACGTGCGGCAGATGAGGAATGTGCTGCGTACCTTGGTGGCGTTGTGCGAAGGCGCGCACATCGAGTTTTCCGATCTCCCGGCAATTGTTCGCAATAGCGCGGCCTCCGCAGGAGCGGCCTTGTGTCGCGAAAGGGCCGCAGAGCGGCCCCAGGATCCCGAAAACGCCGGGGCTGCTGCGCAGCCCTGTCGCGGCACAAGGCCGCTCCTATACGCCGAGCGCGATGCACTGCTCACCGTACTGGAGGCAAACCGCTGGCACTTGACCCATGTCGCCGAGCAGTTGGGCATCAGCCGCAATACCTTGTATCGAAAACTGCGCAAACACGGCATCGCCAGGGTCGGTTGAGCGAAACAGCGAGTGCGATTTCCCTCGCCCTGGGCTACCCTGCCTCGACGTTTTGCGAGGTCGATCATGCACATTCATATTCTCGGTATTTGCGGCACTTTCATGGGTTCGCTGGCCGTGCTGGCCAAGGAGCTGGGCCACCGCGTCACCGGCTCCGACGCCAACGTCTATCCCCCGATGAGCACCCAGCTCGAGGCCCAGGGCATCGAGCTGACCCAGGGCTACGACCCGGCCCAGCTGGAGCCGGCACCTGACCTGGTGGTGATCGGCAACGCCATGTCGCGGGGCAACCCGGCGGTGGAGTACGTGCTGAACAAAGGCCTGCCCTATGTGTCCGGCCCGCAGTGGCTGGCCGACCATGTGCTGCAGGGCCGCTGGGTATTGGCCGTGGCCGGTACCCACGGCAAGACCACCACCAGCAGCATGCTGGCCTGGGTTCTGGAACACGCTGGCATGAGCCCGGGCTTCCTGATCGGCGGCGTGCCGCAGAACTTCTCGGTGTCGGCGCGCCTGGGCGCAACGCCGTTCTTCGTGGTCGAGGCCGACGAATACGACAGCGCCTTCTTCGACAAACGCTCCAAGTTCGTCCACTACCACCCGCGCACCGCGATCCTCAACAACCTGGAGTTCGATCACGCGGATATCTTCCCCGACCTGGCGTCCATCGAGCGGCAGTTCCACCATCTGGTGCGCACCATCCCCAGCGAAGGCCTGGTCATCCACCCGACCACCGAGCAGGCGCTGGAGCGGGTCATCGGCATGGGCTGCTGGACCCCGGTGCAGACCACCGGCGAAGGCGGGCAATGGCAGGCGCGGCTGCTCAGCGCCGACGGCTCGCGTTTCGAGGTGCTGTTCGAAGGTCAGGCGCAGGGTGTGGTGGATTGGGCGTTGACCGGTCAGCACAACGTCGCCAACGCCCTGGCTACCTTGGCCGCCGCCCGTCATGTCGGCGTGGCGCCGGCCATGGGTATCGAAGGCCTGAGCGCGTTCAAGAGCGTCAAGCGGCGCATGGAGAAGGTCGCCGAAGTGCAGGGCGTGACCATCTATGACGACTTCGCTCACCACCCGACCGCCATCGCCACCACCCTCGACGGTCTGCGCAAGCGCGTCGGCGAGGCACCGGTGATTGCGGTGATCGAGCCGCGCTCCAACTCCATGAAGCTCGGCGCCCACCGCGATGGCCTGCCGGAAAGCGTCAACGACGCCGACCAGGTGATCTGGTACGCGCCGCCCAACCTGGGCTGGGACCTGGCGGGCACCGCCGCGCAGTGCAAGGTGCCGAGCGTGGTGGCCGACAGCCTTGAAGCCATCATCGAGCGCATCAAGGGCCAGGCCCGTCCGGGCACCCATGTGGTGATCATGAGCAACGGCGGCTTCGGTGGCCTGCACGGCAAGCTGGCCGAGGCGCTGAAGTGAGCGGGCCGGAACGCATCACCCTGGCCATGACCGGCGCCTCCGGGGCGCAGTATGGCCTGCGTCTGCTCGACTGCCTGGTGCGCGAGGAGCGCGAGGTGCACTTCCTCGTCTCCAAGGCCGCGCAACTGGTGATGGCCACCGAGACCGACGTGCTGCTGCCGGCCAAGCCCCAGGCCATGCAGGCGTTCCTCACCGAGTACACTGGCGCGGCCGACGGACAGATCCGCGTGTACGGCAAGGAAGACTGGATGTCGCCGGTGGCCTCGGGCTCCGGCGCGCCGGCGGCGATGGTGGTGGTGCCCTGTTCCACCGGGACCCTTTCGGCGATCGCCACGGGCGCCTGCAACAACCTGATCGAGCGGGCCGCCGACGTGACCCTCAAGGAGCGTCGGCAATTGATCCTGGTGCCGCGCGAGGCGCCGTTCTCCACCATCCACCTGGAGAACATGCTCAAGCTGTCGCAGATGGGCGCGGTGATCCTGCCGGCGGCACCGGGGTTCTACCACCAGCCGCAGAGCATCGACGACCTGGTCGATTTCGTCGTGGCGCGCATCCTCAATCTGCTGAACATCCCGCAGGACATGCTGCCGCGCTGGGGCGAGCATCACTATGGGGTCGATGATTGAAGCGGGTGCTGGCGGGGCTGGTGATACTGGGCCAGCTCGGCGGCTGCGCCACGGTGCGCACCCTCGACGCCAACAAGCCGGGGGCGCCGGTGGTGTATGCCGGGACGCGCCTGGACCTGTACGTGATCAACGGCGGTTGTTGTCCCCTGGACCGCTTTGGCGCCGAAGCGCCGGCCTATCCGGGGCTGGACCTGCCGGGCAGTGCGTTGCTGGATACCTTGCTGCTGCCGTTGTCGTTGTTGACGGCGGCGGGGGTGGGCTTTAACGCCACCGGTGGTCTTTGATAGCCAAGGGCTGCTCTGCAGCACAATCGCCGGCTTGCCGGCGATTGGCGTGGTTCAGGACTGACTATTTCTTCCCCAGCTTGCGCAGCTCGTCGGACTCAACCACCCGAATCCCATCTTCCTCTTCCAGCGCCAGACGCCACAGCGCCCGAGCCAGGGTGCAGGCCTCGATGCCCCGGTACTTGCCCGGTATCAGGCGGGCGAAGGGCGCCGCCATCCGTTCCCCCAGACGCGGCTCGATCCGCTCGCCCAGCAACAGCGAAGGCCGCACGATGGTCAACTGCGGCCAGTCCTGCTGCTTGAGCGCCTCTTCCATCTCGCCCTTGACCCGGTTGTAGAAGACCGACGATTTCGGATCGGCGCCCAAGGCGCTGATTACCAGCAGGTGGCGGGCGCCCATCTCGCGGGCACGCTTGCTGAAGGCCACGACCATGTCCAGGTCGACGGCGCGGAACGCATTTTCCGAGCCGGCCTGCTTGAGCGTGGTGCCCAGGCAGCAGAAGGCGATATCGACACGGCCGGCCAGTTGCGGGAGAAACACAGCCGGGTCGCCCACCGGGTTTTCCAGGTGCGGGTGCTCGGCCAGGGGGCGGCGGGTCGGTGCCAGAACGCGGCTGATGGTGGGCTCGTTGAGCAGGCGGTCGAGCAGGTGTTCACCCGTCAGACCCGTGGCACCGGCAAGCAGGACATGTTGAGGCGTCAGGTACATGATGTCTCTCCCTCGTTACTACACAGCTTAGTGGGCACCAGGTGTTTTTGCCTGTTGCCCAGAAGCTGGCTGGGCTTCATTGCGCAGGGCTTGCTCGGCCTGTTGGCGGCGCAGGCGCTGCCAGTGGCTGATCACTGCTGGCGGCGCCCAGAGCTGCGGCTCCGAGGCTTCGAAGCCCTCCCTTCGTTCTCTTTCGGCAACGCTTTGACGCGCCAGTTCAAACGCCTGTTTCAAGTCGTCGGTCTGGTTCAGCGCCTGGGCGAACAGGGCGTCGCCGAAATAGGTGAAGTCGGCTTCTTCGGAGCAGCCGAACGACACCCGGTCGGGGCGCGCGGCGGTCATGACCAGGGTGCGGTCGTCCTTGAGCGGAGCGATGTAGCCACCCGAATAGCAGGCCGAGATGACGATTACCTTGTCGCGGTCTTTCAGCGGGGCCAGGGCGCTGGCCAGCTCGTCCGCGGAGAGGTCGGCCAGTTGCAGGCGCGGCTGGTCGAGGACCAGTTGGTGGTCATGGCTGCCATGGCTGGTCAGGTAGATGAACACCAGGTCCTCGGGGCCGCTGCGCTCGGCCAGGGTGCGGGCGGCGCGGGTGAGGTTCTCGCGGGTGGCCATCGGGCGGTCGGCCAGGTGGTCGCGATGGTTGACCAGGGTCACCTGGCCGTGGGCGCCGAAGCGCACCTTGAGCATGTTGCTGACATAGTCGGCCTCGCGCAGGAATACGCTCTGCTGGCCGTCGCCGGCTACCACCAGGCTGTACAGCTGCACCGGCGGCACCGACGCCGGCACCTTGGCCAGGGCATCGGCCAGCAGCTTGCCCTGGTTGAGCAAGGCCAGGTCCAGTGGGTCGGGCAGCAGTTTGCCCTGGGCATCGCGCACGCGCACGCCGTTGACCCAGGTGCCGCTCTCGATCCGTCCGTCCGGGTGGGTCAGCTTGCCGCGACCGTGGTAAGTGTCGTCGGCGAAACCGCCGACATACTGGCTGCCGTCGGCCAGCTGCAAGGTACCGCTGCCGGCGAAGCGCCAGTCGCGAAAACCTCCCTTGTAGCGGCTGCCGTCGCTGCCCAGCAGTTCGCCCTGGCCGACCAGTGATCCATCCTTGAAGTCGCCGATCCAGACGTCGCCGTCGGCGCTCTCGTAGCGCCCCCGGCCTTCTAGGCGGTTATCCTTGAATTCGCCGATGTACTGCTCGCCGTCGGCGCTGTCATAGGTGCCGGCGCCTTGCAACTGCCCGTCGATGAAGTGGCCGCTGAACTGGTTGCCGCTGGCGTCGCTGCGCACCCCGGCGCCATTGGGCTTGCCCTTGGCGAACAGCCCCTGGTAGCGGCTGCCGTCGGCCAGTTCGAGTTGGCCGGCGCCTTCGTACTGGTCGTCCTTGAACTGGCCGCGGTAGGTCTGGTCGTTCTGCTTGAGCGTGCCCTCGCCGTCGCGTCGGCCATGCTTGAAGGTGCCTGCATAATGGCTTCCGGGGGTGGTCAGGTCGCCCAGCCCCTGGAACAGGCCTGCACTGAACTGGCCGCGATAGACCTCGCCGTTGCTGCCATGCCATTCGCCTTGGCCATGCCACTGGCCGTCCTTGAAGGTGCCGGCATACCAGCTGCCGTTGGGGTAGTCGATGCGTCCCTCGCCTTGCAGCAGCCCATCGACCACCTGGCCGCGGTAGCGGCCGCCGTCGGGCAACCGGGCGTCCGGAGGCGACAACGGTTCACCTTCGCCGCAGGCGGCAAGCAACAGGATCAAGGTCAGGGGAAGCAGGGGGCGCATGGCGGGTTCCGCGGCAATCGATGCGCCGAGTATGCCGCAGAATGCGCGGGTGCGTGAATCGGGGCCGCGTGGCGGCCCCAGGGGCGTATCAAACGAAGCAGAGCGACAGCGGTTCGGCGATGTAGGCGGGTTTTTCTTCGCCTTCGATCTCGAGGGTGACGGTGGCCTTGAGCAGCCACTGCCCCGGTTTCTTCTCGGTGGCGTCGGTCAGGTCGACCTTCAGTCGCACCTGGCTGTCGACCTTCACCGGTTGAATGAAGCGCACGCTGTCCAGGCCGTAGTTGACCACCATCTTCAGTCCTTCGGGCAGCACGAGGATGTCTTCCATCAGCTTGGGGATCAGCGACAGGGTGAGGAAACCATGGGCGATGGTGGTACCGAACGGCGTTTTCTTCGCCTTTTCGGGATCGACATGGATGAACTGGAAATCGCCAGTGGCCTCGGCGAACAGGTTGATGCGTTGCTGATCGATCTTCAGCCAGGCGGAACGTCCCAGTTCCTTGCCAACGTACTGCGAAAGCTCTGTAACGGGTACATAGGGCATCGCGACATCTCCAGATTGTCATTTGGTACGAGTGTGCAAGATCAGCACGGCGAACCGTTTCAGTCAAGTTGACTGCTTTTCGCCGAATATCGCCTTATAGACAGTTGCTTAGCGTGCTTATAATGGCCGCCATGCTCTGAGGGAGGTCCATATGCTGTTGCGTGGTTTGACCTGGCTGGTGCTGTTCCAGTTGCTGGGAACGGCGATCAACCACCTGTTGCTGCCCATCCTGCCCGGGCCCATCATCGGCCTGCTGTTGTTGATGGCCTTCCTGATGACCCGTGGCGAGGTTGGCGAGCCGCTCAACGAGGCCGCTGGCAGCTTGTTGCGCTACCTGCCGCTGCTGCTGGTGCCGCCGGCGGTGGGGGTGATGGTCTACGCCAGGGACATCGCCGCCGACTTCTGGGCCATCGTCGGGGCCTTGCTGATCTCCTGCCTGCTGACCCTCGTGTTCGTCGGCGTGCTGATGCAGAAGCTGATCCACCGCCAGGGCAAGCGCGAGGAGCAGCCATGATCCTCGACTGGCACGGCGCACTCGAGGCGGTCATCCATCATCCGTTGTTCGGCATCGGCATCACGTTGGCCGCCTACCAGCTGGTGCTGGCGGGCTACGAGAAGACCCGCTGGATCTTCCTGCAACCGGTGCTGGTGTCGATGCTGGTAGTGATCGGCATCCTCCTGGCCTGCGGCGTCGACTACGCCGAATACCGCAAGAGCACCGAGATCATGAACATCCTCCTGGGGCCGGCCACCGTGGCCCTGGCGGTACCGCTCTACCTCAACCTGCGGCGCATTCGGCAGCTGTTCTGGCCGACATTTACTACGCTGGTAGTCGGAGGCCTGTTCGCCACCGTGGCGTGCCTGGCGCTGGGGTGGTGGTTCGGTGCCGAACACATGATCCTGATGACCATGGCGCCGAAATCGGTCACTTCGCCGATCGCCATGCTGGTGGCCGAGCAGATCGGCGGTGTGGCGGCCTTGGCCGCGGTGTTCGTGTTGATCACCGGGGTGATCGGTGCGATCTTCGGCCCGGCGCTGTTGACCCGATGCGGCGTGCTCAGCCCCGAGGCGCGAGGCATGGCGCTAGGGGTGACCGCCCATGCGGTGGGCACTTCGGTGGCCTTGCAGGAAAGTGATGAATGCGGCGCCTTCGCCGCGCTGGCGATGAGCCTGATGGGGGTGGCCACGGCGGTGTTCCTGCCGTTGGCGGTCAGCCTGGTGGCTTGAGGAGTCGAGATGACGTTACCGCTGTTTCCCCTCAATACCGTGCTGTTCCCCGGTTGCCTGCTCGACCTGCAGATCTTCGAGGCGCGCTACCTGGACATGATCGGCCGCTGCATGAAGCAGGGTGCCGGTTTCGGCGTGGTGTGCATCCTTGAAGGCGAGCAGGTGGGCAAGGCACCGCCGGTGGTGGCCTCGCTCGGCTGCGAGGCGCTGATCCGCGATTTCGTGCAGCAGGACAACGGCCTGCTGGGTATTCGCGTCGAGGGCGTGCGGCGGTTTCGTGTCGAACAGACCGAGGTGCAGAAGGACCAGCTGATGCTCGCCGAGGTGCAATGGCTGGCGGACCTGGCGGACAGCCCGTTGGTGGAGCAGGACGACGACCTGCTGGCCTTGCTGCTGGCGTTGGGCGAGCACCCGATGGTCGAGGCGCTGGACATGCCGCGCGACGTGGACGGGCGCCAGTCGCTGGGCAACCAGCTGGCGTACCTGCTGCCGTTCATGGAAGAGGACAAGCTCGACCTGCTGGCCATCGATTCGCCACAGCTGAGGCTGGAGGCGATCCAGGCGCTGCTCGAGCGGATCCAGGGCGAGTTGTTCGCCTGAGCTGCCCAAGCCCGCTCCAACACCTCGCGAGTGCATCAGTACTGGTAACGCAACAACGCCTTTGGCAGTGCATGCAGGGCAAAGAACGCCAGCAACGCGACGCAGGCCGGCAGCACCAGCCACCACACCCGTTGCGGCAGCGCCACCAGCGGTTGGCGATGCTGTACCAGGGTCAGGCTCGCCGCGCACACGCAGCACGCCAGCAGTGCCCCGGCCAGGATGTCGGTCGGCCAGTGCGCCCCGAGGTACACCCGCGACAAGGCGATCGCCAGTGCCGGCAGGCAGCCCAGCATGACCCAGGTCAGGCGCATGCGCGGTGGCTGCCCGCGACCGGCCAGTACCGCCAGCACCAGGAAGAAGGCGAAGGATGCCGAGCTGTGGCCGCTGGGCATGCTGTAACTGGTCAGCGGATCGACCAGCACTTCGGGGCGGGCGCGGGCGAACAGCCATTTCAAGGTGCCATTGGCGGCGGCGGTGCCGATCAGCGTCGCCCCGGCGAACAAGGCATGGCGCCATTGCCGGGCCAGCAGCAGCAGGCCGGTGAGCAGGCCGCCCAGGAAGAACTGGGTGCGGAAGTCGCCCAGGCGGGTGATCAGCACCACGGCGCCGTCGATGACCTGGCTGCGGTGTTCCTGGACCAGGGTCATCACGCCCTGGTCGAACTCGTTCAGGTATGGCCAGCCGATGAACAACGCCGCCACGGCCAGGCCGCTGAGGGCGGCGATCAGGCGGGTGCCATGGCGCTGGTCGCGGATGCTGGTGCTCAGGCTCAGGCCGATCAGTACCGCCAGGGTGCCGACGACGATTCCGGCGTCCAGCCAGAACCCTTCCGGCAGTGGCAGGCGCATGGCCGCGCCGGTGGCCCAGCCCGGCAGCAGGTAGGCCACCGACCAGCCGGCGCCGGCCACCAGGCTCACGGCGATGAAGCGCGGCAGCGGCATGTCGAACATGCCGGCAACCATCGGCAGCATCGGCCGTAGCGGGCCGATGAAGCGGCCGACCAGCAGGCTGGCGATGCCGTAGCGCTGGAAGTACGCCTCGGCGCTGCCGATCCACTGCGGGTGGCTGCGCAGCAGCGGCAGGCGGCGGATGTTCTGATGGAAGTACTTGCCGATGCCATAGGAGATCGCATCGCCCAGCACGCCGCCGAGGAAGCCCAGCAGCAACGTCTCGCCGAGGCTGAAGGCGCCGCTGCCGGCCAGCACGGCGACGGCGAACAGCAGCACGGTGCCGGGCACGATGATGCCGGCGATGGCCAGGCATTCAACGCAGGCCACGATGAAGATGGCCAGGCCCAGCCACTGCGGGTTGGCGCCAAGCCAGGCGGTCAGGCTGTCCAGCCATTGGCCCATGGTTCAGTTTCCTTGTTCGAGCATGAAGAAGTCTTTCCCTTCGACCTGGCCGCGGCGCAGCGGGTTTCGGGTGCAGAAGCGCGCGTAGTCGGCATCGACGAAGCGGTAGGGCAGGTGTTCATCGCGGCCGTGGGGGATGCCCAGGCGGGTGGTCTGGATCACCCTCGGCACCTGTATGGCGCAGTCCTCGACATACAGGCGCTCGGGGTCGAAGCGCCGGGCGTCCCAGTGCGGCACCTTCAGGCCCATGGCCCGGCACAGCAAGGTCTGGCCGTTGCACAGACGCTCGGGAGGGCGCAGGTTGCCGCTGGCGTCGGGATTGTTCAGTTGCATCCGGGCCAGGCTGTTAGCGTCGGACATGGCGTCGGTCCACGGGTAGGCGGACTTGATCAGCACCGCGTTGCCTGGGCCGTGGGCGCTGAAGTTCAGCGAGTCGCCGCCACGGGCGTAGTACATGTAGATGTGCCCGCCGTCGAGGAACAGCGCCTTGCGCTTCTCGGTGAAGCCCAGGGAGGCGTGGCTGCCCTTGTCGGTCAGGTAGTAGGCCTCGGTCTCGATGATCCGCGCCGCCAGCCAGAGATCGCCGTGGCGATGGCGGATGACCTTGCCCAGCAGCTCGCGGGCGAGGGTCTGGGCATCGCGGTCGAAGAAGCTGTCGGGCAAGGCCCGGGCCGGGCAGGGGGCTGGAGCGGACATACGCACGGTTCGTGGCTGTGAAGGCGGCGATGATAGCAATGAATGGCTTAATCGAGGCTGAATCAGATTGACGCCATGGCAGGGCATTTCCGCTTTCGCCATCGGGCTGCATGCCCCAAAGGGCGTGGGCGCCGGCTTTCCCCTTGCTGGGGTTGGGGTGTTTTTCGATACGGGTGGTTACATCTTTCCTACACATTCCTTCCAGCATTTTCTACCATCCGCCACCCGCCGCTGGGCGTACCCGAGCGCTCCAGTTATAATCAGCCGATTTCCCCTTTGCCAAGACATCGAGCCCATGACCGAGTCCGTTCTTGACTACATGACCCGCCTGGGTCGCGCCGCCCGTGAGGCCTCGCGGGTGATCGGCCGTGCCAGCACCGCGCAGAAGAACCGCGCCCTGCAGGCCGCCGCCGACGCCCTCGACGCGGCCCGCGACGCGCTCACCGCAGCCAACGAACAGGACTTGGCCAACGGTCGCAAGAACGGCCTGGAGCCGGCGCTGCTCGACCGCCTGGCACTCACCCCCGCACGCATCGACGGCATGATCACCGGCCTGCGCCAGGTGGCCAGCCTGCCGGACCCGGTCGGCGCCATCCGCGACATGAGCTACCGTCCGTCGGGCATCCAGGTCGGCAAGATGCGCGTGCCGCTGGGTGTCATCGGCATCATCTACGAGTCGCGCCCCAACGTGACCATCGACGCCGCCAGCCTGTGCCTGAAGTCGGGCAACGCCACCATTCTGCGTGGCGGCTCCGAGGCCATCCACTCCAACCGCGCCATCGCCACCTGCATCCAGCGTGGCCTGGCCGAGGCCGGCCTGCCGCCGGCGGTGGTGCAGGTGGTCGAGACCACCGACCGTGAGGCCGTGGGCGCGCTAATCAGCATGCCGGAGTTCGTCGACGTGATCGTCCCGCGCGGCGGTCGTGGCCTGATCGAGCGCATCAGTCGCGATGCCCGGGTGCCAGTGATCAAGCACCTGGACGGCATCTGCCATGTCTTCGTCGATGCCCACGCCGATCTGGACAAGGCCTGGCGCGTGGCTTTCAACGCCAAGACCTACCGCTACGGCATCTGCGGCGCCATGGAAACCCTGCTGGTTGACCAGGCCGTGGCTGAGCGCTTCCTGCCGGAAATGGCCCGCCGCTTTCACGACAAGGGCGTCGAGCTGCGCGGCTGCGAGCGCACCCGGGCGATCATCGACGCCAAGCCGGCCAGCGAAGACGACTGGCACACCGAATACCTCGACGCGATCCTGTCGATCCGCGTTGTCGACGGCCTGGAGCAGGCCATCGAGCACATCAACCACTACGGTTCGCACCACACCGACGCGATCATCACCGAGCACCAGGGGCAGTCCCGGCGTTTCATCGCCGAGGTCGACTCGGCATCGGTCATGCTCAACACCCCGACCTGCTTCGCCGACGGCTTCGAGTACGGCCTGGGCGCGGAGATCGGCATCTCCACCGACAAGCTGCACGCCCGCGGCCCGGTCGGCCTGGAAGGCCTGACCTGCGAGAAGTACGTGGTGATCGGTGACGGCCAGCTGCGCGGCCAGGAGTCGTGCTGAGTTGAGCAACGCGGTGGCAGTCCGGCGTATCGGCATTCTCGGCGGGACCTTCGACCCGGTGCATATCGGCCACCTGCGCAGCGCGCTGGAAGTGGCCGAGTTCATGCGCCTCGACGAACTGCGCCTGCTGCCCAACGCCCGCCCGCCGCACCGCGACACGCCGCAGGTGTCGGCCCAGGACCGCCTGGCCATGGTGCGTAGTGCCGTGCAGGGCGTCGAGCGCCTGAGCGTGGATGACCGCGAGCTGGCCCGCGACAAGCCGTCGTACACCATCGACACCCTTGAATCGATCCGTGCGCAGCTGCACGCGCACGACCAGTTGTTCCTGGTGCTGGGTTGGGACGCGTTCTGCGGCCTGCCCAGCTGGCATCGCTGGGAAGAACTGCTGCAACACTGTCACATCCTGGTGCTGCAACGCCCGGATGCCGATGTCGAACCCCCCGACGCGCTGCGCAACTTGCTGGCGGCGCGCTCGGAGAGCGATCCCACCGCCATGTCCGGCCCGGCGGGGCACATTTCGTTCGTCTGGCAGACCCCGCTCGCGGTGTCCGCCACACAGATCCGACAGCTGCTGGCCAGCGGCAAGTCGGCGCGGTTCCTGGTGCCGGACGCAGTACTGGCCTATATCGAGGCACACGACCTGTATCGTGTGTCCAACTGACGGCGCCCGCTGGCGCCTCAATCAATGAGTTGAACGAGTTTTATATGACCAAGCAGAAAATTTACGGCGAAGAACTGGTCGCAGTGACCAAGGCCGCGCTGGAAGACGTCAAGGCCCAGGACATCCAGGTCATCGACGTGCGCGAAAAGCACAGCCTGACCGACTACATGATCATTGCCACCGGTACCTCCAACCGCCAGATCAACGCCATGGCGGAAAAGGTCCGTGAGGCGGTCAAGGCCAAGGGCGCTCAACCGCTGGGCGAAGAAGGCAAAGGCGACAGTGATTGGGTGCTGCTGGACCTCAACGACGTCATCGTCCACATGATGACCGCCGCTGCCCGCCAGTTCTACGACCTGGAGCGCCTGTGGCAGGGTGCCGAGCAAAGCCGTGCCGCCGATGGCAAGCACCACAGCCCGGAACACGCCCACGAGTATTCCGAGAAGCTCAAGGACCGGGAATAAGGAAGCGCCGTGCGTCTGCGTCTGATCGCGGTCGGCTCGCGCATGCCCAAGTGGGTCGAGGAAGGCTGGCATGAGTATGCCAAGCGCCTGCCCCCGGAGCTTGCGCTGGAGCTGGTGGAAATCCCGCTGAACACCCGCGGCAAGAATGCCGATGTCGCCCGCCTGATCCGTCAGGAGGGCGAGGCGATGCTGAGCAAGGTGCAGCCTGGGGAGCGCATCGTCACCCTCGAGGTCCATGGCAAGCCCTGGAGTACCGAGCAACTGGCGAGCGAGCTGGACCGTTGGCGCCTGGATGCGCGCACGGTCAACCTGATGGTGGGCGGCCCGGAGGGGCTGGCGCCGGAGGTCTGCGCGCGCAGCGAACAGCGCTGGTCGCTGTCGCCGCTGACGTTGCCGCACCCATTGGTAAGGATACTCATCGGCGAGCAGATCTACCGCGCCTGGACCGTGTTGTCCGGGCATCCCTACCACAAATGAACCTGTAAGCCTGTCCGATGCCGCAGCAGATCCGCCTCAAGGACCACGAGAAAGACGCCCGCCTGGTGCGCAACCGCGTTGTCGTGGGCGCCGTGGCGGTGGTGCTGCTCGTCTGCGTGCTGATCGCCCGGCTGTATTACCTGCAGGTCATCCAGTACGACTATCACTCGACGCTGTCGGAGAACAATCGGGTGCATGTGCAGCCGATTCCGCCGACCCGAGGGCTGATCTTCGACCGTAACGGTGTGGTGGTGGCGGACAACCGCCCCAGCTTCAGCCTGGTGATGACCCGCGAGCGCGCCGGCAATGCCGGCAAATGGCAAGACGTGCTGGATGTGATCGTCGAAGTGCTCGAACTCACCCCCGACGACCGTGCCCTGTTCGAGAAGCGCATGAAGCAGGGGCGTCGGCCATTCGAGCCGGTGCCGATCCTGTTCGAGTTGAACGAGGAGCAGATTGCCCGCATCGCGGTCAACCAGTTCCGCTTGCCCGGCGTGGAAGTGGCGGCGCAACTGGTTCGCCATTATCCCCAGGGCGCGCATTTCGCCCATTCGGTGGGCTATGTCGGACGGATCAACGAGAAGGAACTCAAGACCCTCGACCCGGTGAACTACAGCGGCACCCACCACATCGGCAAGACCGGCATCGAACGCTTCTACGAAGACGAGCTGCATGGCCAGGTGGGCTACGAGGAGGTCGAGACCAACGCCCGTGGTCGCGTGCTGCGAGTGCTCAAGCGCACCGACCCGAAGCCGGGCAAGGACATCGTGCTGAGTCTGGACATCAAGCTGCAGGAGGCTGCCGAGCAGGCTCTGGGCGGGCGCCGTGGCGCCATCGTCGCCCTCGATCCGCGCACTGGCGAAGTGCTGGCCATGGTCAGCCAGCCGAGCTTCGACCCCAACCTGTTCGTCACCGGCATCGGCTTCAAGGCTTACGCCGAACTGCGCGATTCGATCGACCGGCCACTGTTCAACCGCGTGCTGCGCGGCCTCTACCCGCCAGGCTCGACCATCAAGCCGGCGGTGGCGATCGCCGGTCTGGACAGCGGCGTGGTGACGGCGGGCAGCCGGGTGTTCGACCCGGGCTACTACCAACTGCCCAACTACGATCACAAATACCGCAACTGGAACCGCACCGGCGATGGCTGGGTCGATCTGGATGTGGCGATCATGCGATCAAACGACACGTACTTCTACGATCTTGCACACAAGATGGGGATCGATCGGTTGTCCAGCTACATGAACAAGTTCGGTATCGGGCAGAAGGTCGCCCTGGACATGTTCGAGGAGTCGCCCGGGTTGATGCCTTCCCGTGAATGGAAGCGCGCCACCCGCCGCCAAGCCTGGTTCCCCGGCGAAACCCTGATCCTCGGCATCGGCCAGGGCTATATGCAGACCACGCCGCTGCAGTTGGCCCAGGCCACCGCGCTGATTGCCAACAAAGGCGTGTGGAACCGTCCACACCTGGCCAAGACCATCGAAGGCCAGCCCCCAGTGGACGAGAACCCCATGGAAAACATCGTCCTGCGCGACAAGTCGGACTGGGCCAGGGTCACTCACGGCATGGAGCAGGTGATGCACGGCGCCCGCGGCACCGCTCGCAAGGCCGCCATTGGTTCGCAGTACCGCATCGCCGGCAAGAGCGGTACCGCTCAGGTGGTGGCGATCAAGCAGGGGGAGAAGTACGACCGCAACAAACTCCAGGAACGCCACCGCGACCATGCGCTGTTCGTCGCCTTTGCCCCGGCCGACGATCCGCGGATCGTGGTCTCGGTGATGGTCGAGAACGGCGAGTCCGGCTCCGGCGTCGCCGCCCCCGTGGTGCGCCAGGTCATGGATGCCTGGCTGCTTGACGAGAACGGCCGGCTCAAGCCCGAGTTCGCCCCTGCCACAGTCGCCCAGGAATCGGCCCAGTGAAGAACAACTTCGACCGCATGCTCTCCAGCGAGGACGTGATGCGCAGGCGCGCCAGCTTCCTGCAGCGCATTCATATCGACGGCCCCTTGCTGCTCATCCTGCTGACGCTCGCCGCTGGCAGCCTGTTCGTGCTGTATTCGGCCAGCGGCAAGAACTGGGACCTGTTGATGAAGCAGGCCAGCTCGTTCGGCATCGGCCTGGTGTCGATGTTCATCATCGCCCAGCTCGAGCCGCGCTTCATGGCGCGCTGGGTGCCGCTGGCCTACCTGGCCGGGGTGTTCCTGCTGGTCGTGGTGGACGTCATGGGCCACAACGCCATGGGCGCGACGCGCTGGATCAACATTCCTGGGGTGATCCGCTTCCAGCCCTCGGAATTCATGAAGATCATCATGCCGGCGACCATCGCCTGGTACCTGTCCAAGCGCACCTTGCCGCCTCACCTCAAGCATGTGGCGATCAGCCTGGTCCTGATTGGCGTGCCGTTCATCCTCATCGTGCGCCAGCCGGACCTGGGCACGGCGCTGTTGATCCTCGCCTCCGGCGCTTTCGTGCTGTTCATGGGCGGCCTGCGCTGGCGCTGGATCGTCAGCGTGATCGCAGCGGCGGTGCCGGTGGCGGTGGCGATGTGGTTCTTCGTCATGCACGACTACCAGAAGCAGCGCGTACTGACCTTTCTCGACCCGGAAAGCGACCCGCTGGGCACCGGCTGGAACATCATCCAGTCCAAGGCGGCGATCGGTTCGGGCGGGGTGTTTGGCAAGGGCTGGCTGCTGGGCACCCAGTCGCACCTGGACTTCCTGCCGGAAAGCCACACCGACTTCATCATCGCCGTGCTCGGCGAGGAGTTCGGCCTGGTCGGCATCTGTCTGCTGCTGCTGATCTACATCCTGCTGATTGGCCGCGGGTTGATGATCACGGCTCAGGCCCAGACCCTGTTCGGCAAGCTGCTCGCGGGCAGCCTGACCATGACCTTCTTTGTTTATGTGTTCGTCAATATCGGTATGGTCAGCGGCCTCCTGCCCGTGGTGGGCGTGCCGCTGCCCTTCATCAGCTATGGCGGAACTTCGTTGGTGACGCTGCTGTCAGCGTTTGGCGTTCTCATGTCGATCCATACGCACCGCAAGTGGATTGCACAGGTTTGAAAAAGGTGAAGAATTTCATGCAAGCAGTGCGTGGCTGGGCTGCCCGCCTGGCGCCGTGGTTCGGCGCGATGGGGCTGTTCGGCGCAATCCAGCAGGCCAATGCCGGCGACTACGATGGCTCGCCGCAGGTGGCCGAGTTCGTTGGCGAGATGACCCGCGACTACGGCTTTGCCGGGGAGCAGCTGATGGGCGTGTTCCGCGAGGTGCAACGCAAGCAGGCGATCCTCGACGCGATTTCGCGGCCGGCCGAGCGCGTCAAACCGTGGAAGGAGTACCGCCCGATGTTCATCACCGACGCGCGCATCGCCCGCGGTGTGGACTTCTGGCGCCAGCACGAAGCCGTGCTGGCCCGCGCCGAGCAGGAATACGGTGTGCCGGCGCAATACATCGTCGCGATCATCGGCGTGGAGACCTTCTTCGGCCGCAACACCGGCAACTACCGGGTCATCGATGCCCTGTCCACGCTCGGTTTCGACTACCCGCCGCGGGCCGAATTCTTCCGCAAGGAGCTACGCGAGTTCCTCCTGCTGGCCCGCGAGGAACAGCTCGATCCGCTTACGCTCAAGGGTTCCTACGCCGGCGCCATGGGCCTGCCGCAGTTCATGCCGAGTAGCTTCCGCGCCTATGCCGTGGACTTCGACGGCGACGGCCACATCAATATCTGGAACAACCCGGACGATGCCATCGGCAGTGTCGCCAGCTACTTCAAGCGCCACGGCTGGGTGCCCGGGGAGCCTGTGGTCAGCCGCGCCGACGTGGCCGGCGCGCGGGCCGACGAAGGCCTGACCACCGGCATCGAGCCGACCAGGACTGTCGCGCAGTTGCGGGCGCTGGGCTGGTCGGGTCATGATGCGTTGCGCGATGATCTGCCGGTCACCGCCTTCCGCCTGGAAGGCGCGGATGGCCCCGAGTACTGGATGGGCCTGAAAAACTTCTACGCGATCACTCGCTACAACCGCAGCGTGATGTATGCCATGGCGGTGCATCAGCTTTCGGAACAGCTGGTTCTGGCACGGGGCGTCAAGTAAATGCGCGAACTCTTCACCGTCAATACCGCAAAACTGCTCACCTGCGTCGCCGTCGGCCTGGTACTGGCCAGTTGCTCGTCGAGCCGGCCCTCCACCCCGCAGAGCGGCAACACCGTGCGTGCGCAGCCGGGCCTGGACATCAACCGCGCGCACAAGGACGGCGCGCCTTGGTGGGATGTGGACGTGAACAAGATCCCCGACGCCACGCCGACCGTGCATACCGGCAACTACAAGGCCAACCCCTACACGGTGCTGGGCAAGACCTACTACCCGATGCAGGACTCGCGCAACTACCGCGCCGAGGGTACTGCCTCCTGGTACGGCACCAAGTTCCATGGGCAGAACACCGCCAACGGTGAGCTGTACGACCTGTATGGCATGAGCGCGGCGCACAAGACCCTGCCGCTGCCTGCCTACGTGCGGGTGACCAACCTGGCCAACGGCCGTAGCGTGATCCTGCGGGTCAATGACCGTGGCCCGTTCTACTCCGACCGCATCATCGACCTGTCCTACGCCGCGGCCAAGAAGCTCGGCTATGCCGAGATCGGCACTGCCCATGTACGCGTCGAAGGCATCGATCCGCAGCAATGGTGGGCCCAGCGTGGCCAGCAGCCGCCGATGGTGCTCAAGGAGCCGCAGGTGGCCCAGGCCCAGCCGCTTCCTGCCAGCACCGGTCGGGTCGAGCAGTGGACCCCGCCGCCGCAACAGCACGCGGCGCCGGTGGTGCCGGTGCAGGTGGGTGGCAACAACGTGCCGAACGCCAGCGGTGGCAGCATCCTGCAAGTGGGCGCGTTTGCCAACCCGGATGCTGCCGAGTTGCTGCGCTCGAAGCTGAGCACCATGGTCAGCGCACCGGTGTTCATCAGCTCGGTGGTGCGCAACCAGCAGACCTTGCACCGGGTGCGCCTGGGGCCGATCAACAGCCAGGGTGAGATCCAGCAGGCGCAGGACAGCATTCGCCTGGCCAATCTCGGCCAGGCCAAGGTCGTCACTGATTGAGAGCAATCGCGGGGCAAGCCCGCTCCCACGTTCCGCCTTGCAGATGGCGTGGGAGCGGGCTTGCCCCGCGATGAATCGACACGCCGACCTGTCGGTTTGTTCATGAATTGCCGGGCAATGACATGTACAATGCCCGCTTTTGCCCGCAGCGGCATTACGTCGCACTGTCGGGCCAGGCCATCGGCCATAAAACTAGACTGACGGGGCGCTGGGCAAACGAACTTGCCCACGGAACATCAGACCATTAGCGATTTACGAGAGACGGATGAACATCACCAACCTTGCCAAACGACTTTGCCTGCCCGTTCTGCTGATGATCATGCCCGCTGCGTTCGCAGCGGAGCAGATGATGCCGGCACCACCGCAACTGGCCGCCAAGTCCTATGTACTGATGGACGCGTCCAGCGGCAACGTGCTGGTCGAGAACAACGGTGACGAACGCCTGCCGCCGGCCAGCCTGACCAAGCTGATGACCGCCTACATCGCCACCCTCGACATCCGTCGCGGTCAGATCGGCGAGAACGACCCGGTGACCGTCAGCGAGAACGCCTGGCGTACCGGCGGTTCGCGCATGTTCATCAAGGTCGGCAGCCAGGTGACCGTCAGCGACCTGCTGCACGGCATCATCATCCAGTCTGGCAACGATGCCTCGGTCGCCCTGTCCGAGCACATCGCCGGCAGCGAAGACGCCTTCGCCGACATGATGAACAAGACCGCCGCCGACCTGGGCATGGCCAACAGCCACTTCATGAACCCGACCGGCCTGCCGAACCCGGAGCACTACTCCTCGGCCCACGACATGGCCCTGCTGGCGCGCGCGATCATCAACGAAGATCCGGCGCACTACGCCATCTACTCGCAGAAAGAGTTCTTCTGGAACAACATCAAGCAGCCTAACCGCAACCTGCTGCTGTGGCGCGACAAGACCGTCGATGGCCTGAAGACTGGCCACACCGACGAAGCCGGCTACTGCATGGTCGCCTCGGCCGTGCGTGACGGCCAGCGCCTGATCGCCGTGGTGTTCGGCACCAACAGCGAGCAGTCCCGCGCCGCCGAGACCCAGAAGCTGCTGACCTACGGTTTCCGCTTCTTCGAAACCCAGACCTTCTACCAGAAAGGTACCGAGCTGACCCAGGCCCAGGTATGGAAAGGCGCGACCAATCAGGTGAAAGCCGGCCTGGCCAACGACCTGACCATGACCATGCCTAAAGGCCAATTGAAACGCCTCCAGGCTTCGATGACCATGAATCCGCAACTGACCGCTCCAATCGCCAAAGGTGACGTGATCGGCAAAGTGGAAGTCAAACTGGACGAGAAAGTGGTTCACAGCGCTGACCTCATCGCCCTCGACGGCGTGGAGGAAGCTGGTTTCTTCGGCCGTATGTGGGATAGCATCCGCCTGTTCTTCTACGGTTTGTTCAACTGATACGTGACCTGCACGCCCCCGTGAACCAGGCGGGGGCGATGTTGCTGCCACGGCTTACGAGGCCGTTTCCGCCATGAGCGAAGAAGACGTCAAGTCGCACAAGATCGAATTCCCCTGCGAGGACTACCCGATCAAGGTGATCGGCGACACCGTTGTCGGTTTCCGCGACACCGTGATCGAGATCCTCAGCAAGCACGCCAAGGTCGACCTGTCGACCCTGGCCGAGCGCCAGAGCAAGGAAGGCAAGTACACCACGGTACAACTGCATATCGTTGCCGAGAGCGAGAACCAGCTGCACGACATCAACAGTGCCCTGCGTGCCACCGGCATCGTGAAAATGGTGCTGTGATGTCCGGTGTGCTCGGTATTCGCGATCTTGGCCTGCAGCCCTATGAACCGGTGCTGGAGGCCATGCGCCGCTTTACCGAGCAACGCGGCCCGGACAGCCAGGACGAAGTCTGGCTGGTCGAGCACCCGCCGGTATTCACCCAGGGCCAGGCCGGCAAGGCCGAGCACCTGCTGATCCCGGGGGAAATCCCGGTGGTGCAGACTGACCGCGGCGGCCAGGTCACCTACCACGGCCCCGGCCAACTGGTGGCCTACCTGCTGTTGGATGTGCGGCGCCTGAGCATCGGCGTGCGCGAGCTGGTCAGCCGCATCGAGCAGACGCTCATCGACCTGCTCGCCAGCTACGGTGTGCAGGCCGCGGCCAAGCCCGATGCCCCGGGCGTCTACGTCGATGGCGCGAAGATCGCGTCCCTTGGCCTTCGAATTCGCAACGGTCGTTCCTTCCACGGCCTTGCCCTGAACGTGGACATGGACCTTGCGCCATTCCGCCGAATCAACCCCTGTGGGTATGCGGGGCTGGCCATGACCCAGCTGCGTGACCTGGCAGGCCCGATCGAACTCGACGAGGTCAGGACAAGGCTGCGCGGACAGCTGGTCAGGCACCTCGACTATGCTGAGCAGACGACCCTCACGGGCGGAATCGACTGATTATGACAACTGTGCAAGAAGCCGTGCCGAACCTGATCCCCACGCAAGACGTGACTCCGCGCCCTGCGCCCAAAAAAGTCGAGGCCGGCGTGAAACTGCGCGGCGCCGAGAAGGTGGCGCGCATCCCGGTGAAAATCATCCCCACCGAAGAGCTGCCGAAAAAGCCCGACTGGATTCGCGTACGCATCCCGGTTTCGCCGGAGGTCGACCGCATCAAGCAACTGCTGCGCAAGCACAAGCTGCACAGCGTGTGCGAAGAGGCCTCCTGCCCGAACCTGGGCGAGTGCTTCTCCGGCGGCACCGCGACCTTCATGATCATGGGCGACATCTGCACCCGCCGCTGCCCGTTCTGCGACGTTGGCCACGGCCGTCCGAAGCCCCTGGACCTGGACGAGCCGAAGAACCTGGCCATCGCCATCGCCGACTTGCGTCTGAAGTACGTGGTGATCACCTCGGTGGACCGCGACGACCTGCGTGACGGCGGTGCCCAGCACTTCGCCGACTGCATCCGCGAAATCCGTGCGCTGTCGCCGGGCGTCCAGCTGGAAACCCTGGTACCGGACTACCGTGGGCGCATGGACGTGGCGCTGGAAATCACCGCGCAGACCCCGCCGGACGTGTTCAACCACAACCTCGAGACCGTGCCGCGCCTGTACAAGGCCGCGCGTCCTGGCTCGGACTACGACTGGTCGCTGGACCTGCTGCAGAAGTTCAAGCAGATGGTCCCGCACGTGCCGACCAAGTCCGGCCTGATGCTGGGCCTGGGCGAGACCGACGACGAGGTGATCGAGGTCATGCACCGGATGCGCGAGCACGACATCGACATGCTGACCCTCGGCCAGTACCTGCAGCCGTCGCGCAACCACCTGCCGGTACAGCGCTTCGTGCACCCGGACACCTTCGCCTGGTTCGCCGAGGAAGGTTACAAGATGGGCTTCAAGAACGTCGCCTCCGGCCCGCTGGTGCGCTCGTCGTACCACGCCGATCAGCAGGCCCACGAAGCCAAGATCAAGCTCTGAACCGGGCTTGAGCGGGACATGCCGATGCGCGCCGGAAGGCGGCATCGGCATTTTTGTTTTTGAGCGATCTGTTTCAAGCGACAAGCTGCAAGGAGTGGCGCGATGAACTGCCTGGAAACTGCTGAATACCTGTTGCCCAAGGCCTTGCCTGACAACGCCTGCTTCGCCATCGTCGCACCGGCTGGGCCGGCGCGGCTGGATACCGACAAGGCCCGTCAATGGTTCGAAGAGCGTGGTCAGCAATGCCGCATCTACCCTGGAGTGCTGCAGGCGGACGGTTACCTTGCCGGCGGCGACGAGCAGCGCCTGCGCGACCTGCACGATGCGTTCAGTGCCCCGGATATCGACGCCATCCTGTGCATGCGCGGCGGTTACGGCAGCATGCGCCTGCTGGACCGCATCGACTTCGAACTGATCCGTCGCCGTCCCAAGCCGTTGGTAGGTTACAGCGACATCACCGCCCTGCATTCGGCGCTCAACCGACATGCCGGGATGCTGGCCTTCCATGGCGCCATGCTCAATGCCGACCTGCTGGGGGGCAAGCTTGAGCCGACCGTCAGCTCACTGTTCGGGCAATTGCGGGGGCGTCTGGGGGCGGGCGATGCTATTGGCCATCCTGTCGAGTTCCCGCTCACCAGCGTGGTGCCCGGGGCTGCCAGCGGGCGTCTGGTGGGTGGCAACCTGTCGCTGCTCGGTGCCACGCTGGGGACGCTGGCGCAAGTCGATACCCAGGACAGCATCCTGTTTATCGAGGACGTCAACGAGCCGCTCTACCGTGTCGACCGGCTACTGACCCAGCTGCGCCTGGCCGGCAAGCTGGAAGGGGTGCGAGGAGTGCTGGTGGGGGACTTTGCCGGGATCACGGTGGCGGCGTTGACGCCGCTGCTGTTGGATATCTTCGGTCCGCTCGGGGTGCCGGTGCTGGCCGGGTGGCGCAGTGGGCACTGTGATCCGAATGTGTGCTTGCCGTTGGGTGCAAAAGTGCGGCTGGATGCCGAAGAGCAGAGTCTGGTGCTGTTGCAGGATCTGTTCAGGGGTTGAGATCGCTTGGGCTGCTTGGCAGCCCAATTCGGTCTGTACCGCGAATGGGGCGCAGAGCGCCCCCGCGTTCCTCTAGCGACGCAGGCTATCGAGCAGCTTGTGCGTCGGATACCCATCCGCTGGCCAACCCTGCGCCTGCTGGGCAGTGCGGATCGCCTTGCGGGTATTGGCGCCGATGATCCCATCCGGATTGCCTGCTTCATGCCCCTTGGCATTGAGCAAGGTCTGCAGCTCGATTCGTTCGCTGCGGCTCAATGGCAGGTCTTCTTTCGGCCAGCTGCCGGCAATGAACCCCCACCCGTAGAAGCGATCTCCCAGCAGGCTGACCGCCAGCGCGTAGGACGACGAATTGTTGTACTTGAGGATGGCGCGGAAGTTGTCCAGCACCAGGAACGCCGGCCCACGGGCGCCCGCAGGCAGCAGCAGGGCGGCGGACAGCTGGCTGCTGCCGGCGGGCAGCGTGGTACCGGCAGGCAGTTTCACGCCCAGCTGCAGCCATTCGCTGACACTCTTGCGCTGGCTGCCATCGGCCAGCCAGTAGTCGAAGCCGGCGGGCACCTGCACTTCGAAGCCCCAAGGCTGGCCACGCTTCCAGCCGGACGCCTGCAGGTAGTGCGCGGTGGATGCCAGGGCGTCGGCGGTGCTGTTCCAGATGTCGCGGCGGCCGTCACCGTCGAAGTCCACCGCGTGGGTAAGATAGGTGGTCGGGATGAACTGGGTCTGACCCATGGCGCCGGCCCAGGAGCCGCGCATCGCGTCGGGCTGGATGTCGCCGTTCTGCAGGATCTGCAGGGCGGCGATCAGCTGGTCCTGGGCGAACTGTGGGCGGCGGCCCTCATAGGCCAGGGTGGCCAGTGAGCGGATCACCGACTTGCTGCCCTGGAACTGGCCGAAGTTGCTTTCCATGCCCCATACCGAGACCAGGACCTGGCGATCGACACCGTAGCGCTGCTCGATGCGGGCCAGCAGCTCGGCATTTTGCTCGAGCAGTTTCTTGCCGTTGCGCACGCGCAGTGGCGACAGGGCGCCGTCCAGGTATTCCCAGACCGGGCGGGTGAACTCGGGCTGGCTGCGGTCGGCCTTGATCACGTCCATGTCCGGGGTGACGCCGAGGAAGGCGCGGTCGAACAGGTTGGCACTGATACCGGCCTGCAGGGCTTGCTGGCGGAAGCCGGCCTGCCATTGGGCGAAGGTCTGCAGGGGCTGGATTTCACTGCTTGCCTCGGGCGCGGTGCCGGGCAGGGTGACGACGGGAGCGGGCTGGGCGGGCGCCAGCGGCAGGGCGTCGGCGGCGGTGGGTTTCTCGGCGCAGGCGACGAGCAGGATGAAGCTTGTGGCCGCGATCAGCTGGCGGGGTTGCCAGCGGAGAGTGAGACGAGAGGGCATGCACGGATCCAGAATTGCAGGTCAGGTGCCGACCATACCATGCCTGCGCATTTCATGCCTTTCATGCCGCCATAAAGCAGGAAGCCTCCCAATCTCTCGATTGGAAGGCTTCGCGGCGGTAGCTGCCTTTGCCTTTTTCCGGCCGTTCCTGGCGGCAGCGGAACAGCGGTTGGGCGACGATGGACTTGGCCTTGTTGGGGCCGTGCTTTTTCGGCTTCTTGCTCATGGCGGGTTCCCGGTCTGGGTGGATGGCGGGCGCACTTTAGGCCTGTCGCGCTACGTGAGCCAATTGATTGTGTTTATGGCGGCGGACTGCCCGCGATGCGCTTTATTCGGCAGGCAGTGCCAAGCGCTGTCCGGCCATGAGCAGGGACAAGCGAGCCAGGCTGGTCCACGGCGAGCCCTCGGCCTGTCCCTTGATCTGCGCATCGATACGCTGGGCATCCTGCAGCAGCATGGCCCAGCGCTGCGCGGAGAGGCGCTGCAAGGCCTTGCTCACCAACGGACGACGTTTGTCCCACACCGGCGGGCGGGCCTGGCTGAATGCCTTGTCCAGCGGTACGCCCTGGCTGAACTGCTGTGCAAGCCCCGCCAGCAGGCGCAGCTCGCGGGCCAGGGCCCAGAGAATCACCGGCGGCTCCACGCCTTCGCCGCGCAACCCTTCGAGCATGCGCAAGGCATGGGCCGCCTCGCCGTTGAGAATGGCGTCAACCAGACCGAAGACATCAAAACGGGCACTGTCGGCGACGGCGGCCTGGACGGTCTCCACGGTGATCTGGTTGCCTTCGGCCAGCAGCTTGAGCTTTTCGATCTCCTGGGCGGCCGCCAGCAGGTTGCCCTCGACCCGAGCGGCAATCAGGTCGACAGCATCACGCTGGGCTGACAGGCCGGCCTGTGACAGGCGCTGGTTGATCCACTGCGGTAACTGCTGGGCGTCCACCGGCCAGATCTGTATGAACTGACAGTGCGCGCCTTCGATCAGCGCCTTGCCCCACTTGGTCTTCTGCGCGCTGCCGTCGAGCTTGGGCAGGCTGATCAGCAGCAGTGTGTCTTCGGCCGGATTGGCGCAGTATTCCATTAGCGCGGCGGCGCCCTTGTCGCCGGGCTTGCCCGAGGGCAGGCGCAGTTCCAGCAATCGGCGCTGGGCAAAGAGCGACAGGCTGGCGCCGGCCAGCAGCAGGTTGCCCCAGTCGAAATTGGCGTCGGCGCTGAACACCTGGCGTTCGTCATAGCCCTGCTGGCGCGCGGCGCTGCGGATGGCGTCGGCGGCTTCCTGGCACAGCAGCGGATCGTCGCCGCTGACGATATAGACAGGCGCCAACGGGCCTTGCAGGTGTTTGCTGAGTTGGGCGGGCGCGAGCTTCATGGGGAGAGGCGGGGCACCTCAGGTGCCCCGTTCAGGCTCAGGGAGCCGGGACTTCCAGTGGCGATTGCTGGGGTGTCTCGTCCTGGATGCGCTGGGCTT
>NZ_NIBE01000026.1:77669-88790 GCF_002205115.1 Pseudomonas sp. DrBHI1
CGGGCCTCGGCTTTGGCGCGCTCGTCAGCCTTGCGCTGAAGGTCGTCCAGACGTGCCGGGGTAAGCTGCTGCAGGCGAACCATCATGCCCTGCACCAGGTCGCGACGCATTTCCTGGCGGACCTGCGCTGCCTCCTGGCCTGAGCCGTTGATGTTGTTGCCGTCATACACGTAGTACTTTTGCACTTGCAGCTTGTCTTCCAGCAGCACGGTGTCGTTCTGGCCTTCGACCACATAGTTCAGCACGGTGGTCAGCTCGTATTCGGCCGAGCGGTTACCGCCCGTGTAGGTCGCAGCGCGCTGGGTCTCCTGCTCATTGGTAAGCACGAGCTTGTATGGTGCACCGGCGTAGACCTTCACGCCGCTGTTCTGCAGCGTGCGGCGCAGTTGGGTGACGGTTTCGCCATAGGCGTTGCGTGCGCTGAGGTCCAGTTCCTTGATGGTCAGCTCGGTGGTGCCTGTGCCGCGCAGCTGGAAACCGCAGGCGCTGAGCAGGACAGCCAGGCCCATTACCAGCAGATTGCGTTTGATCATGTGTGTAGCTCCCTCGTGGACCGATTACGCCCGCCTGCAGGGTGTGCAGGCGGGCGTTGCCATCAGTTGGCGACGATGTTGACCAGTTTGCCCGGTACGACGATGACCTTGCGGATGGTCAGGCCGTCGGTGAAGCGCAGGACGTTCTCGTTGCTGCGGGCGGCGGCTTCGATGTCCTCGCGGCTGGCGGCGGCCGGCATTTCGACCTGGCCACGCAGCTTGCCGTTGACCTGCACCACCAGGGTCACGGTGTCCTGCACCAGGGCGCTTTCGTCGACGGTCGGCCAGGCCGCGTCGATCGCCGCCTGATCATGGCCCAGCGCCTTCCACAGCTCGTGGGAGATGTGCGGGGTGATCGGTGCCAGCAGCAGGGTGACGGCCTCGAGGCCTTCGTGCAGCAGCGCGCGGTCCTGGGCGGTGGCCTGTGGGGCCTTTTCCAGCACGTTCATCACGGTCATCACCTGGGCGATGGCGGTATTGAACTTGTGGTACTGGCCCACGTCGGTGCTGGCCTGCTTGATGGCGGCGTGGATGGCGCGGCGGATGACCTTCTGCTCGTCGCTCAGGGCGGCGATGTCCAGCGGGCCCGGCAGGCCCTGGGTCACATGGGCCTGGGCCAGGCGCCAGACGCGGCGCAGGAAGCGGCTGGCACCCTCGACGCCGGAGTCGGACCACTCCAGGCTCATGTCGGGCGGCGAGGCGAACATCATGAACAGGCGGCAGGTATCGGCGCCGTACTGCTCGATCATCGATTGCGGGTCGACGCCGTTGTTCTTCGACTTCGACATCTTCTCGGTGCCGCCGATTTCCACCGGCAGGCCGTCGGTCTTCAGGCGCGCGCCGATGATCTTGGCCTTGGCGTCACGCTCGACCTCGACGTCGGCCGGGTTGAACCAGTCCTTGCCACCGTTGCTGGCGACACGGTAGTAGGTTTCGGCGACGACCATGCCCTGGGTCAGCAGGTTCTTGAACGGCTCGTTGGAGGTCACCAGGCCTTCGTCGCGCATCAGCTTGTGGAAGAAGCGCGCGTACAGCAGGTGCAGGATTGCGTGTTCGATACCGCCGATATACTGGTCCACCGGCAGCCAGTGGTTGGCGGCTTTGGGGTCGACCAGGCCCTTGTCGTAGTTCGGCGAGGCGTAGCGGGCGAAGTACCAGGACGACTCCACGAAGGTGTCCATGGTGTCGGTTTCGCGCTTGGCCGCGGTGCCGCATTTCGGGCAGGTGCACTCATAGAATTCGGGCATACGCGCCAGCGGCGAGCCGGCGCCGTCTGGGACAACGTTTTCCGGCAGGGTGACGGGCAGCTGGTCTTCCGGCACAGGTACGTCGCCGCAGGACGGGCAGTGGATGATCGGGATCGGGCAGCCCCAGTAGCGCTGGCGGCTGATGCCCCAGTCGCGCAGGCGGAACTGGGTGCGCGACTTGCCCAGGTCCTTGCGGATCAGCGCGGCCTCGATGGCGTCGAAGGCGCCCTGGAAGTCCAGGCCGTCGAACTCGCCGGAGTTGATCAGCTGGCCATGCTCGCCGTAGGCGGCCAGCCACTCGCTGCCGACTTCGTCGCCGACGCTGGTGCGCACCACTGCCTTGACCGGCAGGTTGTACTTGTGGGCGAACTCGAAGTCGCGCTCGTCATGGGCCGGCACGGCCATGACCGCGCCGTCGCCGTAGTGCATCAATACGTAGTTGGCGACCCACACCGGCAGTTTTTCGCCGGTCAGCGGGTGCTCGACGAACAGGGAAGTGGCCATGCCTTTCTTCTCCTGCGTGGCCATGTCGGCCTCGGCGACGCTGCCGCTCTTGCACTCGTCGATGAACGCCTGCAGCGCCGGGTTGCCCTGGGCGGCCTGGGTGGCCAGCGGGTGTTCGGCGGCGACGGCCACGTAGGTCGCGCCCATCAGGGTGTCCGGGCGGGTGGTGAAGACCTTCAGGGTGCCCGGGTGACCGATGCTGGCCTGGTCGTACGGGAACTGCACCTCCATGCCGCGGGACTTGCCGATCCAGTTGCGCTGCATGGTCTTGACCTGCTCGGGCCAGCCCGGCAGCTCATCGAGGCTTTCCAGCAACTCGTCGGCGTAGTCGGTGATGCGGAAGTAGTACATCGGGATTTCGCGCTTCTCGATCAGCGCGCCCGAACGCCAACCACGGCCGTCGATGACCTGCTCGTTGGCCAGTACGGTCTGGTCCGCCGGGTCCCAGTTCACGGTGCCGTTCTTGCGGTAGATGATGCCCTTCTCGAACAGGCGGGTGAACAGCCACTGCTCCCAGCGGTAGTAGTCCGGCTTGCAGGTGGTGACTTCACGCGACCAGTCGATGGCCAGACCCAGGCTCTTGAGCTGGGTCTTCATGTAGTCGATGTTCTCGTAGGTCCACTTGGCCGGGGCGACGTTGTTCTTCATCGCGGCGTTTTCCGCCGGCATGCCGAAAGCGTCCCAGCCCATCGGTTGCAGGACGTTCTTGCCCAGCATGCGCTGGTAGCGGGCGATCACGTCACCGATGGTGTAGTTGCGCACGTGGCCCATGTGTAGCTTGCCGCTCGGGTACGGGAACATCGATAGGCAGTAGTACGTGTCTTTGCCTGGCTGTTCGGTGACAGCGAACGATTGTTGCTCGTCCCAGGCATTCTGGGCGGCGGCTTCTACATCACGGGGCGTGTATTGTTCGTGCATGGCTACTTTGTATTGAGAGGAATAAGAGACATGTTCCAGGCAGCTCGACCTCGCTGCGTCCGGCACTCCGGTATCTTATGAGAGTGAACGCCGTAGCATACATGAGCGCCGCGCGTCGTGGGAAACCCTGATTGCATTGCCCGTCGCCCGGGCCGTTGGTCGCGGCGCCCGGTCGCTTTTGCGAGTGACGCTAAGCTCATCTGTGGGGGGAGATATTCTTACCTTCAATGAGGTGAACGGATGGGAGAGTCGCAACTAACCGCAAACAAGCCGGAGCTATATGAACGCCTGATCGACCGCCTTGGCCTGGCACTGGAAGTGGCCAGGACCTCGGTGCGATTGCGCGACGAGATGCCTGCCGAACTGGAGTTGCGTGGCCTGAGTCATGCCGAGTTCGAGGTCATCAAGGCCTATCTGGAAACCCTTCCGGAGAGCCGTTTTGCCAGTGCCGGTGCCTACCCGCAACCGGAGCCTTCCTCGGCCAGGATCGTCTGGCTCAAGGACCGCAAGCGCTCCGGCGCTCCAGCCAGCTCCAGGACGTTGCCGTTCCGATAGCCGTTCAGGGTTGCAGGCGCGGATCGACGCGCCGGTTTTACGCAATGCATGCATCGATCGGCGCCGGTTGCCCTTGAGGCCCGGTGCCGATCCTCTTAGGCTGCACGCCTTCCATGGAGGTGTGTGATGCCGCTGCGCTTTTTCATCAAACAATGGCTGATGCCGCCCGGCATCCTGTTCCTGCTGTTGCTGGCTGCCTGGTGGTGGCGCCGTCGCCGTCCGCGTCTGGCGGTGGCCTGTTTTGCCCTGGGCTTGGGGGGCTTGTGGTTGATGAGCCTGCCGTTGACTGTCGAGCAGGTTGCCCGGGCCCTTGAAACAGAGCCAGCGTTGAGGGCCGATGAATGGTCGAGTCTGGCGACCAGGGCCGATGCCATCGTGATCCTGGGGGCCGGGCGCGAGCGCGGTGATCCAGCGTGGGAAGGCACCGACCAGCCGACCTACATCGCGCTGGAGCGCATGCGCTATGCCGCCCAGCTGGCCAAGGCCTCGGGGTTGCCGGTGCTGACCAGCGGTGGCTTGCACTATGGCACGCCGCCCAGTGAAGCTCAGCTGATGGCTGACCGGCTGGTGGCCGACTTTGCTGTGAAGGTCACCTGGAAGGAGGAGGCTAGCCGCACCACCTGGGAAAACGCCGAGTTCAGCGCCAAGGTGTTGCAGCCACTGGGCATCAGGCGCGTGGTGGTGGTGACCCAGGCCTGGCACATGCAGCGTTCGCGCTGGAGCTTCGAGCGGGCCGGGTTCGAGGTGGTGTCGGCGCCGGTGGGCTTCCTCGGGCGCGATCATGCGCGACCGTTCGCCGGGTTGCTGCCGGAAAGCCGGGCCATGTGGCAGAGCGGGCAGTTGCTGAACGAGGCGGTGGGGTTGCTGGGGTATCGGTTGTTCTACTGATGTCCAGCGTACACACCCTCTGAGCGGCCTTGTGTCGCGAAAGGGCCGCAAGGCGGCCCCAGGATCTCATTGTCGACGCAAAGACCGCTGGGGCTGCTTCGCAGCCCTTTCGCGACACAAGGCCGCTCCTACAGGGGGTGTCGATCAGACTGTCTTGGCAATCCGCCCGGCCAGCAGCGCCCACCCCAGCAATAGCACGCAGACGATCGCCAGCGGCCACGAGCGCCATTGCAGGTAGGGCGTCAGCTGTTGCATTGGCACCACTTCGCCGTACAGCACGCCCCGCTGGAACTGCGGGATTTGCGCGGTGATCCTGCCGAACGGGTCGATCAGTGCCGTCACGCCGTTGTTGGTGGCGCGGATCATCCAGCGACCGGCCTCCAAGGCACGCATCTGGGCCATCTGTAGGTGCTGCAGCGGGCCGATCGATGTACCGAACCAGGTGTCGTTGCTGATGGTCAGCAACAGGTCGCTGCGTGCGGCAAGGCTGGCGGCGAACTCGGGATAGACCACTTCGTAGCAGATGTACGGGGCGACCTGGTAACCCTTGGCCTGCAGCAGGGGCTGGTCCTCGGGGCCGCGGGCGAAGTCCGACATCGGCAGGTTGAAGAACTCGATCAGGCCGCGCAGCATGTCCTGCAGTGGCACGTACTCACCGAACGGCACAAGTTTCTGCTTGAGGTAGGTGCCGTCGCCTTCGCCGGTCACGGTGACGCCGTTGAAGTAGCGGCGCTGATGGTGGACCATCTGCCGCACCGGTACCCCGGTGATCAGCGCCGAGTGCCGTTCGGCGGCAAAGCTGCCCATCATGTCGATGTAGCCCTGGGCCTGGTCCTTGAGCACCGGCACGGCGGTTTCCGGCCAGACCAGCAGGTCGACGGGTTTCGAGCTGAAGCTCATGTCGCGGTACAGCGCCAGTTGTGCATTGACGTGCGCCGGGTCCCATTTCAGGTCCTGCTCGACATTGCCCTGCAGGGCGGCGACCTTCAGCGGATCGCCCACCGGCTGGGTCCAGGCATGGTCCTTGAGGGCCAGGCCGAGGATCCACGGCGCCACCAGCAACACCGCGCCGACCGCCAGGAACGAACGGCGTTCACGCAGGCGGTACAGGTTGCACAGCAAGGCGGCGCTCAAGGCCAGGACGAAGGACACCAGCCAGACGCCGCCCAACGGGGCGAGGCCGGCGAGTGGACCGTCGAGCTGGCTGTAGCCAGCGTACAGCCAGGGAAAGCCGGTGAGGAACCAGCCACGGAAGGCCTCCTGCAGCAACCACAGGGCGGCGAAGCACAGGGCATCGGCCAGTGGCGCCTCGTCGCGGCGCAGCCAGCGCGCCCAGAGCCAGGCGGGCAAGGCGAAGAAGAACGCCAGGCAGGCGAAGAACGCCAGCAGCAGGGCGATCGCCAGCAGTGGCGAGGCGCCCCCGTAGGTGTTCATGCTGACGTAGATCCACCAGGTGCCGGCGCCGTAGAGGCCGAAGCCGAAGCACCAGCCACGGCCCAAGGCCTGGCGCGGCGTCAGTTCGCGCAGGCCGGCGTAGAACAGGGCGATGGAGAGGATGGCCAGCGGCCAGACGTCGAACGGTGCCAGGGCCAGCAGGGTGGAAGCGCCGGCCGCCATGGCCAGCAGGTTACCGGGCCAGCCGGGGCGGGTGATCCAGCGCATTTTCGTCCTTAACGGTTGATCGGGGTCAGGCGCAGCAGGTGTACCCGCCGGCTGTCTGCGTTGAGAATACGGAAGCGGTAGCCGCCGATCTCGGTGGTTTCATTGCGCTTGGGCAGATGGCCGAAAGCGCTCATCACCAAACCGCCGACGGTGTCGAACTCGTCATCGGAGAATTCGCTGTCGAAGAACCCGTTGAAGTTCTCGATCGGCGTCAGCGCCTTGACCAGGAAGTCGCCGCTGGGCAGCGGCTTGATGTAGCTGTCTTCCTCGACATCGTGCTCGTCCTCGATATCACCGACGATCTGCTCGAGCACGTCCTCGATGGTCACCAGGCCCGCCACGCCGCCGTACTCGTCGATGACGATGGCCATGTGGTTGTGGTTGGCGCGGAACTCGCGCAGCAGCACGTTCAGACGCTTGGACTCGGGCACGAAGGTGGCCGGGCGCAGCAGGTCCTTGATGTTGAAGCTGTCGCCGTTCTCCTTGAGGATCAGCGGCAGCAGGTCCTTGGCGAGCAGGATGCCGAGCACATCGTCATGGCTCTCGCCGATCACCGGGTAGCGCGAGTGCGCGGCGTCGATCACCGCCGGCAGGAACTCGCGCGGCGACTGGCTGGCCTTGATGCTGATCATCTGCGAGCGCGGCACCATGATGTCGCGCACCTGCAGGTCGGCGACCTGAATGGCGCCTTCGACGATGGTCAGCGCTTCGCTGTCGAGCAGCTTGTTCTGATGGGCTTCGCGCAGCAGCTCGAGGAGCTCCTGGCGGTTTTTCGGCTCATGGGCAAAAGCCTGGGTCAGTTTACCCAGCCAGGACTTCTGCCCGTTGCTCGATCGGTCTTCGCTCATGGCGGTTACTCGTGATCCTTGCAGTATCAGTGTGTGATTGTTTCGGTTTCGTCGTCGGCGTAAGGGTCCGGATGACCCAGTTCCGCCAGCAATTGCCGTTCCAGCGCTTCCATTTCCTCGGCTTCATCCTCTTCGATGTGGTCGTAGCCGAGCAGGTGCAGGCAGCCGTGGATGACCAGGTGCGCCCAGTGCGCCTCCAGGGCCTTGCCCTGTTCGGCGGCCTCGCGCTCGACCACCGGCACGCAGATCACCAGGTCGCCCAGCAGCGGGATGTCGAGCAGCTCGTCGGGCACGTCGGCGGGGAAGGACAGCACGTTGGTTGCGTAGTCCTTGTGCCGATAGGTGTGGTTCAGCTCGCGGCCTTCGGCTTCGTCGACCAGGCGAATGGTCATTTCCGAGTCGGCGCTGCGCTGGCGCAGGGCAAGTTCGCACCAGCGGCGCAAGGCGGCGTCATCGGGGGTAGCGGCGTCCGTGGCCCGTTGCAGGTCGAGTTCAAGCATCTTTGCCGGGTGCCTCGGGCTTGGCCTGACGGGCGTCGAAGCGGTCGTAGGCTTCGACGATACGCTGCACCAACGGGTGGCGTACCACGTCCTTGGGCTGGAAATGGGTGAAGCTGATACCCGGGACGTCCTTGAGCACCTCGATCACATGGGCCAGACCCGACTTGGTGCCGCGGGGCAGGTCGACCTGGGTGATGTCGCCGGTGATCACCGCGGTCGAGCCGAAGCCGATGCGGGTGAGGAACATCTTCATCTGCTCGAGGGTAGTGTTCTGGCTCTCGTCGAGGATGATGAAGCTGTTGTTCAGGGTACGGCCGCGCATGTAGGCCAATGGCGCGATCTCGATCACCTGGCGCTCGATGAGCTTGGCCACGTGCTCGAAGCCGAGCATTTCGTAGAGCGCGTCGTAGAGAGGGCGCAGGTACGGGTCGATCTTCTGGGCGAGATCGCCGGGCAGGAAGCCGAGCTTTTCGCCGGCCTCGACCGCCGGGCGCACCAGCAGGATGCGGCGCACCTGTTCGCGCTCCAGCG
The DNA here is from genome assembly GCF_002205115.1 of Pseudomonas sp. DrBHI1. NCBI lineage: Bacteria > Pseudomonadati > Pseudomonadota > Gammaproteobacteria > Pseudomonadales > Pseudomonadaceae > Pseudomonas > Pseudomonas sp. DrBHI1. The sequence goes on from NZ_NIBE01000026.1 coordinate 85,856, forward strand.
CATCGACCGCGCAGGCCACGGCCAGGTAGGTCTTGCCGGTACCGGCCGGGCCAATGCCGAAGTTGATGTCGTTGGCCAGGATCTCTTTGACGTAGCGCTGCTGGTTGACGCCGCGCGGACGGATGTTGCCCTTGCGCGTGCGCAGCGAAACGCTGACTTCGTTGACCGCCGGGTTCTCGAGGGTCTCGACCGTCGACTCCTGGAGATAGAGATGGACCGTTTCCGGCGACAGGTCGGTGGCCTTGGCCTCGCGATAGAGGCGGCGCAGCAACTGTTCGGCGGCGAAGGTGGTCTTGGGTTCGCCAATCAGTTCGAATTGATTGCCGCGGTTGCGGATCTCGATGGCCAGGCGTTGTTCGATCAGGCGCAGGTGCTCGTCGAACTGGCCGCACAGGTTGGCGAAACGATGGGCCTCGAAGGGTTCGAGGATGAAACGATGGGGTTGTATGGGTGCGTTCAAGGTCGTTTTTAGCCGCTCGACGGCAATGAATGTGAACTCAAGAATAACCCTTGAGTGGCAGTGGCGAAAGCACTGAAACGATCAAGGGTCGGTGCGACGCTTCCGATCCGCGTGCCGATCATGGCAGGGCAAGTTGACGAAACGGTGATGCCGGTGGGCCGTGCAGGGGCCGGGGCGGCTCAGGGCAGGGGCGAGAAAGGCGTGCGACCTTCGGCGTTCTGCAGTTCCAGCAGGTATTTGCGGAAGATCTGGCCGAGCACCTGGGTGGCGTGCTCGAGCTCGTCGCGGGGCATCTGCTCGGTAACTTCGTCGGCCATGTCCAGGGCGTCTTCGGCGCCGTTGACCGCGGCGATCTTGAGCAGGATGTAGGCCTGCACGTTATTGGCCTTGACCCCTTCGCCATGGAAGAACATCGAGCCCAGGCGGTACTGGGCCTGGCCCTGGCCCTGCAGCGAGGCCTTTTCGAACCACTTGAGCGCCTTGTCGAGATGGCGCGGCGTGCCGCTGTAGTAGAACTCGCCCAGCTCGTACTGCGCTTCGGCATCCCCGGATTCCGCCGTCTGCTCGCAGGCCTTCAGGGCGTTCTGCAGGTCTTCGGGTGCGGTATCGAGCGTGCAGCGGCCCGTCGTTGGAATCAGCAACGAGTTTCCGCCCTCCGCCAAGGTCAGCAGAGGCTGAAGAAGCAACAGGCAGCCCAGGGTCAGGGCGCGGCCGGTGCGGTTCATGGGGATCGACTTACCTCTGCAAAGCTACGGCCAATGTCTCTGGTGGCACATTATGGGATAAGCAGCGCCTACCTTACAAAGTTTTACTCAGATTTCTACTGGGTTGAGGGAGCCAACTGATTGCGCATGGGGATTTATTGATGGTACTGACCTTTGCGGGAGCGGCAAGGCAGCTCCCACAAAGGGGGGCAGCTATTTACTTCAGGGCAGCGAAGGCCTTTTCGGCGGCGTCCAGGGTGATCTGCAGTTCCTTGTCGCCATGGGCGATGGAGGTGAAGCCCGCCTCGAAGGCGCTTGGCGCCAGGTACACGCCGCCGTCGAGCATCAGGTGGAAGAAACGCTTGAAACGCTCGGCATCGCTTGCCATCACGTCGTCGAAGGTGACGATGTCGTCGGCACCGCTGAAGTACAGGCCGAACATGGCGCCCGCCTGGGTGGTGACGAATGGGATGCCGGCGGCATCGGCGCGTTGTTGCAGGCCATCGAGCATGCGGCTGGTGAAGGCGCTCAGCTCGTCATGGAAGCCCGGGCGGCTGATCAGCTTCAGGGTGGTCAGGCCCGCGGCCATCGCCAGCGGGTTGCCCGACAGGGTGCCGGCCTGGTAGACCGGACCCAGCGGGGCGATGCAACCCATGATTTCACGCTTGCCGCCGAAGCAGCCGACCGGCATGCCGCCGCCGACGATCTTGCCGAAGGTCGACAGGTCCGGGGTGATGCCGTAGTGGCCCTGGGCGCCACCCAGCGACACACGGAAGCCGGTCATCACTTCATCGAAGATCAGTACCACGCCATGCTGGTCGCACAGCGTACGCAGGCCTTCGAGGAAGCCCGGCGCCGGGGGGACGCAGTTCATGTTGCCGGCCACGGGCTCGACGATGATGCAGGCGACGCTCTGGCCGACGTCGGCCAGGGTCTTCTCGACGGCGGCGATGTCGTTGAACGGCAGGGTCAGGGTGTGTTTGGCGAAGTCCGCCGGCACCCCGGCCGAGCTTGGCACGCCTTGGGTCAGCAGGCCGGAACCGGCCTTGACCAGCAGGCTGTCGGAGTGACCGTGGTAGCAGCCCTCGAACTTGATGATGGCGTCGCGGCCGGTGTAGCCACGGGCCAGGCGGATGGCGCTCATGGTCGCCTCGGTGCCGGAGCTGACCATGCGCACCATCTCCATCGACGGCACGATCGAGCAGACCAGGTCGGCCATCTCGGTTTCCATGGCGGTCGGCGCGCCGTAGGACAGGCCGTGCTCGAGTTGTCTGCGCACGGCATCCAGCACGTCGGGGTGGCCGTGGCCGAGAATCATCGGGCCCCAGGAACCGACATAGTCGACATAACGCTTGTCGTCCTCGTCGATGACGTAGGCGCCTTCGGCGTGCTTGAAGAACAACGGGGTGCCGCCGACGCTCTTGAAGGCGCGCACCGGCGAGTTGACGCCGCCGGGGATGTGTTTCTGGGCTTGGGCGAACAGGGCTTCGGAACGGGACATGGAGTCTTCTCTCGAAATCAGGAAACGAACAGGGCGTTGAAGGCGCGGGCGCGGCGGGTGACTTCCTGCGCGCTGTCGGCACCGAACAGGCCGTGGATTACCGCCAGCAGGTCGGCGCCATGGGCGACCAGCGGGGCGGCGTTGTCGAGGGTGATGCCGCCGATGACGGCGATCGGCAGCTTGACCTGGGCGCGGGCTTGTTCCAGCAGTTCGACGCTGGCGGCGGGCGCGCCCGGTTTGGTGACGGAATTGAAGAAGCGACCGAAGGCG